>CAZATV010000031.1:1311-28611 GCA_964488145.1 uncultured Polaromonas sp.
GTCGCCGTCTGCAGCCCGGTGTGGCCCGGATCGTCATGCCCTTGCTGCTGCATGGCCCACATGCGCGCATAGCGACCGCCGTGCTCGAGCAATTGGCCGTGCGTGCCGCGCTCGACCACCCGACCACCCTCCATCACCAGGATTTCATGGGCATCGACCACCGTGGACAGCCGGTGCGCAATCACCAACGTGGTCTTGTTCTGGGCGGCGCTGCGCAGTTCGGCCTGTATGGCCCGCTCGTTGCTGGAATCCAGGGCCGAAGTGGCTTCGTCAAAAATCAGAATCGGCGGATCCTTCAGCAGGGTCCGAGCGATGGCCACCCGCTGCTTTTCGCCGCCAGAGAGCTTGAGGCCACGCTCACCGACCATGGTCTCATACCCTTTTGGCGTGGCGCTGATGAAATCGTGGATGCGCGCAGCCCGAGCCGCCTCTTCCACCTGCTCGCGGCTGGCCCCGGGGCGACCGTAGGCGATGTTGTAGAACACGGTGTCGTTGAACAGCACCGTGTCCTGAGGCACGATGCCGATGGCCTGCCGCACGCTGGCCTGCGTCACCGCGCTGATGTCTTGTCCGGCAATCAGGATGCGCCCGCCAGCGCTGCGGTTGCTGACATCGTAGAAACGAAACAGCAGCCGGGCCAGCGTGGACTTGCCAGCCCCCGAGGCGCCCACCACCGCCACGGTCTTGCCAGCTGGAATATAAAGGCTGACCCCGTGCAGTATCGGCCGCGCGGCATCGTAGGCAAAGTCCACGTTGTCAAAGCGCACATCCACCTGACCTGCGGGTAAAGCCAGCGGCAAGGCGCCGGGCCGATCGGCCACTTCGCGCTCTTTTTCCAGCAACCGGAACATCTTGTCAAGGTCGGTCAGGCTCTGTTTGATCTCGCGATAGATCACGCCCAGAAAGCCCAAAGGGATATAGAGCTGGATCATGAAAGCATTGACCATCACCAGATCGCCCAGGCTCATGCGGCCAGCGATTACCCCTTCCGTGGCGCGCCAAAGCATCACCACCAGGGCCACCGCAATGATCAGCTGCTGACCGGTGTTGAGCAGGCTGAGCGTGGCCTGACTCTTGATGGCCGCCTTGCGGTAGCGCTCCAGGCTCTCGTCGTAGCGCCGCGCCTCGAAGGCCTCGTTGTTGAAATACTTGACGGTCTCATAGTTGAGCAGAGAGTCAATGGCGCGGCTGTGGGCCGATGAGTCGAGCTCGTTCATCTGGCGTCTGAACTGGGTACGCCACTCGGTAATCGACACCGTGAAGGCGATGTAGAACACCAAAGCCACCAAGGTGATGATGGCAAACCAGACATCGAATTTGACGGCCAGCAAGGTCAGCACCAAAGTCACCTCAATCAGGGTAGGCACGATGCTGTAAAGCGAATACGAGACCAAGGAATGAACCGCGCGTGTGCCGCGCTCAATGTCGCGCGTCATGCCGCCGGTCTGCCGGTCCAGATGAAAACGCAGACTCAGGGCATGCAAATGGTTGAAGGTCTCTAGGGAAATGCGACGGGCGGCACCCTCCGTGGCTTTGGAGAAGATCAGCTCGCGCAGCTCAGTGAAAAGTGAGGTCGACAAGCGCAGGGCGCCATAGGCCAGCAGCAAGGCCAGTGGTACCACCAGGACCGCAGCCGCCTCGCGGGTGGCCGGGTTCATACGGTCCACCAGGTCCTTGAGCAGCACCGGTACACCCACATTGGCTAACTTAGCCCCGACCATAAAGGCCAGCGCCACCATCACACGCCACTTGTAGGCCCACAGATAAGGAAACAAGCGACGCAGCGTGGCCCAGTCCGAGCGCGGCGTACCCGACTTGTCATCAGGGCCGGGAAGAGCTTGATCAGAAGAGGCGGCGCGGTGTCGCATGAAAGATCCCTGGGAGACAATGCGCTCGCCGGACTTGCACGACAAGCCCGCAACCGCATCCAGACAGGATTGTGCCCATGTCGAAAACCTCACCCATCGCCCAAACGGACTCATCCGGGACGCTCTCTGAACGCTTTATTCCGCCAAGCTCGGGCGAGCTGGTGATGAAAGTCATTCCCATGCCAGCCGATGTCAATGCCAATGGCGATATCTTCGGCGGCTGGGTCATGGCCCAGGTGGACCTGGCCGGATCGGTGCTGCCCGCACGGTATGTAAAAGGCCGCATGGCCACGATCGCGGTCAATGAGTTCGTTTTCAAACAGCCCGTTCGGGTGGGTGACATCCTGTCCTTCTTTGCGTCAATCCGGCGGGTGGGCAACACCTCCATCACCGTTCAGGTGGAGGTTTTCGCTGAACGCTACGGGGCGCAAGGCCAGTACATGAAGGTCACCGAAGCGAGCCTGACCTATGTGGCCATTGATGAGCAAGGTCGGCCGCGGCCGATACCCCGCGAGGGCCTACCGCGGGCCCCCCAGGACCTGCCATAAATCCCGATCGCCGTGGCAGCGGGGCTCGCGCCTGGGCCCAAAACCCTCAAAAGTGACGCGGGAGCGCCGTCCATCGATGCGATGGGACCGCCCAAGCCTTACGTTTGCGAGCCGCTCTTGACCTCTCCGCGAGGGCCCGTGCAGCCCCGCCCGCCCTAGCGTCTCTCTGGCGCGGGCTCCCGCCCCATGAGCTGGGCCACCGCTTGGTCGGGCTTGAGATGGCCGTCAATCAGGGCCACCACCGCCTGAGAAATGGGCATATCCACGCCGAGATGGCGGGCCCGCTGCACCACAGTGCGCGCACTGTAGACCCCCTCGGCCACATGGCCCAGGGAATCCACCGCCTGTTGCAGGCTCATTCCTCGGGCGAGCATCAAGCCCACCTGCCGATTGCGGCTGAGATCACCCGTGGCCGTCAGCACCAGATCGCCCAGACCTGACAAACCGTTGAAGGTCTCGGCCCGCGCCCCCAGAGCCAGACCCAGGCGGGTGATTTCAGCCAGACCCCGCGTGACCAGGGCAGCGCGGGCATTGAGTCCGAGGGCCAGACCGTCACACAACCCGGTGGCAATCGCCAGCACGTTCTTCACAGCGCCACCGACCTCCACGCCCACCAGGTCATCGTTGGCATACACGCGCAGGCTGGGACCGTGAAAAGCCTCCACCAGGATCTGCCGCACCGCATCGTGCAAGCTGGCGGCCACCAGCGCGGTCGGCCGGCCCAGGGCCACCTCGGAGGCAAAACTGGGTCCGCTGAGGGCACCGCACTGCAACCCTGGGGCCACCTGCGCCTGAATCTCGTGCACCATCAGCCCCGTCCCGCCGTCTGCAGCCGATTCAAAGCCTTTGGACAGCCAGGCCAGAGGTGCGTCCAGATCAGCCAGCGACTCCAGCAGAGCACGAGCCGAAGACACCGGCCCGGCCAGAATCACCAGGTCCTGCCCCGCCACCGCCTCGCGCAGTTCACCCTGCAAGCAGTGCAAGGACGGTGGCAGCTTGACATCGGGAAGATAGCGGGCGTTCAGGCGCTGGGCCTGCAACAACTCCCGCTGCCGGGCCTGCCGGGCCCACAGGCTGACCTCGTGGCGGCCTTGTGAGGCCGCATGGACTGCCAGCGCCGTTCCCCAAGCACCGGCGCCAAGGATGACGATCTTCATGAGGCAGGGCGCCCGGCCTGGATCAGGAACGAGGCATGGGCCCGATCAGGCGCTCGCGTTGGCGGCCTGCTCCAGTTGCTGCTGGTAGAGCATCTGGAAGTTGATCTCGGCCAGGTGGACCGGCGGGAATCCGGCGCGCTGCACCACATCGGCCACATTGCCGCGCAGGTACGGATAGACAATCTGCGGGCAGGCCATACCCAGCACCTGGCCCATCTGATCGGCCGGCAGGTTGCGAATCTCGAAGATACCGGCTTGTTTGGCCTCAATCAAGAATACGGTCTTGTCACCAATCTTCGTATGCACTGTGGCTGTGACCGTGGCCTCGAACATGCCATCGGCCACCTGCTCGGAGCCGACAGACAGCTGAATGTCCACCTGCGGCTGGGCCTGCTCGATCAGGATGGCCGGCGAGTTGGGTTGCTCCAGCGAAATATCCTTGAGATAGATGCGTTGAATCTGGAATACGGGATCGGCTTGCGAGTCGGCCATGAAAAGTCCTGGAGAGTGAAGAATGGAATGGCCCATTGGCCAAACGGCCATTATCTCAGGCGACCCGGATCGCCGATGGCATCGAATGGAAAGAAAAACCTTGGCCGACCCTGAGGTCAGGCACTGGTCTGCTCGGCGCTGAGCAGGGGGAGCAAGCCACCGCGGGCGTCAAGCGCGATCAGATCGTCGCACCCGCCCACATGCGTTTGCCCTATGAAAATCTGCGGCACAGTGCGCCTGCCGGTCAAGGCCATCATCTTCTCGCGTTCGCCAGGAACCTGATCCACCCGGATTTCCTCGACCTGCTCAACCCCGCGGCGCTTGAGCAGTTGCTTGGCCTGCTGGCAATACGGACAGACGGCGGTGGTGTACATCTTGACGGCTTGCATCTTCCCTCCAAACATCAACAAGCCCGGAGCTTGCCACAAAGGGGCGACACGCGTGCGCAGCGCCGGGCAAGAGCCCCAGCCGCTCAGGCTTTTTCCACGGGCAGACTTGCGTCTTTCCAGGCTTTGAGACCGCCTGCGATGGACCGCGCCTGCTCAAAACCGAGCTTGCGAGCCAGGCCGGCTGCGCGGGCCGCACGCGCACCAACCGGGCAGACCATGATCACCGGCGTAGCCTTGTTCTTGACCAATCCCGCAAGTTTGTCCTCGAGCTGACCAAACGGGACATTGCGCGAGCCGATCACATGACCGGCGGCAAATTCCTGCGGTTCGCCCACGTCAATCACCACGGCTTTTTCGCGGTTGATAAGTCGCACCGCCTCGGCCGGGCTCAAACTGCCGGCCCGGGCACCGCCGGCCATCACCGGCCAGAGCAGCAAGCCCCCCGAGGTCAGGGCTACGGAGATCAGCATCCAGTTTTCGATCAGAAAATTCACAGGCGTCTTTCGGGTGGGCGTTTTTGAACAATCCAAGATTCTAAAATGCTGAGTTTTTCCCTGCCCGGCGTCCGGCCGAACCGGACCCGATCGCGAACATGTACCAACTCGTGCTCATCCGCCACGGCGAATCAACGTGGAATCTGGAAAACCGCTTCACCGGCTGGACTGACGTTGACCTCACGGCCACGGGCCGCCAGCAGGCGATCGATGCGGGTCGCTTGCTCAAGGCCGAAGGATTTGACTTTGACCTGGCCTGCACCAGCGTGCTCAAGCGCGCCACCCGCACACTCTGGCATGTGCTCGATGAAATGGACCGCACCTGGCTGCCGGTGGTCCATCATTGGCGTCTCAATGAGCGTCACTACGGCGCCCTGCAAGGCCTGAACAAGGCCGACATGGCACGGCAGTACGGCGATGAGCAGGTGCTGGTCTGGCGCCGCAGCTACGACATCCCGCCGCCGGCCCTGACCCCGGAAGACCCACGCTGCGAGCGGAGTGACCGACGCTACGCCAGGCTCGAAGCCGGTCAAGTGCCGCTGACCGAATGCCTGAAAGACACCGTGGCACGGGTCCTGCCTTTCTGGAACGAAACCCTGGCACCGGGCATCAAGGCCGGCAAGCGGATCGTGGTGGCCGCCCACGGCAATTCGATCCGAGCCCTGATCAAGTACCTGGACGGCATTTCCGACAGCGATATCGTTCACCTGAACATCCCTAACGGCATCCCGCTGGTCTATGAGCTGGACGCGCAACTCAAGCCGCTGGGGCGACGTTATCTGGGCGATGCCCAGGCCGCAGCGCAGGCGGCGGCGGCCGTCGCTGCCCAGGGCCAGGGGCGCTGAAGCCGCCCCGGGCTTGCGGGCGGCTGTTACAACTGGACACCGCTCTTGCCGCCCGAACGTACGGGCTCATCCTCGCAGGTGTATATTGCTGAGTTAGCTCTGTCCGAGACTCGCGCCCCGCTTGCGCGAGCGGTTGACAGCAAGAACTTCGACGGGGTCCGTATGGGTCAGAAACTCAAGATAGCCGGCTGGATCTGCCTGGGTGCCATCACCGGGGCACTTACGACTGTTCAACTGCAGGCGGTCGCGCGAAACAACTTCTCGCCTCTGCCCCTGGAAGAGCTGCAGCAACTGGCGGCCGTCTTCAGCATGGTCAAGAGCGACTATGTCGAGCCGGTAGACGACAAAAAACTCATCACCGAGGCCATCTCGGGCATGGTCTCGAGCCTCGACCCCCACTCGGCCTACTTTGACAAGAAGACCTTCAAGGAATTCCGGGAAGGCACCACCGGCCGATTCGTAGGCGTGGGCATCGAGATCAGCCAGGAAGACGGGCTGGTCAAGGTGGTCTCGCCCATCGAGGGTTCGCCTGCCGACCGGGCCGGCCTCAAGCCCAACGACATGATCACCAAGATTGACGACACCTTCGTCAAGGGCCTGACCCTCAACGAGGCGGTCAAGCGCATGCGGGGTGAACCCAACACCCGCGTAGTGCTAACCATCTTCCGCAAGGACGAGAACCGCACCTTCCCGGTGACGATCGTCCGTGAGGAAATCCGCACACAGTCGGTGCGCGGCAGGATCACCGAGCCAGGATACGCCTGGTTGCGGATTTCACAGTTCCAAGAACGCACGGTCGAGGACTTTGTCAGCCGGCTCGAGGGCTTTTATAAGCAGGACCCAGATCTCAAAGGGTTGGTGCTTGACCTGCGCAACGATCCCGGTGGATTGCTCGATGCGGCAGTGGCCATATCGGCCGCCTTCCTGCCCGAGAACGTACCCGTGGTCTCCACCAACGGTCAGCTGGCCGAGAGCAAGTTCACTTACCGGGCCTCGCCCCAGTTCTATGTGCGGCGTGGCGCCGACCCGCTCAAGCGTTTGCCCGCCGCCGTCAAGAGCCTGCCGCTGGTGGTGCTGGTCAACGAAGGCTCGGCCTCGGCCAGCGAGATCGTGGCCGGTGCGCTGCAAGATCACAAGCGTGCCACCATCATGGGCAGTCAGACCTTCGGCAAGGGCTCGGTACAGACGGTGCGGCCGCTGGGTCCGGACACTGCGCTGAAGATCACCACGGCCCGCTACTTCACGCCCAACGGACGATCCATCCAAGCCACAGGCATCATGCCGGACGTGCTGGTGGATGAAACGGCCGAGGGCAGTCCCTTTGCTGCCCTGCGTGCCCGAGAAGCCGACCTGGAAAAGCATCTGACCGGCAGCGGAGAAACCCAGGCCAAAGATCCAACCCGTGAGAAGGCGCGCGAAGAGGCTCTGCGACGACTCGAAGAGGCCTCGCGCAGACCGGCCGACCAGCGACGTCCGCCCGAATTCGGCAGCGACAAAGACTTCCAGCTGACCCAAGCCCTCAACCAGCTCAAGGGTAGACCGGTTCTGGTCAGCAAGACGCAGACCGCCCGGCCCGAAGCGAAAAAAGAAAACTAAAGGCGCTCTGCCCGGCCCTCAGCGCCGGCCGCCCGAGCCATGAACGACGACCAGCTGCTGCGCTACTCGCGCCACATTCTCCTGGAGGACATCGGCGTGGAAGGCCAGCAGCGGCTACTGCAGGCCCACGCGCTCATCATCGGAGCCGGCGGACTGGGCTGCTCGGCGGGGCTGTACCTGGGCAGCGCTGGCGTCGGTCGCATGACCATCGTCGACCCCGATCAGGTGGATCTCACCAACCTGCAGCGCCAGATTGCCCACCGGTTCGATCGCATCGGGCAACCCAAGGTGGAGTCCTTGATGCAGGCCATCCGCGACATCAATCCTGACGTCGATCTCACCGGCCTCCACCAGCGTGCTGACGAAGCGTTGCTGGCGCAATGGGTGCCGCAGGTCAGCGTGGTGCTCGACTGCACCGACAACTTTGCCACCCGTCAGGCCATCAACCAGGCCTGCGTCAAACACAAGGTTCCTCTGGTGTCGGGCGCTGCCATCGGCTTCGATGCGCAGGTGAGTGTCTTTGACAGCCGGCAACCTCAGGGGCCGTGCTACGCCTGTCTCTTTTCACCGGAGACACCGCCCGAGGAAGCGCGGTGCGCCACCCTGGGCGTCTTTGCGCCCCTGGTGGGTCTTGTAGGCAGCCTGCAGGCAGCCGAAGCCCTCAAGCTGCTGGCTGGAATCGGGACATCACTGTCTGGCCGCCTGCTGATGCTCGATGGACGAACGATGAACTGGAGCGCTATCGCGCTGGCGCGCGATCAAGAATGCAGTGTGTGCGCAAACGCGGGTCAGCGGACTTGAGCGGGCTCTCCTCCTGAGGCCTCAAATCCGACCTCGGGGGTCCGCCCTCAGTCGATCAGCTTGTTCTTGAGCGCGTAGTAAGTCAGATCACTGTTGGAGTGCAGACTCATTTTTTCCATCACCCGGGTGCGGTAAGTGCTGACCGTCTTGACACTCAGCGACAACGATCGGGCAATATCCCCGGCAGTCTCGCCCTTGGCGAGCTTTAAAAAAACCTGAAATTCGCGCTCGGACAGTTGCTCGTGCGAGGCCATATCTGAAGGCCGGTTGAGCTGCTGGGCCAGCAGATCAGCCACACCGGGGGTGATGTATCGCTTGCCCAGCGAGACGATGCGGATGGCCTTGACGATCTCGGCCGGATCGCATTCCTTGTTGAGATAGCCGCTGGCGCCCTGGCGAATCAGGTTGACCGCGTAGTGCTCCTCGGGGTAGCCGCTGAGTATGAGGATGCCGACATCGGGTGCCTTGGCGCGAATCATGGCCAGGGCATCGATACCGGTCTGCCCAGGCATGGATAAGTCCATCAGCAGCACATCCATCTCCACCTTACGCACCAGATCAATGGCTTCGCGGCCGCTGCCAGCCTCCCCTACCACCCGCAAATCGACCTGGTCCGAGAAGAACTGCTTGAGTCCAGACCGCACGATGGCATGGTCGTCCACGATACCGATCCTGATCATCTCCACCCCTCAAGTTCAATTTCTTCAAATAACCGATAAAAAACTGTCGAGATTTCTTATCTGCAGTCTTTTTCTTTGATCCACCATTATTGACAAATAAGCCTGTTTGGCACGGCTCATCCGTAAGCGGTCTGCAGCGGCCCTCCTACTGTTGACGCCTGAGCCCGCCGACAGCTGTCAACGATTGGGGCCGATGGATAAACAGTCGTGACTCTCCGATGCTGCAAGTCTTTTTCGTGCCGACCCAGGAGCCTTGATGCATCCGATTTATGCCGCACTCTTGCAACGACCCGACCTGCTGACCCGACACTTGCTGGCATATGGCGATCTGCTGCAGGTTCAGGCACGCCAGCTCAGTCGGGCGCTGCGCCTTCGCCTATGGGCCGCGGTACTGGGTTTGACGGCAACTGCGCTGGCCTTGGTCTGGGCCGGCACCGCGGCGATGTTGGCCATGATGCTGGATCGGCAGCACGCGGTGCTTTGGGGGCTGCCAGCGGCGGCCCTGGGGGTGGCCGCGCTAGCCGCGGGGGTGGCGATGCGGCCGATGCCCACGCAAATGCTGTCGGAACTGAAGGCGCAACTCGAAGAAGATGCACAGGCCCTGCGTTTGGCCGAGGATCAGCGGTGAGACGCAAACTCGAGGAAGAGGCCGCACTGGAGCGGGCACGAAGCCGGCTGGCGCTGAGTCGCTCGGAGTGGGTCGCACACATGCGCGGCAGCAGCTTTCCGTCGGATGGCGACGAGAGACCGCCCGGCCATAGCGACATGGGCGATATGCTGGGGACATGGTGGCGCCGCCATCCCCTGAAGCTGGCCCTGGACGTGATACGGCCAGTGCTGCGTCATCAGGCCCGCGAGCATCCCACCGGGCTGCTGGCTCTGGCCGCTCTGGCAGGCGCCGCACTGATGCTGCTGCGTCCCTGGCGGGCCTTGCCCGTCGCCGGCTGGATCGCCCTACGCGCGATGCCGCTTGAGGCTTGGCTTGGAGCCTTGCGCAAGATGCTCGATCCGGGGCACGATCAGCACGGCCGCCGGCCCCCATCTGCCTGAAAGCGAAAGGACACATGCAGCCCAACCCCAGCGCGGGGGCGGCCAGAAGGTATCAAGGGGCCGTCTTGCAGCTGCCGTGTCGGCGTCGAAACACAGCGGGGGGTTCAGGCGCGGGCTCGGCAAACAAGCCCAGCCCTGCCGCACGCGCAGCCCGCTCTTCTTTCAGGTAGGGGCCGGGGTCGCGTCCATAGCGGTAGGACCAGGCCAGGCCCTGCTGCACCATCCAGCGCCCGACATCGCGACCTTGCCAATAAACCTGGGCGAGTTGCCGACCGTAATCGTCCCGCCGCTCCATGCGCAAGTCCACCGTCTGGTCCAGCAGCAAATCCTGCAGGGCCTGTCGGGCAGCGACGCCACCCGTTTGACAGATCTCGGGAGCATCAATGCCCAGCAGGCGCACCGCGATTGGGTGGTGCTGTCCCTCTGGACGAAGGTACACGGTGTCGCCATCAGCCACATAGCTGACAACGCCGCGAACCCGCTCCGGCGCATCCGAGGCCAGGGCCATTTGGCAGATCAGCCAGCCCAGCATCCCCCAGGCGAGCCCCCAGCGACGCCGCCGCGCAGCAAGCTGCAAGGTCCAGCGATGGCGCGCCATCTGCAGGCTTTCAGGCGCTGACAATCCAGCCCTCGAGCGGATCGAATCCGGGCGGCAGGCCGTAACAGGGGTGCCCTTGCTCATGCTGTGACTGCGCCCAGGCGGCCTGCACCAGACACAACACCGCATCGATGCTGTCACCGCTGGCATCGTCCACCAAAGCATCGCGCTGGGCATGGCTGAGCCTCAGGCGCAGGCCCAGGCGAGTCTGTCCATTTTCCAGCGCCGTGAGGATGTCCTTGCGCGCGATCAGGCGATCGGGGGTCTGCTTGGACTTGTCGTCGCTCTTGTAACTGCGACGCTGCCCCTCGGGGCCTAGCAGCTCGCGCGCCAGCAGGCCAGGGTAGGCTTCCAGCCCCACCCGCAGCGCAGCAGTCCCCGGTTCAGTCGCGTCAGGCTGATACAGGCCCGGCAGGCTGATACCGGCCTCGATCAGCGGCGGTACACCGGCATGCATCATGAAAGCCACCGGCGGGTTGACCCACTTCATGGAGGGGCTTGAGCCCGCAGGACGATCTGTGGCGCGATGCGCGAACTTGCCGCCGGCCGGCCGGGCATCGCAAAACGCAGCAAAGGCCTGGCGGATCTCAGCGCGGCTCAGGCCCGCATAGTGGCGCATGCAAGCGAGCCACTGGATGGGCCAACGCAAGTGCTCGACCAGCTCACGCGGCAGGCCGAAGGGGAAATCGAATCCGCAAACCCAGGGCCGGTCCGCAGCCAACCAGTCAGCGTAGGCCTGCAGCGTCGCCAGGGATTCCAAAGCCGCCAGTTGCACGCGGCCGCGCTGAAGGTGGCCGGTGGCCATGACGATGGGTTTGCGCGGACCCGGGCTGCTGGAAAAATCGCAGCCCGCCAGCAGCACGCTCATGTCGGGATCCGGGCGCGCTTCGATGAGGCGTCGGCCGCCTCAGGCCCGCCCCATGATGGAGGCGGTGGCCATGAGTTCCTGCAGCAAGGCCAGCGCCACACGGCCAGAGATGGCATAGGGGTCCAGCTCGGGGCGCTCACAGTACTTGAGCACGATGGAGGCATTGAGCTTGGCCAGGTTGACCTGTCCCATCGTCCAGCCGCCAAAGCTGCGCTCGGTGATCTCTTCATAGCTGAGCAGCACCACGTCCTTGTGGCGGGCATCGCGCAGGATATGTCCGTAGAGTTCGTTGACTGGCGAACGGCCGCCCTCGAGGGCCTGCAGGAACACGCCGCTGCCGTGGCACAGGATACCGGTGATGCCAAAGGCGGGATTGTGCTGGCGCGATTGCGAAAGAATCGCCTCGGTCGTTTCAGAATGGGGGTCGGCCGCGCGGCTGGCGTAGATCAGACGAACCAACATGATGGAGTTGCCCTATGAGTTAGCAGACCAACGCGGACAGCCGCGTCACTCAAATGTTTTCTTGGGAATCAAGGACAGAAATTCGCGGCGCAGGTTGGAATCCTTGAGAAACACACCCCGCATGACGGAATTGATCATCTTGCTGTCGAGGTCCTTGACGCCGCGCCAGCCCATGCAGAAATGAGTGGCCTCCATGACGATGGCCAGACCATCGGGTTGGGTCTTTTCCTGGATCAAATCAGCAAGCTGCACCACCGCCTCTTCCTGGATTTGCGGCCGACCCATCACCCACTCGGCCAGCCGGGCGTACTTGGACAGCCCGATCACGTTGGTGCGCTCATTGGGCATGATGCCGATCCACACCTGCCCGATGACCGGACAGAAGTGGTGCGAGCAGGCACTGCGCACCTTGATCGGACCGACGATCATCAGCTCATTGAGATGCTCGGCGTTCGGGAACTCGGTGATGGCCGGCGCCTTGACGTAGCGCCCCTTGAACACCTCCTGGATGTACATCTTGGCCACCCGGCGTGCGGTGTCCTGGGTGTTGTGGTCGTTTTCGGTGTCGATAACCAAACTTTGAAGCACGCCCCGCATCTTGAGCTCGACCTCATCGAGCAACTGTTCAAGCTCGCCAGGCTCAATGAAGTCCGCAATGTTGTCATTGGCATTGAAGCGACGTCGGGCCGACACAATGCGCTCACGGATCTTGACCGACAGGGGTGTGCCCTGTTCGGAAGCGTGATCGGGGGCTGCGCTGGGGATGGATTTCATGAGCATTGGCTATGTTAACAAGCTTTGGTGTCAACTGGCGCTTTACACCCGGCCGGCCCGGGGGTCCTGATCGCGGCGCGTCTCAGGGCTTGGAGGCTCCCTGCAGCAAGGCCTGCAAATCGGCCAGCGTGCCGCACTCATGCAGGGGCTTGTCAGTGCGCAGCCGACTGATGCGGGGAAAACGCAGGGCCACGCCGCTCTTGTGGCGACTGCTGCGCATGATGCCCTCGAAAGCCAGCTCAAAAACCAGGCTGGGTCGCACGCTGCGCACCGGGCCGAACTTGTCGACGGTGGAACGCGAAACGATGGCATCCACCTGCCGCATCTCCTCGTCACTGAGGCCGGAATACGCCTTGGCGAAAGCCACCAGCTGAAGGGGCTGCTCGGCCAGAGGCCGATCCGGCTGCACCGGCAGCGGCTCGCGGCGGGCGATCGCCTCGGCCACCGCCTGGGCCTCCTGGGCACTGGCCGGCGGCCGGTTCCAGACGCCGAAGGTGTAGTCGCTGTAGAGCAAAGCGCGTCGACCATGCCCGGCCTGGGCATAGATGAGCACACCATCAACCACCAAAGGCTGACTTTTCCATTTGAACCACAGGCCTTCGCTGCGGGTACGCCCAATCCCGTAGCGGGAATCCAGATGCTTGAGCATCAGGCCCTCCACCCCCTGCTCACGGGCCTGCCGACGCTTTCGGTCCAGCGCCGCCCAGTCGGGTTCGGACAACACACTGGAGGTGACCAGATTCTGCCCCTGCAGCAAAACCTGCAAACGCGCCCGGCGTTCGCGCAACGGCAGAGCCCTGAGGTCACAGCCATGCTCCTCCAACAGGTCGTAGGCCAGGAACACCACCGGCAGGCGAGCCATCAGGCTGGCTGCCGGCCGCTTGCGCCCCAGCCGCTGCTGCAACTCCGAGAAGGCGGCGGGACGTCCATCACGCCAGACCAGCAGTTCCCCATCGAGCACCGTACCGGGCGGCAGACTGAGGGTACTGGCCAGTACATCGGGAAAGGCCTCGTTGAGCAACTCCTCGCCCCTCGACCACAGCCATACCCCCTCGCCGCGACGCACCAGCTGGGCGCGCACGCCGTCGTATTTCCACTCGACCTGCCAGTTGGAGACGGGGCCCAAGTCTTCACCCCCATGGGATTGCGCCAGGAAAAAGGGATAAGGGCGTCCATCCTGGACTTGGGGTTCATCGGCAGCCAGCAGCGCCAAGTAGGCCTGGGCACTGGGGCGGCTGCTGGCATCGGTGTACCCCATCATGCGTTGGGCCATCACCCCCGCGGGCAATCCGGCATGCTCGGCCAGAGCGCGCTGCACCATCTGTCGGCTAACGCCCACCCGGAATCCGCCCCCCACCAACTTGACCCAGAGAAACACGCCGCGCCGATCCAGCATTTGCCACTGGGCGAGAATCTCGCGGCGCTGGGCCGTCTCGTCCAGATTGCGTAGCGGCAGCATGCGCTGCTCGATCCAGGCGGCCAAAGAGGCGTCATCGGGCTGTCCAGACCGAGGCAGCAGATGAGCCACGGTCTCAGCCAAATCACCCACTGCCTGATAACTGGCCTCGAAAAGCCAAGGGGACAGACCCGCCTGCTCGGCCGCCAACGCCCTGATCAGGGCCGTTCGCACCAGGCGGCGTGGTCGGCCCCCGGCCAGGACGTACACCGCCCAGGCCGCATCGGCTGTATCGGCCCGCGCCAGATACTGCTGGAGCGCCTGCAGCTTGATCGCCGTGGAGGCGCTGGCATCAAGCTCAGCGTATAAAGCGGCGAAGGCCTTCATGGCGCTTGAGTAATCTGCTCAGCCTGCACCGGCAAGGTCTGCGAATCCTGTGCCTCATGCGAGGGGCCGTATTCGGTCTCGAAGGCTTCGGCCTGCAAGCCCTGTTCAGACAGATAGCGCACCATGACGTCCACACTGCCGTGGGTCACGATCACCCGCCGTGCACCAGTGGCTGCAATGGCGGCATGCAGCCCGGGCCAGTCGGCATGGTCGCTCAGGGCAAAACCGGCGTCCCAGCCAGCGCGGCGTCGGGCGCCACGCAACTGCATCCAGCCGCTGGCAAAAGCGGTGGACACCTCGCCCAGCCGCCGTAACCCAGCCGGCGTGGCCGCCTGGGGGGGCATGAGCACCAGCGCGGTGCCCCATCCGGCTTGCCGAGCACGCGCCGCACTCGTCCATCGCGTCAACGACAGGGTCTCAGGCAAATCGACACCGGCCAAACGGTAAGCCTGATTAAGTGACTCCACCGAGGGATGCACCAGGATCGGCCCCAACTGTCGATCAATGCCGGCCAGCAAGCGCTGGGCCTTGCCAAAGCTGTAGCCCAACAAGACACTGACCTGCCCACGCGCTGCATTGCCCACCCACCACCGATTGATGTCGGCAAACACCACCGCATCGTCGGCCCATCGGTAGATGGGCAGGCCAAAGGTCGACTCGGTGATGAAGACATCGCAGCGCACCGGCTCAAAGGGGCTGCAGGTGCGGTCGGGGGCGACCTTGTAGTCGCCGCTGGCCACCCAGACCTGGCCGCCATACTCCAGGCGCACCTGCGCCGAGCCCAGAACATGTCCGGCCGGGTGCAGGGAAATCTTTACACCGCGATGCTCGAGCGGCTCACCATAGTCCAGACCCTGCAGCGTGATGTCCCCCAACCGCGCCCGCATCACGCCGGCCGCGCTGTGGGTCGCCAGGTAGTGACCATGCCCGCGCCGGGCGTGGTCGGCATGGGCATGGGTGATCACCGCCCGATCCACCGGACGCCACGGGTCGATGTAGAAGTCGCCCGCCGGACAGTACAGCCCCTGGGGGCGTCGAACGATCAGATCAGCGCTGGAGCTCATGGCAGATCATCGCGCAGGCACGCCGCTCAGTACCGATGACCGGTGAGAAACAACGCCATCCGCATCAGCGCGTAAGCGAGCTTGTTCATGAGGCGCTCGCGCCAGGGGCTGCGGCTGTAGTCCTCGAGCCTGACGGGGCGACCATGCCCGGCAATCGCTCGCTCGAGCCGCTGTCTGAGATGGGCCGCAAAGGTCTCATCCTCGATCACCACATTGGCCTCGCGCGCCAGCAGCAGGCTCAAGGGGTCAAGATTGGACGAGCCCACCGTGCTCCAGCGTCCATCGACCACAGCAACTTTGGCATGCAGAAAACTGGTGCTGTACTCGTGCACCTCGACCCCGGCCTGCAACAGATCAAGATAGACCGAGCGAGCCGCGTGGTACTGCATGAAATACTCGTAGCGCCCCTGCAGCAGAAGCCGTACCCTGACGCCTCGCCGGGCTGCCTGGATCAGGGCCCGACGCAGGCGCCCGCCGGGCAGGAAATAGGCATTGGAAATCAGCACTTCGCGGCGGGCCTGTCCGATGGCCTTGCGGTAAGCGCGCTCGATACTGTTGCGAAAGCGCAGGTTGTCGCGCAGCAGCAGCTGGGCCCGGGCTGAACCTCGGGACCGGGGCCAGACCACACCCTGGCGCTGAAGGGCCTCTCGCCAGGTCTCCCAAGCCTGACCCAGCTGCCGCTCGCGCACGCTTTGGCCCACCTGCACCCGAGTCCATAAAAGACTCATGGCCTGAGCCGCTCGCGCGGCCACCTCGCCCTCTATCCGAACCGTGAAGTCAAAACGTGGTGACTGCAGCGCGCCATGGTTGGGGTCATAGAGATCGTCGAGCACGTTGATACCACCGCAAAACAGAACCCGGCTATCGATCACGCACAGCTTGCGGTGCAGCCGGCGCCAGTGATCGGGCGCCAGCAGCAGTCTCACCGAGGACCAAAGGCGCCCGAGAGGGGCAAACACCCGGTACTGCACACCAGCGGCCTGCCAGCGCTGCAAGCAAGACTCGGGCAGATTGGGGGTGCCCACCCCGTCAACCAGCACCTGTACCTCAATGCCCCGATGGGCGGCGCGCTCAATGGCCTGCGCCACCTCAGCGCCTGCGCCGTAGACATCAAAAATGTAGGTCTCCAGCTGGACCGTTTGGCGCGCACCGTCCAGGGCCTGGATCAGCGCCGGGAAAAATTCCTCGCCACCCTGCAGCAGACGATAGGACGCCTGCCCAGCTATGGGCTGCGTCACAGGAGAAGCGCGGTCATCGAGCACGTCATCGAAAGTCAGGACAGACAAGGAAAGATTGTGCCCACCCCAGCCTCAGTCTGCACCAAGGCGGGCTCATTTCAACAACGGCGAGAAGCGGGGCAGCAACAGCAGCGCCTCGGCATTGGAGGGTGAAAAACAGGCATCAGCCGCCTCCCGCCAGTCCAGCCACTGCCAGGCGCGGTGCTCATCGGGTGCGAGAACCGCAGGCCGCGCCTCGGGGATGCAAAGGCTCATCACATGCTCGGTGTTGTGCGTCACCCCGGACGCGTAGCGATGGCGCCAGACCGGGTAAATCTCGTAAGTGTTGGTGATGCGCCAGTCCAGAAGGTCTTGCGGCATCGCCTCGATACCGGTCTCTTCGCGCACCTCGCGGACCGCGGTGCGCAACAGATCTGCATCACCCTCTTCGCGAGAGCCGGTGACGCACTGCCAGAAGCCCGGCTGCTGGGCCCGCTCGATCAGCAAGACCTGACCCTCAGGGGTGTGAATGATCACCAGCACCGACACCGGCTGCTTGTAGGCCATGATCCGATCCCTTGACTTGGGGCACCCGCTGGGCCGGCCCCCGATTGAACAGGCCCCTAGGGATGAGGCTGTTCAGGCGGGCTGAGGGTTGCGCAGACGAATATGCAATTC
Organism: uncultured Polaromonas sp.; assembly: GCA_964488145.1. GTDB lineage: Bacteria > Pseudomonadota > Gammaproteobacteria > Burkholderiales > Burkholderiaceae_C > Polaromonas. The sequence continues at coordinate 18,676 of CAZATV010000031.1, forward strand.
GCGCAGTTGCTTCTCATCGACCGGGCTCGGCGCGTGAGTGAGCAGACACTGCGCACGCTGAGTCTTCGGGAAGGCAATCACATCACGGATGGACTCGGCACCGGTCATCAGCGTGACCAAGCGATCCAGACCGAAGGCCAGGCCACCGTGGGGCGGAGCGCCATACTGCAGCGCCTCGAGCAGGAAGCCAAACTTCAGCTGTGCTTCCTCAGGGCCGATCTTGAGCGCACTAAACACCTTGCTCTGCACATCGGCCCGATGGATGCGGACGGACCCCCCGCCAAGCTCCCAGCCGTTGAGCACCATGTCGTAGGCCTTGGCCACGCAACGGCCCGGATCGCTGTCCATCCAGTCCTCATGACCGTCCTTGGGTGCGGTGAACGGGTGGTGAACCGCGCTCCAGCGCTGGGCCTCCTCGTCAAACTCGAACATCGGGAAATCAACCACCCAAAGCGGCCGCCAGCCCGCCTCAAAGAGGCCCGCCTTGCGACCAAACTCGCTGTGGCCGACCTTCAGTCTCAAGGCGCCGATGCTGTCGTTGACGATCTTGGCCTTGTCGGCCCCAAAGAAAATCAGGTCACCGTCGCGCGCGCCAGTGCGCTTGACAATCTCAGCAATGGCCGCATCGTGCAGGTTCTTGACGATCGGGCTCTGCAAGCCCTCGCGGCCCTTGCCCACCTCATTGACCTTGATCCAGGCCAAGCCCTTGGCCCCGTAAATCTTGACAAACTCGGTGTAGGCGTCGATCTCGCCTCGGCTGAGTTCGGCTCCACCCGGAACCCTCAAAGCCACCACCCGGCCCCCCGGAGTGGTGGCTGGTCCGCTGAAGACCTTGAAATCGACGTCTTTCATGACATCGGTGAGTTCAGTGAACTCAAGCTTGACACGCAGGTCCGGCTTGTCCGAGCCGAAGCGGGCCATCGCTTCGGCAAACGCCATGACCGGGAAGTGGCCTAAATCGACCTTCATCACCGCACCGAAGATGTCGCGAATCATACGCTCGAACAGATCGCGGATATCCTGCTCGGCCATGAAGGACGTTTCGATATCGATCTGTGTGAATTCCGGCTGACGATCGGCGCGCAGGTCCTCGTCACGGAAGCATTTGGTGATCTGATAATACCGGTCAAAGCCAGCCACCATCAGAAGTTGCTTGAACAACTGGGGCGATTGCGGCAGCGCAAAAAACTGGCCGTCATTGACACGGCTGGGCACCAGGTAATCGCGCGCTCCCTCGGGGGTGCTCTTGGTGAGCATCGGCGTCTCGATGTCGACAAAGCCGTGCGCATCCAAAAACTGGCGGGTCTGCATGGCTACCCGATAGCGCAACATCAGGTTGTTCTGCATGTAGGGGCGACGCAGATCAAGGACCCGGTGGGTCAGGCGAGTGGTTTCCGACAGGTTGTCGTCGTCAAGCTGGAAGGGCGGCGTGACGCTGGGGTTGAGTACCACCAACTCATGGCACAGGACTTCCACCTTGCCACTGCGCAGGCTCTCGTTCTCGGTACCCGCCGGGCGCTGGCGCACCAGCCCCTTGACCTGAACGCAGAATTCGTTGCGCAGACCTTCGGCCGTCTTGAACATCTGCTCGCGGTCCGGGTCGCACACGACCTGCACATATCCCTCACGATCGCGCAGATCCACAAAGATCACGCCTCCGTGGTCGCGACGGCGATTGACCCAGCCACACAGGCTCACCGTCTGGCCGAGCAGGGCCTCGGTCACTAGACCGCAGTAGTGGGATCGCATCTGAGAAGCGCTGGAATCCTTGGACATATTCACTCGCAAAAAATAGGCGCCGGACGCACAGGCCGGTCGAAGGGACTGATCACTTGGAAGGGTTTGAATGGGAGTTAGGCACCACCACCCCCATGGAAATAACGTAAGTCAGCGCCTCGTCGACCGTCATCTCCAATTCGATGCAGTCCGCGCGCTTGAGCATGACGAAATAGCCGCCGGTGGGGTTGGGGGTGGTGGGCACGTAGACCGACAGATAGTCGTCGGCCAGATGACGCGCAACATCGCCGCCCGGCGTGCCCGTAAGAAAGGCGATGGTCCAGACACCCGGACGCGGCCATTGCACCAACAGGGCCTTGCGGAAGGCGTTGCCCTTCTCTGAAAACAGGGTGTCAGAGACTTTCTTGACGCTCGAATAAATGGACCGAACGATGGGGATGCGCCCCAGGAGCGAATCCCACCAAGAGACCAACCGCCGACCCACAAAGTTGCTGGTGACTGCGCCGATGACCAGCACGATTACCAGCGCCAGCAGAACACCGAAGCCGGGAATGTGCACGCCCAACAGGCGGTCCGGGTGCCAGTGTTCGGGCAGGATTTGCAGCGTCTGATCCAGCGTGCCGATGATCCAATTGAGCACCCAGATGGTGATCATCAGCGGCAGCAGGACCAGCAAACCCGCCAGAAGCCAGCGGCGCAGAGCCGACATCATTCCTGAGCCTTCGCCGCTGCGGGAGCGGGAGCGGGAGCGGGAGCGGGAGCCGGTGCTGGGGCCGGCGACTCAGCGGCCGGGCTGCCAGCGGGGCCTTCGGTCGCCGCCGGCTTGTCCTTGGACTCGGACGCGGCGTCTGATTTTTCGCCGGAAGCAGTCGAGCCCCCGCGAAAATCGGTGACGTACCAACCGGAACCCTTGAGCTGAAAGCCGGCAGCCGTCACCTGCTTGGAGAAGGTGGCCGCGCCACACTGCGGACAGACCGCCAGCGGCGCATCGGAAATTTTCTGCAGGACGTCCTTGGAGTGCCCACAGGTATCACACTTGTACGCGTAAATCGGCATGTCGAAAGAAGCTTGGGAAACAAGCGAAGCTGCACGGCCGAAGGGCCAGCAACTCCTGGGGAAGGCAAGCAGGCCACGTGGCTGGTGCACTGCCCGGGATAACCTTCCATTATAGGCAGCAGGGTCTTTTCAAGGGGGCGGCTGGCGCCACAACCCCAGATCGCCTCAAAACGCGCCGGAAACCTGAACCAGCACCATGGTCAGCAAACCGATCAAGAAACCCACCGCCCCATAGAGCAGGGCCTGCAACAACCGGTTGGTGCGGCGCTGCTCGGCCAGCAGCTCCTGCATGCCCCGGACCGACGTGGCGGCCGGTCGCGACAGGTATTGGTGCATCAGACGCGGCAGAGTCGGCAGCAGCTTGGCATACAACGGCGCCTCGGCCTTGAGCTGAGCCCAGAGTCGAGCCGGTCCGATCTGTTCGACCATCCACTTCTCCAGGAAAGGTTTGGCCGTGGTCCACAGGTCCAGGTCGGGATCAAGGTCTCGTCCAAGCCCCTCGATATTGAGCAAGGTCTTTTGCAGCAGTACCAACTGGGGCTGAATCTCGACATGGAAGCGCCGCGAGGTCTGGAACAGGCGCATGAGCACCAGGCCCAGCGATATTTCCTTGAGGGGCCGGTCGAAATAGGGCTCGCACACCGACCGGATGGCGGCCTCCAGAGCATCAACCCGGGTACCCGCCGGCACCCAACCCGATTCCAGATGCAGTTCGGCCACCCGTTTGTAGTCGCGGCGGAAGAAAGCGGTGAAGTTCTGGGCCAGGTACTCCTTGTCAACCTCGGTCAGGGTCCCCACGATGCCGAAATCGAGCGAAATGTAACGACCGAAGGTGGCAGGCTCCAGACTGACCTGGATGTTGCCTGGATGCATGTCCGCATGAAAAAAACCATCCCGAAAAACCTGGGTGAAGAAGATGGTCACACCATCGCGCGCCAGCTTCTTGATGTCGACTCCGGCATCGCGCAGTCGCTGCACCTGGTTGATGGGCACACCCTTCATGCGCTCCATCACCAGCACATCCGTGGTGCAGAAGTCCCATAGCATTTCGGGGATGAGCACCAGATTCATGCCCTGCATATTGCGTCGCAATTGGGCTGCGTTGGAGGCCTCGCGCAAGAGATCGAGCTCATCATGGAGATAGGTATCAAACTCAGCCACCACTTCCCGCGGCTTGAGTCGCCGACCATCGGCTGAGAGCCGCTCAAGCCAGCCGGCCATCATGTGCATGAGGGCCAGGTCCTTTTCGATAACCGTCAGCATGCCCGGCCGCAAGACCTTGACCGCCACCTCCCGCCCGCCGTGCAGCGTGGCAAAGTGCACTTGGGCGATCGAAGCACTGGCCACCGGCTGATGCTCGAAGTGCACAAACAACTCCGACAGGCTGCGGCCAAGCGAGCCTTCGATGATCTGCACCGCACGGACCGAATCAAAGGGGGGGACCCGATCCTGCAGACGGGCGAGCTGATCGGCCACATCGGCCGGTAGCAAATCGCGACGGGTCGAGAGAACCTGGCCGAACTTGACGAAGATGGGTCCCAGACTCTCCAGGGCCAGCCGCAGCCTTTCGCCACGCGGCGTGCGCAGATTGCGGCCCACCGAAACGATGCGTGTCAGGCGGCGCAGGCCCGGGCTCTCAAAACTCGAGAGAAACAGCTCATCCAAGCCGTAGCGCAGAACGGTCCAGGCAATGAACAGCCCACGCAGCAACCGGCTCATGCGCCGGCCCCAAGGCCTTGATCAGCAGAGCGCGGGGAAGACGACGATCGCAAGGCAAAGGCCCTCAGGGCCTGCAGCAACCGCCGGCCTGTATCGGCCAGGGCATGGGCAGGCACATCGCCCAGCAGACGGGCCAAATCCTCTTCAATATCCCAACGCAGATTTTCGGCCAGCCAGGCGACCTCGGCGGCCAACTGCACATCCCCTTCGATCTGTACGGGCGGGCGTTGGCCCTCAAGTACCTGCCGCGCCACCTCCCAGGGGGTCTGGCCGTCGAGCGAGATCACCAGATCGGGCGTCTGATCCTCACCACATACCTCGAGCAAGCCCGCGGCTGTGATCCGCCAGCAAAGCTGGAAGGTCCCCCAGCGACAGAGGATGACACCCGACCGACGCCGAGCCAGGCGAGCCTGAGCCTGCGGCTCCTGCATCAGCACATGGTTGATCAGCAGCACCAGCCGCAGACGCAATTCGTCGACCAGCCAACGGGGGGGCTCGAGCCGGTTCAGGCCTTCCTGCATCAGGGATTGCAGAAACACAAAAGGGGGCGGGGTGTTCATGACCCGATTTTGACGGATAAAAGAAGAGCCGCCCGAACCGCTGCCTGCCGGCGAGCGATGGGGCGGCTGTCGAAACAGAGGGGCGGGACAACCGCAGCCGGCCCGATTCGGGCCTACAGCGGTACCGGTCAGACCCCAGCTGACTTATTGCAGGGCCTGAACGCCGGCAACCAGCCAGCCCCCTGCACGGTGACGCGGCTTGGTCATGTTCCAGACCTCGCGGAAGGGGCTGGGGCCGGCCGACTGATCCTCACGGATCATGCCCGAGAACTCGACGCTGGCCATGTAGACGTCCTCAAGTTCCTCGATTCCCAGCAGCTTCGCGTCAAGGGACAGAACTTCGGTGAAGTTACTGTCACCGCCAGTGTGGCTTTCGCGCTCAGCCAACTGAGCCTGGATCTGGACCAGCATCTCGTCCGTCATCATGGCGCGCAGTGCCGGAATGTCCGAACGATCCCATGCGCCCTGCAGAGACACGAAGTTGGCTTTGGCCGCGCCCAGAAAACCTGCCACATCGAAATCGGCCGGCACGCCCCAGGAAGACTGGGAACCGGCCAGCGCCGATCCGATCATTGAACCGGAGGTGGCAGCCGGCGCAGACGCATCGAAATTCGCGTTTTGACGCTCCCACGGGCGTGCCGACGCGTCATTGCCCACGTTTTGCGGGCTGTACTGAGGCACCGAAGGGGCCCCCGCACCCTGCATGGCAAAGGGAGAGGAGGAAGCGCCTTGCCGGCCGCTACGCATCTTGCGCAGCACCAGGCCGACCACCACCATCACGGCCAGGGCCAGCAGCATGAACATAAGGAACTGGGCCAGTCCTTCGCCAAAGCCCAAGGTATGCGCCAACCATGCCAATCCCAAGCCGGCGGCCAAACCCCCGAGCATTGCGCCCCAAGGCTTCTTCTGCGCGGCAGCAGCGGCCGGAGCGGCGGCTGCCGGCTGAGCCGGGGTTGCCGGCGCGGCCTGCTGGGCAGGCGCCGCCTCGCGCTTGGTGACGTTGGATGACTGCTTGCCCACGGACTGGCCTCCGCCCAGACGCTTCTTGGCCTCTGCATCGAAGGAAACAAAGGCGGTTGTGACGGTCAAGATACCGGCCAACAGGGCAGACCAGACTTTCATGGTGAGCTTCCTCTCAAGAAAAAAAGAAATCGGGACCTGAAATTGAAACCTCAGTTTTCGAACGCTTGATTGTTTCAACACTTGATTCCAACATGCAAGGCAACCACACCGCCAGTAAGGTTGTGATAGTCCACATGGCCAAAACCGCCTTGTTGCATCAGGGTCTTCAGCGCTTGCTGATCCGGGTGCATTCGAATGGACTCAGCCAGATACCGGTAGCTCGCCTCATCACCGGCCACCCAGCGGCCTAGCCGGGGTAGCACCTCGAAGGAATACCAGTCATAAGCCTTGCGCAGCGGCTGAGCCACTGTGGAAAACTCCAGCACCAGGAGCTTGCCGCCAGGCTTGAGGACCCGGTTCATCTCGGCCAGGGCACGATCCTTGTGAGTCATGTTGCGCAAACCAAACGCCACGGTGACCCGATCGAAGTGCGCGTCCGGAAAAGGCAGTGCTTCGGCGTCACAAACCGCAGTGGGCAGAACCACCCCCGCATCAATCAGACGGTTGCGCCCCTGCTCCAGCATGGCCGCGTTGATATCGGTATGGACCACCTGCCCAGTGGGTCCGACCTTGGGCGCGAAGGCCAGCGCCAGATCACCGGTACCGCCAGCGATGTCAAGCACCGACATACCTGGCCTGACGTCAGCCACCATCACGGTGTAGGCCTTCCAGGCGCGGTGCAGCCCCGCTGACATGAGGTCGTTCATCAAATCGTAGCGCGAGGCTACCGAATCGAAAACGCCACGCACGCGCTGCGCTTTCTCGCGCTCGTCGACAGTCTCATAACCGAAATGCGTGGTGGACATGGCGATATTCTTTCAGGAAAAATCATTGTAGGTACTTGAAGATCGCTGGCGCTCGCGCAGGCCTGATCGCACCGCGGTGCTGCCCTGACCCGTCACGGCCCGGGGTCATTCGGCGACCTCCCCCGGGCGGCAATGCCCGGCGGCAACTCACGGAAACCGCTGGCCGGAATAAGGATGAACTCGCACCCGCCGCAGGCCGCTTCAGTGCCCCCCGCAGGCACCGCCTGAGGCAGAGCCCATGGGCTGATCGCGGTCCATGCCGGCGCGCTGCAGGCGCTGCAAATAGTCGGCCCAGAGGCGATCCTGGTCCCGACCGAGCTGGTAGAGGTAGGCCCAGGTGAAAAGCCCGCTGTCGTGCCCATCCGAGAATCGCGGTTTGACCGCATAGTTGCCGACCGGCTCGATCTCGAGGATGTCCACTTCTCGCTTGCCGGTCTGCAAAACCTCCTGGCCTGGTCCATGCCCCTGGACCTCCGCAGAAGGGGAGTAGACACGCAGCAGCTCAAAGGGGATACGGAAAGACATCCCGTCAGAAAATCCAACCTCGAGCAAGCGCGACCGCCCGTGCAGGGTCAGGGCAGTGGGCCATGGGGTGTCTGACGCAAGACCGGCCATTTTCAGCAACCGAAGTGCGAAGGTTTCATCAACCGGGGACGATCCTCAAACCAGCACGCGTTCGATGCCGCCGCGATTGGCCGCCTCGACATAAGCGGGCATCCAGTCGGGGCCGAGAATTTGCTGGGCCATCTCCACCACGATGTAGTCAGCCTCCAACAGCCCGTTGTTCAGGTCGTCGCCATAACGCGACAGGCCCTGCAAACAGCTTGGACAGCTGGTGAGAATCTTGACCGGACCCTGAGCTGCCGCCGCCCCACTCTGGCGCAAAGCCGCCTCGCCCTTGCGCAGTTCTTCTTCCTTGCGAAAACGAACCTGTGTCGAGATATCCGGCCGGCTCACCCCAAGCGTGCCCGACTCGCCGCAACAGCGTTCGCTCTTGAGCACATTCGGCCCGACCAGGGCCTTGACAGTCTTCATCGGTTCTTGCTGCTTCATCGGGCTGTGACAGGGGTCGTGGTACAGATAGCCCTGGCCACTTTGCAGGGTGATGCCCTTCTCGAGCAGATATTCGTGAATGTCGACGATGCGGCAGCCCGGGAAGATCTTGTCGAATTCATAGCCCTGGAGTTGATCAAAGCAGGTACCGCAACTGACCACCACCGTCTTGATGTCGAGGTAATTGAGCGTATTGGCCACGCGGTGGAACAGCACCCGGTTGTCCGTGATGATTTTTTCCGCCTTGTCGAACTGACCGCTACCCTTCTGCGGGTAACCACAGCACAGGTAGCCGGGCGGCAGCACGGTCTGAACCCCGGCATGCCAGAGCATGGCCTGCGTCGCCAGCCCCACCTGTGAAAACAGGCGCTCGGAGCCACAGCCCGGGAAATAGAAAACCGCCTCGGTTTCGCTGGAGGTGGTGGCCGGGTTGCGAATGATGGGGACGTAGTCCCGATCCTCGATATCCAGCAGGGCCCGCGCGGTTTTCTTGGGCAAACCGCCGGGCATTTTCTTATTGATGAAATGAATGACCTGCTGCTTGATCGGCGCGCTGCCCACCGTGGCCGGGGGCTTGGCTGTCTGCTTGCGGGCGACCTGGGCCAGCAAATCGTGCGCCAGTCGCTGGACCTTAAAGCCCACGTCCACCATGGCGCCGCGCATGAACTTGATGGTCTCCGGCTGGGTCGCATTGAGAAAAAACATGGCCGCTGCATTGCCCGGCCGGAAGGACTTCTGCCCCATCTTGCGCAGCAGGTTGCGCATGTTCATGGAGACCTCGCCGAAGTCAATATTGACCGGACAGGGCGAAAGACACTTGTGGCAGACGGTGCAGTGATCGGCCACATCCTCGAACTCGTGCCAGTGCTTGATCGAAATACCGCGGCGGGTTTGCTCCTCGTAGAGGAAAGCCTCCACCAGCAGCGAGGTGGCCAGGATCTTGTTGCGCGGGCTGTACAGCAGGTTGGCGCGCGGCACATGCGTGGCGCAAACCGGCTTGCACTTGCCGCATCGCAGACAGTCTTTGACCGAATCGGCAATGGCGCCAATATCGGACTGCTGCATGATCAGGGATTCATGCCCCATCAAACCGAAACTGGGCGTATACGCATTGGTCAGATCGGCCGGCAAAGCATCGTCACGCAAGAGCTTACCCTTGTTGAAGTGGCCGTTCGGATCAATGCGCTTTTTGTAGTTGGCAAAAGGCGCCAGTTCCTCATCGCTGAGGAAATCGAGCTTGGTGATGCCGATCCCATGCTCGCCCGAGACCACGCCGTCCAGGGATCGGGCCAGTTGCATGATGCGCGCCACCGCCTCATGCGCGGTTTGCAGCATTTCATAGTCGTCGCTGTTGACCGGCAGATTGGTGTGCACATTGCCATCACCGGCATGCATGTGCAGAGCCGCCCAGACGCGCCCTTTGAGCACCCGTTGATGGATGGCCAGACACTCTTGAAGAATCGGCGCGAAGACCGCGCCCGAGAAGATATCCTGCAGCGGCGCGCGCAGCTGGGTCTTCCAGCTCGCGCGCAAAGTATGGTCTTGCAGTTGGGGGAACAGCGTTTGCACATCGGTGAGCCATTGCGTCCACTGCTCGCGCACCTGACGCAGCAGGGTCAGGGCCTGGGCCACCCGATCCTCCAACAGTTCGGCCGGCGCCAGTTCGCCAGCCTCATCGGCCTTGCCCAGGGGCAGGCTGCCGCGAGCCAGGAAGTCTTCGAGCTCATCGCAAAGCCGAATCTTGTTGCGCAGCGAAAGCTCGATGTTGATGCGCTCGATACCGTCGGTGTATTCAGCCATCCGCGGCAACGGAATCACCACGTCCTCGTTGATCTTGAAGGCATTGGTGTGCCGGCTGATGGCCGCCGTGCGTTTGCGATCCA
>CAZATV010000032.1:0-28329 GCA_964488145.1 uncultured Polaromonas sp.
CCGATTTCTAGACCGGGTTGCATCCCGAGCCGCATCGCGCCGAGGGCGGCGCTCCTACTCCACCCAGCCACCTTGTGCGAATGCGTGGCAGCCGCGCCCTCGCGGCGATCGGGCCCGATTTCTAGACCGGGTTGCATTCCGAGCCGCATCGCGCCGAGGGCGGCGCGCCCACTCCACCCAGCCACCTTGTGCGAATGCGTGGGGAGCCGCGCCCTCGCGGCGATGGGGCCCGCATCCGACAACCGAGGCGCTGTCCGAGCACCTGAGCCAGCTAGACTTCGGCCATGAAACATTCATCCGCACTCAAGACCGAGGCGCCTGGAGAGTGGCTGGGTAAAAGCCTGCGTGCCGGTCTGGCCCTGATCATGGGTATGGCCTGCTGGGGCGCTGGGCCGGCGCACGCCCAAGCACCTTATCCGAACAAGCCGATCAAGTGGATCGTGCCCTTCGCCCCGGGTGGATCAGGCGATCTGATCGCACGGGTACTGGCGGAACGATTGGGCCAGGCCCTGGGCCAGCCTGTCGTCATTGACAACCGCGGGGGTAATGGTTCGGTGTTGGGCACCGAACTGGCCGCCAAGGCGGCACCCGATGGCTACACCTGGGTGCTGAGCAATGGTGCGGCCATCACCACCGGCCCGCTGATGGGGCAGTCCCCGAGCTACAAGCCCCTGGAGGACTTCATCCACATCAGCCTGATTGGCAGCTTTGCCAACGCCCTGATCGTGCGCAGCGACCATCCGGCCCGAAACGTGCAGGATCTGCTGGCTCTGGCCCGTGAGCAGCCCGGCAAACTCAGCTACGGTTCGGCCGGCGTGGGCTCAGCCGGCCACCTGACCGGCGAACTGCTCAAGCAGCTGACCAAAACCCAGATGCTGCATGTGCCCTACAAGGGGTCAGGGCCAGCCCTCAATGATTTGCTGGGCGGTCAGATCGACCTGATGTTCAATGCGCTGATTTCTTCAGCCCCGCATATTCGGGCCGGTCGGGTGCGGGCGCTGGCCATCAGTGGTGCGCAGCGTGACCGTGACTTCCCTCAAGTGCCCACGCTGGCCGAGGCGGTGCCCGGTGCGGTCGGCGAGGCCTGGTTCGGCCTGTCCGTGCCGGCCCGAACGCCAGCGGCGATGGTCGAGCGCCTGCGCGTGGAGATGGCACGGGTGCTGCAACAGCCGGAGACCCGCCAGAAGCTGGCGGAAATGGGCATGCAGACGCTCAACCTCGGACCGCGGGAGTTTCAGGATTTCCTGGTGCAGGAAAACCGCAAGTGGGGACCGGTGATCCGCACGGCGCAGATCCGCATCGAGTAGCCCTGAATCGGCGGCCCACCGCAGTCGGGTCGTACCGCGATCGGGCGGATGTGCCTGCAGCACCCCATCCAGTTCAAGCTGCAGTTGCACAAAAGGCAAAGGACCCGACACGTCGTCTCTTTTTTAAGGCCGCGCCCTCACAGCGATGGGGCTCGTACTGACCCCGCACCGCCTTGGGTGCTCAGTTCGGGCTATTACTTGATCAGCCCCTGCACCGCTTTGAAGGCCGGATGCGCCGCGGTGCGCAGCCATTCAAAAGCCACCATTTCGGTGGTGACCAGTTCTGCACCTGCGCCGGCCAGCCGATCAAAGGCGGCATCGCGGTTGCGCTCGGTGCGTGAACTGCAGGCGTCGGTGACCACCCAGACCTCAAACTCCTCCTGCAATAAATCCAGCGCGGTTTGCAGCAGGCACACATGGGCCTCGCAACCGGCCAGCACCACGGCCGAGCGTCCTTCTTCCGGCTGATCGGCCTTCTGCAGTTGACGCGGCAGACTGCGGGCATTGCCCGAGGGTTTGCGCTGGGGCGGACGCAAAAGCGCAGCGAGTCCATCGGGCACCGCACTGAAATGCATCTTGGCCAGATGGCGCGCACCGGCTGCATCCAGTACGGTCTGCAGCTCGGGCATCTGCCCGCCCAGACGATCCGGGTTTTGCGCTGTCGCGAGCACCGGCACCCTCAGCGCATGCGCCATCTGCGCCAGCCGAACGGCATTGACTAAAACGAAGGGCGCCTCATGCATGGCCGGCATCAAGCGCGTCTGGTAATCGACCAGCACCAATTGGCTGTCGTCGGCATCGAGCAACATGTGAAAACTCCTGCTGTTTGACCGGGCCGGCAGGCCCTGCGAAGGGGCCCCACTATAAGCCCTGAGCAGCCACTGGCTTTCTACAATGACCGGCCCAGACCCTGGAGAGACCGCATGATCGTCGAACGCATCTGGACCGCAAACAGTCTGCGCAACTACAACTATTTGGTGGCTTGCCCTGACAGTGGTGAGGCCCTGGCCATCGACCCGCTGGACGCTGAAAAATGCCTCAACACGGCGCGGGTCAAGGGCTGGCAGATCACCCAGGTCCTCAACACACACGAGCATCACGACCACACCGGTGGCAATGCGGCGGTTGTGGCCGCCACCGGAGCCAAGCTGATCGCTCATCACAAGGCGGCCGGCAAAATTGCGGGAGTGGACCGGGGCGTGGGGGCGGGCGATGTCATCAAGGTGGGGCGTCATATCGACCTGCAATGCCTGGATACACCAGGCCACACGATGTGTCATGTCTGTCTGTTTGCAGCCGCCGATCAGCCCGCACTTTTTTCGGGGGATACGCTATTCAATGCCGGGGCCGGTAATGTGCATAACGGCGGTAGCGTCGACGCGCTTTTTGATACTTTTGAGCGGCAGCTGTCTCAGCTACCAGGTAATACCCGCTTGTTCCCCGGGCACGACTACCTGGAAAACAACCTGCGATTTACCCTCGACCGCGAGCCTGACAATCGGGTCGCGCAACAGAGGCTAGACCGGGCCAGCAACCACGACCCGGCGCAGGCGTCTCCCACCACCCTGGATCAGGAGCGCGAACACAACACCTTCATGCGCCTGGACAGTCCCAGCCTGATCGCAATGTTGCGCCATAGCTTTCCAGACCTGCCTGAGCAACCGGACCGACGAACCGTATTCGCCCGATTACGGGAATTGCGAAATCGGTGGTAATTGAGGGCAACTTAGCCGCGAAGGGGAGGCTCCCACAGGGCATCCCATCAGGCCTTGAGCCTCCGCCACTCCCAAAATTCAGACCCGGTCGGCCCTTGGATGTGGGGAGCGCCGCCCTAGTGGCGACAGCAGCGGTCCATAGCGCACAAGACTCGTCAAAATCCAAGCGCCAGCAGGACGTGTCGCCCACGAACCTAGAGAAGGTTAACCGTTGGACAGTGGGTGCACCGCCCTTGGCGCGATAAAGGCGCGAAACGGACGCGGTTAGAGCAAGACCCGAGGGAACACAAGAGGGGACGATAGAACTACAAGCAGTTCCTCAAGCCAACGCCGCCCTCAAACGCCCCACACCCTCTTCAATACGTGCAATATCCGCCGTTGCAAAACTCAGCCGCAAGGTGGAGGAGTCGGGATTTTGCGCAAAGAAAGGCGCGCCCGGCACGAAAGCCACGCCCTGCTCGATCGCCTTCTTGGCAAATTCACCCGCGTGGGCTGTACGTCCGCCAGAGCCGGTCAGACGGGCCCAGAAGAACATGCCTCCCTGGGGCTGGGTAAAGGCCAGGGCCGCGCCCAATTGGCCCTGCAGGGCCTGACCCATGGCGTGCGCACGGTCGGCGTAGGTGCGGCGGACCTGATCCAAACGTTCAGGCAATCGACCGGACTGCAAATAGTAGGCCGCTGTCACCTGCGAAAAGGTGCTGGTGTGCGCATCGCTGAATTGCTTGCACATGGTGGCCCGGGCCAGAACTTCGGCAGGGGCCATCAACCAACCCACCCGCAGGCCCGGGCTGAGCACCTTGGACAGGCTGCCGCAATACGCCAGCCACGGCCGGCTCTGCGGCCGCTGCACCGACAAAGCCATCAGGCTGGGCGGCGGCGGTTCGTCGAAATAAAGGTCGCCGTAAGGATCATCTTCAACCACCAGTACACCGTACTGGGCAGCCAACTCCAGCACCCGCAAGCGGCGCTCCAGACTGAGCAAGGCGCCGCTGGGATTGCCAAAAGTAGGAATCAGGTAAATCATGCGCGGCTTGTGTTCGACGATCAGCTGCTCCAGGCGATCAACCTGTACGCCCTGCGCATCCATGGGCGCGCTGACCAGATCGGCACCGTAGAGCCGAAAGCACTGAATGGTGGCCAGAAAAGTGGGGCCTTCCACAATCACCTTGTCGCCGGGATTGATCATGACCTTGGCCAAAAGGTCGAGCGCCTGCTGGCTGCCGGTGGTGATGATCAGATCCTCGGCGCTGGCCGCGATACCCTTGCTGCTCATGAAATCGGCCACTTGCTCACGCAAGGGGCCATAGCCCTCCGTGGCGCCGTACTGCAAGGCCGCACTCGGCTGCTCGCTCAGGGCTTTTTGCGAGGCCTGGCTGACGCCTTCGACATCAAACAGGGCACTGTCGGGGAAGCCACCGGCAAAACTGATGATGCCGGGCTTGCCCAGCAGCTTGAACAACTCACGGATCGCGGAAGTCTCGACATGACGCAGACGGTCAGCAAATTCGATGGGCATGATGCTCTCAGGAAAAGTCAAGTCCCCATGTTAGCGCTTGGCAGGGCCGATCCCCGAAGCCGTCGACGCCGAATTGAACCGGTCGACCTTCAGGGGCTCGGGGCTGGCGCCACGGGCGCGCCCTGCAGTGACACCCATTTGCGACCACCGGCCACCGCCTGAGTGCCCAGCTGCGAAAAGCCGAAACGCTGATGAAAGGCCTCGGACACCGGGTTGGGCGGGTCCACATCGAATTCACACACCACCTGGCTCATGCCCAGCTTGTGTGCGTGATCGAAAAGGTCCTGGTACAGACGCGAGGCCAAGCCCCGGCCACGAAAGTCGGGGGAAACCACCACCCGGTCGATATACAGAAAACGGGTCAACCGAGACTCAAACCACTGGTAGTTGATGCTGTCGTAGGACGAACCCGGTGCAAAAGCCAATAGAAAGGCTGCGACCCGATCCTCCTGAAGCACAACCTTGTGATAGGCCGCCTGTTGATGCAGCTGAAGGAGCCGCCGCAGCGACAGGGGACTGAGAAAATGAACAGAGCCTTCGTTGAGCGCCACAATTTCATCGAAGTGCATGGGGGCCGCTTGAGTCAAAAACATCGATTTGTTCCTCGTTGTTTCACAGGGCATGCGCTGAATCGGGTTTTTCGCGCCAAGCCAGGACACTGGCTGCTGACGCCAGCATCAGCCCAGTGGGAACGTCCGACCCGATCGGGCCAATCAGCGAGGACGGCCTGGCAAACGATAAAGGTATGCATGGTGGCGCGTCGAATCGGGGCTTTCGCAGGGTCGACCGGTGGCTCAGATCTCATGGGGGATCACTGCCAGCAGATCGGTCATGCCCACATCCACGCCTGCCTGGAAGAGCAGAGTGCTGGCCTGACCCCGGTGATGGGTTTGGTGGTTAAAAAAATGCTGCACCAGAGCGTCAAACCGCTTGCATTGCGGCTGTCCAGCCGTGTTGACATAGGCCAGACTTTGCACGAACTCGGACTCGGTTAGCGAGCCGGCCCAATCGATGATGATCTGGTCGAGCGCAACCCGAACCACCTGCAGTGCCGACAAAGAAGCGGCCAGCTCTTGTCGCAGCGATGAGGGCAAGCTGTAAGCCTTCATATCCGCACGCAGCGCGGTAGCGTCCGGCATCTGCGCAAAACGGTGCAGCCACAGGGTGTCGCTGACGGCGATGTGGTTGAGCGTCAAAAACAGTGAGCCGAAAAAAGCTCCGCGCTCCCGCATCAACTCGGCAGGGTCCAGCCGGGCCGCGGCCTCATAGATCTGATGATTCATCCACCGGTTGTAGCCGGCCATCCGTACCGCTGCAGCGTGGTTCATGTCCGTCGCCCGCACTTTCAGCCAGCAGGCAAGAAGATGACTGGCGCCGCGCTGGCAAAGGAGGCTTTCTGCATCAGCCCCTGTGCCACCTCATGGGTGCTGAGCGTCTCGTGCGTCCCCCGGTCTTCGCGAAAGTGACGGGTGATGCAGCCGTGAACGACCACCACAGCCCCCATCCCCCTGCGGGACAGCCGACGGTCGAATGCCTGGCTGTTGTAGGCCAGTGGCTGCGCTTGAAGCATGAACTCAGGAGAAGCGGGGGCTTGCATGACAGACACCTCGGCGCAGATGGAAAGCGAACGCGAGCATGCTACCCCAACCCCCGCCGGGGAAATCTAAAAAAATGGCTGTGACCGGCTGACCCGACACCCACGGGACCCAGGTGCGTCGCATCCAGCTAAGGGGACAGTCGCACAACAGGTCCGGCACGCCAAAGCCGGTACCGGACCTCTACACCCTCCGGCGCATACACCACCAGGGGCAGACGGCTGTTGTACCCCACCCAATAAGGTTCGCCGCCCAAGGAGACAAATCGACTGACGCGCGGCGCCTTGGGGTCGGGGGCGATACGCGTGCCAGCCATCGGCCCCAATGGATCAACCACGTAACGAGGGAACCCCCAGCCCTCAATGATTTTTTCCTCGATCTTGCCGATAAAAAAATATCGGTTGACCGAATCGAGTTCCATCGTGCGACCCGCAATCAGCTCCACCCGGATCGCCGACTCATCCTTTTGCGCCGGTAGCCGCAAGACATGCCGCACCATCGCACTTTCAGCTGGGGGAAACGCCTGCAGGGGGTCTACCGCATGCGCCGAGCACACAGCCAGCAGCCCCATCTGGGCGACGAACTTGACGGCCCAATGCGCGGATGCCGAAAGGGTCCCGGCCACCCCAGACGCTCGAATTCGGTCAAGAAATCGCATGAAAGTCAGCAGCTCCGGATGATGGGCCTATAAACAAAGCCGTCAGTTTCGCCGCGTTTTCCCCTCGGATTGCAAAAGATCCATTCCGTCGACCGGCCCCAGTTGTGCGGATGGCTCAAGAGCGCCCGGCCCACGTACCCCTCGAGCGCCTCACGGTCGGGGCGGTCCATCGAGGCCCAATGCATCTGGCCACTCGGGGTAATCAAAGCGCACAAAGCCCTGTGCCAGGAGGCCCCGGATTCGGAAAGGCCAATGAAGAATGCGCAAAACCCAGCCTAGGCGCCGTCGGGCTCCATTGGCGGACTGTTCAAGCCTCGAACATGCAGGGGCAAGTGCATCAGGTCCGACAGCCAAGGCATGGCCGAACGGCCCCAGATTTGAACGGCGGGGGCCAGATGAGCCCTTTCGTGAATACAGCCCACACGCAGATTGAGTACCTTGGCTTGTTCAACATCACAAGAGTAAAGATGGGTGCCGCATTCCGGACAAAAGGCCTGCGCTCTTCGATTGCCGCTGTCAGCCGTCTTCACATAGTGCTTGGGCGTACCGCTGATGCAAACCTGCGAAACCGGCGTGGGCAACACCGTCCGGAAAGGCGCTCCTGAAAATTGCTGGCAATCCGAGCAATGGCACGCGATGACCCGGACGGGGTCGACCTCGGCTGTGAAGCGAATCGCACCGCAGTGACATTGACCCGATACCTGCATGGAGACACTCCGAAAAAAAGATCCTCGCAGCGTTCAGCGGACGCTTGCACCCAGACCCGCGAGTCGAATTCGAACGCGACCCATCTTACAGGCCCCGCAAGCCTGACCTCAATAAACTCGGCGTATGAACCGGCAAGCCATCGAACATTTTTTCTCCACTCTGCGTGCAGCCAACCCGCTGCCCGTGACCGAACTGGAATACACCACGGTATTTGAGTTGCTGACGGCGGTGCTGCTGTCGGCGCAAGCCACCGATGTGAGCGTGAACAAAGCCACGCGACGGCTGTTCCCGGTCGCCAACACACCGGCCAAAATTCTGTCGCTAGGTCTGGAGGGTCTGGAGTCCTACATCAAGACCATTGGTCTGTACCGGAGCAAGGCTCGGCATTTGTTGCAGACCTGTCAGATTTTGCTCGATCAGCACGACGGCCAGGTTCCGAGGGACCGGCAAGCGCTGCAAGCCTTGCCCGGCGTGGGCCGCAAGACGGCCAATGTGGTGCTTAACAGCGCCTATGGCGAAGCGGTCATGCCCGTCGATACGCATATCTTTCGCGTCAGCAACCGTACCGGCCTGGCGCCGGGCAAGACCGTCGAAGCGGTAGAGGCCGCCCTGCTTCGCAGGGTACCGCCGGCCTACCGGGTGCATGCCCATCATTGGCTGATCCTGCATGGGCGCTATGTCTGCCAGGCGCGCAAGCCGCTGTGCGGTGCCTGCGCGGTGCGCCCGTGGTGCGATTTCAAGCCCAAGAGCCCGGCTTAGAACTCAAGCGAGATCCATTGGCCCATGTCGGGCGCTGATAAGGGCCACTGGTTGGCACTGGAGATGGGCATGCCCGGCGGGGCTGTATGCACAAAAATGGCAGCGCGTATCACCCCGGCATGCGTGACCCAGACCATTTCGGGCAGCGCCAGCGATCGCGCCTGTTGCAGCGCCCGGGTGGTGCGGTCAACGACCTCCTGGGCCGATTCGCGCCCACCAAAACGGTGACGCCCAAAATCGGCCACCCAGGCGTCGATGGCGCTGCGGTCGATGCGATCCCAGGGCTGCATTTCCCACTGGCCAAAATCCATTTCGCGCAGACGGTCGTCCGCAAGCGGCTCAGCCAGATCCGGCCGTTGTTCGTGCAGGGCCTGCGCCAGTTCCCGGGTGCGCTGCGAGGGTGAACACCACAGCGCGCTGCCCGGTGCCGGCCAGGGCGCAAATCGGCGGGCCGCATCAGCGGTGGCCGCAGGGTCAGCCGGTAGCTCGCTGATGCCATAGCACAAGCCCGGCTCGGCCTGCACTAGCGCATGACGCAGCAGCCAAAGCTTCATGGGGCTCCCGCTGCACCCAGCATGCCCAGGTAGAAGGCAATTTCGGCCACCTGCTGGCTCGCACCCAGGCCATCACCGGTGTAGCCGCCGATGCGCCGATGCAGTCGCCAAGCGACCAGCGCAGCGCCCAGAGCCGCCCCCAAACTGCCCAGCAGCCAGGCCTGTGCGGGCAGGCCGTAGGAAACAACGGCCATGGCGCCGGCCCACCACAATACCCCCACCAGCAGACCCGTGCGGCTGATTTCGTCGGCCAGCGGCTTGGATTTGGAATGCGGTGAATCGCCCACATGCCGGAGACCGCGGATGATAAAGAGCGGCGCCGTGCGTGAGCTGACATGTGCAGCGAGCAAGCCAGCGATCACCCAGGACACGCTGACCTGAGCCAAGCTGACCAGCAGCGCCATCTTGGTGAACAGGGCCAGCACCAGGGCAATGGCCCCATAGCTGCCGATACGCGAGTCCTTCATGATCTCGATCACCCGCTCCGGGCTGAAACCGCCCCCCAGACCGTCGGCGGTGTCGGCCAATCCGTCCTCGTGGAAAGCGCCGGTCAGCAGCACACTGAAGGCAGTACTCAAGGCGGCCGCGACCCAGACACCTGCGGCAAACCCACCCAGAAACGCCATCAGGGCGGCAAACACCGCTGCCGTCAGCGCGCCCACCAAGGCGCCCACCGCTGGGAAGTGAGCGGCGCTGGCGCGCAGCATCGAAGGCGAGAAGCCGACCCATTGAGCCAGGCGACCGGTCACGGGAATGCGGGTGAAGAATTGCACCGCCAGGAGAAGGTGTCGAACAAAACGCGCGAGCATAGGCAGCGCCTCCCTAAGGGCCAGCCGAATCGATCCCTGGCTCGCGCTGCGAGACACCGGCCGATTCAAAGCTGGCCATTTCGCGCAGCAAGGCGCAGGCGCTTTGCAACAGCGGCCAGGCCAAGGCCGCCCCGGATCCTTCGCCCAGCCGCAAACCTAAATCCAGCAGAGGCTCGGCCTTCAGATGTTCGAGCATGAGTCCGTGGCCACGCTCGCCAGAGCGATGGGCAAAAACACAGCGCTCCAGCACGGCAGGCTGCAGGGCGCTGGCCACCAGCACGGCCGCACTGGAGATGAAGCCATCGACCAGGATGACGCGCCTTTGCTCGGCAGCCTGCAGCACCGCGCCCACCAAAGTGGCAACTTCAAAACCACCGAAGGCTGCCAGCGCGGCCAGAGGCTCACGCGCCTGCGCATGCCGGGCCAGCACCTGACGCAAGACGCTGATCTTGCGCTGCACCGCCGGGTCATCCAGGCCGGTACCGGCCCCGGTGCATTCGGCAATATCCAGACCCGTCAGACGACTCATCAGCAGCGAGGCGGTCGAAGTGTTGCCTATGCCCATTTCACCCAGCAGGAGAGCATTGCCCGGCAGGCTCAAGACCAATTGAGCCCCGTTAGCCAGCGCCTGATCGCGCTGGGCCTCTGTCATGGCCGCGCCCTCGAGGGCATCGGCCGTACCCGCTGCGATCTTGCACAACCGCAGGCCCGGGCGCGGCGCGAAATCATGCCGCACGCCGCAGTCGACCACCGTCAACTCAAGGCCGTGTTGACGCGCCACAACGCTGACCGCAGCGCCCCCAGCCAGGAAGTTCTCTACCATCTGCCAGGTGACATCGCTGGGATAGGCCGAGACGCCGTGGGCTGTCAGACCATGATCGCCCGCACACACCAACAGCTGCGGCCGCTCCAGCTGCGGGACCTCACTGCCCAAAATCAGGCCGATGCGACACGCCAGGCGCTCGATCTGGCCGAGCGAACCCAGGGGCTTGGTCTTGCCATCGAGCTTTCGCTGCAAGCGCAGGGCCAGCGCATCTTGCTGCAGGTGCGGAACCAAAGGGGTGCGCATGGGGCTCCTCTCCGAAAGATTCAAGCCTGGCCGCCGGGGCTGCCAGACGGCAGGGTGACCCATTGCGAGCCCAGGGCATGGATGGTCAAGCGCTGATCGAACACGGCCTCGATGGCCTGGCGGCTTTGGACATCCCCACAGGCGCCGTGGTGCAGGAGGCGACCGGCTTTGAGCACCACCACATCGTCGGCCTGCAAGGCCAGACCGATTTCATGCAGCACGCTGACCACGGTCACGCCCCGGGCCTTGAGACATTGCACCTGCTCGAGCCAATCGGCCTGGTGCGGTGGATCCAGATGCGACAACGGCTCATCCATCAGCAACAGCGGCGCATCGACGGCCAGCGCTCTGGCCAGCAGCACCCGCTGACGCTCGCCGCCGGAGAGCTGGGCCAAGGGGCGATCCCGCCAATCCCAAGCGTGCACGGCCCGCAAGGCTGACTCCACCACCTGCTGGTCCTTCGCGTCAGGCCCAGTCAGCCAGCCTTGATGGGGCAGGCGTCCGAGCATGACCAGATCGAGTACGCACAGATCTTGTGAAACGGGCTCACTCTGGCCCAGCCAGGACAACCGGCGCGCCCGCTCCTGGCGACGCAGATCAGGGGGCCTGACCCCTTGCCAGAGCACCTCGCCTTCAAAGGGCAGCAAGCCGGCCAGCGCCCGCAGCAGCGTGGACTTACCCGCTCCGTTGGGTCCGACGATGCAGGTCCATCGGCCCTGTGCGATGCGCAAGTCCAGGCCTTTGAGTACCGGCCGTCCACCCAGGCTGACGCACAGGGCTTGCGCCTCAAGAGCCGCGCTCATACACCAGCCCCCCGGCCTTGTAAACGCGACATGCGCAGCAAGAGATAGCCACCGCCCAGCCCTGCCGTGAGCAGACCCACCGGCAGGTCCTGCGGCTGCATCAGCGTGCGTGCCAGGACATCGGCCCACAAGAGCAGATTGCCACCCACACAGGCCGACAGCGGAATCAGCCATCGATGGGTCAGCGGCCTCAGCGCACGCACCACATGGGGTGCGGCCAGACCCACGAAGGCAATCAGGCCAACCTGCGCCACCGCCGCTGCGGTGGCCAGAGCCAGAACCAGCACCAGAACCAGACGTGCGGCCGCCACCGGCATGCCCAAGCTGCGCGCCGTGTCCTCGCCCAAGGTCAAGGCGTCCAGCACCCGGGCCAATGGCCAGGCCAGCAACAAGCCCAGCAGCAGGGCCAGGGCCATCAGGGCACACCCGGTCCAATCAATCCAGGAAGCGCTGCCCAGCATGAAGCCCTGCATGATGCGCAGCACTTCGGGGCGCAACCAGCTCAGCCACGAGGTCATGGCGCCGAGCATCACCCCCACAATCACGCCGGCCAGCAAAAGCCGCAGGGTGTGCTGCACACCACGAGAGAGCATCAGGGTGATCAGCACCGCCGCCACCGCACCGACAAAGGCAGCCCCGGTCATGCCCAGTTGCAAGTACCACGGCAACCCAAGCGTGATGCCTGTGCCCAGCACACTAAGGTAGACGCAGACGCCCAGCGATGCACCGGAAGCGCTGCCCAACAGGAAAGGGTCAGCCAAGGGGTTTCTGAACACGCCCTGCGCCACAGCGCCCGCCAGGCCCAGCAAAGCCCCCGCCAACCCGGCGCCCGCCGAGCGCGGCAGTCGAATCTCCGAAACGATCTGCCACGCCATCGGGTCCCGCCAGGCAAGCCACGGGGCCTGCCAGCCGGTGCTGCCAGCGGCAGCCCCCATCACCAGACCGATGGCAGCGCCCAACAGCATCCACAGACCCAGGCTCACCGGAGCCGTGACGAATCGGGCGGACCGGCTCACCGCGCTCCCCCCAGCAGGCAGCCGACCAAGAGCCCAGCCGCTTCAGCCAAGCGTGGGCCCGGGCGCATCAAAACATCGGCCTCGGCCGGTGAAAGCGTGCACACTCGGCCCTGCTGCACCGCGCGCAGTCGCGCCCAGCCTGGCCGCTGAACCATCGCATCGCGGCTGTCGCCACTGATGACGATCACATCGGGCTGCGCCCGAACCACGAACTCACTTTGGATTTGCGGGAAGGGCCCCAGACTGCCGGGCAGGATGTTGGCCAGGCCCAGGCGGGAGAGGGTCTGACCGATAAAGGACGACTCACTGGCGCCAAACGGTCCGCTGCCCACCTCCACATACACCCGCTGTCCCCTGAGTTGGAGCGGCAGCGTCTGAGCCGCCGCTGACAGAGCGGCCTCAAGATCGCGCCAGACCGCTTGCGCCGCGTGGGCCGGCAACGCAAACACCTGGGCCAGCGTAGACAGGTTTCGACGCACGTCGTCGTGAGTACGCGGCTCCAGGGCCAGCACCGGGATACCCAAAGACTGCAAGCGCTGCCGCCCGGGACTGGAGGTGGCCATCAGCACCAGATCGGGTCGCTGAGCGACCACCGCCTCCAGATTGACATCCAGGCCCCCACCCATACGGGGCAAGGACTGAACCGCTGGTGGCCAGTTGGAATAGCGATCGACCCCCACCAAGCGATGGCACTGGCCCAGCGCGCACATCGACTCGGTCAAGGCCGGCAGAAGGCTCACCACACGGACGGGGGAGCGCTCCAGACGCAACTCCTGCTGCGCATCGTCGCGTACCACGATGGGCTGAGCCCCCAGCGAAACCAGGCTCAGGCCCAGGGCGGCCAGGACCAGCATGCTGCGCAAAAAGGGCCGTTCAGGCATTTTTCTGCGCCCATGCCTGCATGATGTGGTGCAGGCGGGCCACGCCGTCGGTCAAAGCCGCCGGCCCGGGCTGCAGGATATCGACCGACTTGATCTCAAAAAGCTGCCCATCGCGCACCGCAGGCATATCCTGCCAGCCCGGTCGTGCGGCCACTTTCTCAGGGCGAAATTTCTTACCGCACCAGGATCCGATGATGATCTCGGGGGAGCGCTCGACGATACGGTGGCTATCGGCAATGATGCGGTCTTTGCCCATGGGGGCCAGCGCCAGTTCGGGGAAGACATCGTCGCCGCCAGCAATGGCCATCAGTTCGGAAACCCAGCGGATGGCACTGATGTGCGGCTCGTCCCATTCCTCGAAATAGACGCGCGGCCGGCGCTTGAAGGCGGCACTGCGCAGGGCGATCGCTTGCAGATCGTCGCGCATCCGGGCTATGCGCTCCAGACCCTGATCGGCCTGCCCCACCAGCGCAGCCACCTGATAGAGCATGGCAAAAATTTCCTCCACGCTGCGCTGGTTGAAGATGTGAACGGGCACCCCTGCGCGAATGAGCTGCGCGGCAATATCGGCCTGAAGATCGGAAAACCCGATCACGCAATCGGGCTTGAGCGTCAGGATCTTGTCGATCTTGGCGCTCAGGAACGCACTCACTTTGGGCTTTTCCTGGCGCGCCTGAGGGGGACGCACGGTGTAACCGGAAATTCCCACGATACGATGGGACTGTCCGAGCAGATACAGCCACTCGGTGGGCTCTTCGGTCAGGCAAACGATGCGCTGAGGCGTCATGGCGGGCTCACGGATCTTGCAGGTTCAGAGCTACAAATACCCCTCGCCGGGGTGCGTTGTAGCCGTAGGCGCTCTGGTAGGTGCGATCGGTGACATTGTCCAGGCTTATCCTGAGCTTGGCCCGCCGATTGAGCGCGTAGGAGGCGCCGATGTCCAGCAGGGCGTAGGAGCCCAGGATGCGCTCGTTGAAGTCGCTGTCCCTGCGCTGGCTGTGATAGCTCAAAGCAGCGCTCCATTCGACCGCACCCAAGGGCTGTTGCAATTTCAGGCTGGCCAGTCGCTTGGAGCGACGCGCCAGTGACTTGCCGGTTTCACGATTTACAGGATCCTGGAAGGTCAAACCCAGAATCACATCCGTCGAACCCCGCCGGCTACGTGCCGAAAGCTCTAGGCCCTGGTTGTTGGCCGGGAGGTTGGTCAAATTGGAACGGCGGTCGAAGGCAATCAAGTCTTTCATGTCGACCCAAAAATAGCTCAGCCGCAGCTGATGAACCGACTGCTTGTAGGCCAGGCCGAATTCCCGATTGCGGAAGGACTCGACCCGCAGAGGCACCAAGGCATAGGCCTGCTCGCCCACGCTGGCGGCACGAAAGCCGCTGGATGCCTGGCCCAGAATCTTCCAGCCTGGACTGAGACGATAGGACAGGCCCAGCAAGGCCGAGCTGCGTTCGTCACTCTCATCAAGGACCGTCAGCTGATTGCGAGTGGACAGCCAATCACGCCGCAGATTGAACTGCAGCGCCCAGTCCCCCTGCTCATGGCTCAAGCCCGCAAAAAGTGCCTTGTCGTCTTTGGCAAAGCGGTAACCGCTGAGTGTGGCATCGGTGATGAATTTTTCTTCCGAAAGTTCCAGCCCGACCATCAAGGTCGAGCGATCGCGGATCGCCATCTGGTGAACCCAGCGCAAGCCCACCTGATCACTGCGGGCCAGACCGAAGTCGTAGGCCGAAGTCCTGAGCAGGCCGTTTTTTCGATCCTCCAGCGTCTGTCGGCTTTGACTGAGCGCCATCTCGCTACGCCAATCCGTCCTCAAGCGGGAGGCCAACACCAGCGCCACAGACTGTGTTTTCCGCTCGAGATGATGGGTGTCGTCCGGGCGACCTCCACCAAAAAGGTCATCGTCGTACTGAACACCTGCAACCACCTGCGAGAGCGAGAGCCGGATCTTGTGATCCTGGTGAAGCTGATGCGCCATGTCGATGGCCGCGTTATGGATGCTTGTCCTGTCCTGATCCGGATTGGCCGCAGGTTTTTGCGCGACATTCATGGCCGACAGGCGCCCCGACTGCTCCTGTCCTAGCCGGATGGCCAATTCAGTGCCGCCGGACGATCGCGTCAAAGCCGCCTGCACCGAGCGTCGTCCTTCGCTGCCAAAACCCAGCGCGGCGTATTGGCCGGCTCCCTTGCGCGTGATGATGTGAATCACGCCGCCGTTGGCCGCGCCACCGTAGAGGGCGCTGGCATCGCCGCGCACAATCTCGATCCGCTCTACATGGGCCAGCGGGATGTCAGCCACCAAAGGGGTGCCAATGCCGTCGACCGGAGCCCGTACACCGTCAATCATCAGCACCAGATTGACACTGTTGTGTCCGCGCAGAAAAAACGACGTCGTGGTACCCGGTCCACCGTTGCGGGCCGATTCAAAGCCGGCCACACCCCGTAACACGTCGGCCAACGATGCCGCCTGCGACCTTTCGATGTCATCCCGATGGAGCACCTCAACCGAGGCGATCACGCTCGATAGCGCGGCGCTCTGGCGGGTGGCCGTGACAACCACTTCATCCAAAGCGGATACCGGCTGCGCCTGCGAGGACAAACAAGAGACGAACACGAAAAAACCCAGCGCCGATGAACGCGCAGGTCGGTGCGAAAAGTTCATGATGAACCACCCCAGAACATAAGCCCTCACCGGCTTCCCCGCCAGTGCATGAGCGTCACGAAGGCCCGATGTGGGTCGCGCCTTCACCGTGTTGGCCGGTATCCGGGCTAACGAAGCAACTGCACTGGCCTTCCCAAGCGCTTGTTCAGGGCGCTCAGTGGCTAAATCAGGGCAGCGGGGTACGTCTTGTGAGCCCGTATTGGCCCACCCGACGACCCGTTCGTCTTACCGTTGCGGGGGCAGCGCAGGTTGGGTCGGCTCGGTTGGGCTTTGCTTCCTGCTTCCCGTTGAACTGCGGCATGCGAACCACACCGCGAGCACCAACGAGCCTCATTCTACGCAGCGAGCTTTCTGAAACCCTACAATCGTCCCGTCATGGCAACGCCCCCCTCTTTGGACCAGCTGGCCGATCGCGTGGAGCGCCTGCTCCTTCGCTACGAGGAACTGCAGCGCACCAACGTCTTGCTGACCGAGCAGGTGCGGACGCTGACCCAGGAGCGCGACTCCCTCAAGTCGCGACTGAGTGCCGCCCGCGCCCGCGTCGATGCGCTGCTGGAGCGCCTGCCAAGCGCCACCCAAGAGCCCACGCAAGGCAGTAGCCCCTCATGAAACAACTTGAAGTGCAGATCATGGGACAGAGCTACTTGCTAGGCTGTCCTGAAGGCGGCGAAGAGCGCCTGCGCGATGCGGTGGGTAAAGTCGATGCGGCCATGTGCAAGATTCGCGATGCCGGCAAGCTCAAGGCCCGCGACCGGATCGCGGTACTGGCGGCCCTTAACCTGGCCTTCGAGTTGAGTGACCGCGCAGCCCCTGCGGTAACAGCCACTGCGACCGGCGATACGGCGTCCGCCCCGCCGACCGTGGACAACCCGCAGCAGCTTGGCGCGCTGTTGGCGCGGCTTGATCAGGCGCTGGGCGACGACGGACAGTTGCTCTGAATGCGGCAGCGCTGGACGGGCGCTGCGCCCCGCTCTCCTGAGCATAGAATGGGCCGGTCTGCGGCTCGCATCGGGCTTTATATTTCCTTGAACCAATGCTCTTTGAGCTCGGGCTTGGTACATCGGCTGGTGAGCGTGATCGTCTCGCGTCAGACGAACCCAACGCCAGTCTGCCCTCGCCCACCTGAACTCCGGTTCAGGATGACGGTCCGGTGGTCACCGCAGACACCTTATGCTGGGCCTGACGCATCCCCCACCTCGGCGCAAGCCGCACCACCGCGCCAGCGCATCGCGACTGCGCAAGCCACGCGATCGCGCCAACGGACTCAGGGTGTGGGAGCCGCGCCCTTGCGGCGATTGGCCCTGGGTTTGGCAGCAGACCGGTACAGCGACCCACATCGCGCCTCGGGCGGCGCTCCCTCCAAACCACGCATGACACCGGAAAAGGCATCCGACCCCCATGGCACTTGATCTGATTCTGGTTATCGAACTCATCGGTCTGGGCGTGATGTCCGGCTTTCTGGCCGGCCTGCTGGGTATCGGCGGTGGCATGGTGATGGTGCCTTTCCTGACCCTGATCATGAGCACGCGCGGGGCCAGCGCCGACATGGCCGTCAAGATGGCCATTGCCACCTCCATGGCCACCATCGTCTTTACCTCCATCTCCAGCGTGCGCGCCCATCATCAGCGCGGGGCGGTACGCTGGGACTTGGTACGCGGTCTTGCGCCCGGCATTCTGATGGGCAGCCTGATCAGCAGCGTGGGCCTGTTCAGCCTGCTCAAGGGCCACTACCTGGCCATCTTCTTTGGCCTGTTCGTCGGCTTCTCGGCGACGCAGATGTTCCTCGACCGCAAGCCCAAGGGCAGCCGGCAGATGCCCGGTGGAGCAGGCCAGTGGCTCGCGGGCGGCATCATCGGGCTGACGTCCGGTCTGGTGGGCGCTGGCGGTGGCTTCATCAGCGTCCCCTTCATGGCCTGGTGCAATGTGGCCATGCACAACGCAGTGGCCACTTCTGCGGCCCTGGGCTTTCCCATCGCTGCTGCCAATGCCGCCGGCTACGTCTACGCCGGCATGACCGCACAGGGTTTGCCTCCAGGATCATTCGGATTTATCTGGCTGCCAGCCCTGGGCATCATCGCTGCCTGCAGCGTCTTCATGGCGCCTGTGGGAGCGCGGATCGCACATCAGTTGCCGGTGAAGAAACTCAAGCGCGTCTTTGCGCTGGTGCTCTACCTTCTGGCCGCCTACATGCTCTGGAAAGGCGTGTCCTCCCTCTGAATCGAGCCGCGCGGTCCCCAGGCGACCCGTGCCAGCGGGGGCCTGCCCATTGGGCGCTGCAACCCTCCTTCTGAGTCTCCTCTGAGCGCCTCTGAGTCCGCAAACACAGCCACCTCAACGCCCCCGCAAGTCCGTACCCGAGGGGAAAAAGGCCTTCTCCAGGGTAAATCCGCAACAAAAACGCCTGAAAAAATGCGCTTTTCCCTATGAAAACCCGATTTTCTCCAGTAGCATCCGCAGTGCCTCGCGAGAGCGCGCGCTCTTGCGAGGTGATTTCTCAACTTCTAGAAGGAAAAACTGATCATGGCAACTGCGAAGAAAGCTACGGCAAAGAAAGCCCCGGCCAAGAAGGCCGCCGCCAAGAAGGCTCCGGCCAAAAAGGCCGTAGCCAAGAAGCCCGCCGCTAAGAAGGCTCCGGCCAAGAAGCCCGCTGCTAAGAAGGCTCCGGCGAAAAAGGCCGCTGCCAAAAAGCCTGCAGCCAAGAAGCCCGCTGCCAAGAAGGCTCCTGCCAAGAAGCGCACCCCCAACGCTGCGTTCATGAAGCCGCTGACCCCCAGCGCTGCTCTGGCCGCTGTGGTGGGTGACAAGCCGCTGCCGCGCACCGAGATCGTCAGCAAGCTGTGGACCTACATCAAGGCCAAAGGCCTGCAAGACAAGGCCAACAAGCGCATGGTCAACGCAGATGACAAGCTCAAGGCTGTCTTCGGCAAGGCTCAGGTCTCGATGTTCGAGATGGCTGGCCTGATCGGCAAGCACGTCAAGTAATCGGACTTAGTCCGATGCGAAAGGCCGGTGTTATCACCGGCCTTTTTTCATGCCCCATCCCCGGGAGAGCGCGACTGCCACCCGTTCAAAAGCGGCCAGCGATTGGGGAAGTGGAAGCACCGCCCCGGCGCGATGGCCGACTACAAAGCCGTTACGATAGAGTCAATGAGCGTCCCCAGCCTGACCGCAACCCCGGCCCTTACGCTGCGCCAAGACATCACCCTGATAGGCTTGGTCGGCGTGGCGCACATGATCAGCCACTTCAGCCAGCTGCTGCTGCCACCGCTGTTTCCCTGGCTTAAGGATCACTTTGACGTCAGCTATGCCCAGCTCGGGTTTGTGTTGACCGTTTTCTTTGTGGTGTCCTGCGCGGTGCAAGCGGCCTCGGGCTTTCTGGTGGATCGATTCGGTCCGCGGCCCGTGCTCTATGTGGGTATGGCCGCGATCGCGCTGGCCTGTTTTGGCTATGCCATCAGCACCCACTACTGGATGCTGGTTTGCTTCGCAGCCTTGGCCGGTTTGGGTAACGGGGTCTTCCATCCGGTTGACTACACGCTGCTCAACCGGCGGGTCAGTCCGCAGCGGCTCGGTCACGCGTACAGCGCCCATGGCATCACCGGCACCCTGGGCTGGGCGATCGCGCCGGCCCTGATGACCGGTGTCGCGCTGGCCCACTCCTGGCAGGCCGCTTTGGCGGTGGCCGGTTTATTGGCTGCGGCGGTTCTGGGGCTGTTATTGCTCAATCACCGACGTCTGTACCTTGAGGTGCAGGCGGTGCGCCAAGAAAGTGGCGGGGGCGATTTTGACTTTCTGAAATTGCCCGCGGTGTGGATGTGCTTCACCTTTTTCTTTCTATTTGCCTCTGTTCTCGGTGTGGTGCAGGCTTTCGCGCCTGAGGCCAGTCGGCAATTGCACGACATTCCGCTGGCCAGCGTAGCCTTGTGTCTGACGGTCTACATGATCGGCAGCGCCAGCGGCATGGTGGTGGGCGGCTTCCTGGTGCGAGACCCCAGCCGCTGCGACAAGGTGGTAGCGGCGACCTTCACCGTTGCCGCCGTCCTCGCGCTGGTGTTGGCTTTCAGTCCCTTGCCTGCCTGGATGGTGCCAGTCCTCTTTGCACTGATGGGCCTGACCTCGGGCACCGCGGGGCCTTCCCGGGATTTGCTGGTCAAGCAGTCGACGCCGGCCAATGCGTCCGGCCGGGTCTACGGCGTGGTCTACGGAGGGCTGGATGTGGGTCAGGCGATCACACCGCTGATTTTCGGTTTGCTGATGGATCACGGTCAGTTCCGTGGCGTCCTGATCGGCCTGGCAATGGTGCAGTGCACCCTCATTTTTAGCGCCTTCCGGCTGCGCGCAGTACGCCGTCTCTGACCTTGGCCCGCCGGCGGCGGGAGGGCACAATCGGGCCA
This sequence comes from uncultured Polaromonas sp., assembly GCA_964488145.1. GTDB lineage: Bacteria > Pseudomonadota > Gammaproteobacteria > Burkholderiales > Burkholderiaceae_C > Polaromonas. Next base: position 20,451 of record CAZATV010000032.1, read on the forward strand.
TGCGTTCACAGATTGCGGGGCACCTACTTGTCGATTGCCTGATTGCCCAGGGCGTCACCCACTGCTTCGGCGTGCCCGGAGAGAGTTATCTGGCCATCCTAGACGGCCTGCACGAGCGGCGTGATCGCATCCGCTTTATCACCTGTCGCCAGGAGGGGGGCGCCGCCTTCATGGCCGAGGCGCATGGCAAGCTCACCGGCCGCCCGGGCGTCTGCATGGTCACGCGCGGGCCGGGCGCCACCAACGCCTCGATTGCAGTCCACACGGCCTTCCAGGACTCCACGCCCATGGTGCTTCTGGTGGGCGATGTGGCCAGCGATTGCCGCGACCGGGAGGCCTTTCAGGAACTCGACTACACCAGTTTCTTTGGCCCCAGCACCAAGGGTATGGCCAAGCGGGTTGAACGCATCGACGATGCCGACCGCATACCGGAATACATCGCCCGGGCCTTTGCCACGGCCATGAACGGGCGGCCGGGTCCGGTGGTCCTGGTGCTGCCCGAGGACATGCTCATGAAATCCACCGACGCGCAGCCCACGGCCTGCGTGCAGCCGGTACAGGCCTGGAGCGACCCGGGCAGCCTGCGCACGCTGCGCACCCTGCTGCTGGAGAGCCAGCGACCTTTGGTGATTGCCGGTGGCAGCGGTTGGACGCCGCAGGCCGCGCAGGCCCTGGAGCGCTTTGCCGAAAATTGGCAGTTGCCGGTGGCCAATGCCTTCCGTTTTCAGGATACGTTTGACAACCACCATCGGCTGTATGCCGGAGACGTGGGCATCGGCATCCATCCGAAACTGGCCGAACGGGTGCGGCAAAGCGATTTGCTGTTGGTGATCGGCCCGCGTCTGGGCGAGATGACCACCGGCAGCTACACCCTGCTCAAGCCTCCAAAGCTGAGCCAAAAGCTGGTGCACATCCACGCTGGAGCCGAAGAGCTCAACCGTGTCTACCAAGCGGATCTGGCCATCCAGGCCACCATGAATGCGGCGGCGCGATCGCTGGAGGTGCTCACTGCGCCCGTCAGCGTGGCCTGGCAGGCCTGGGCGCATCAGGCCAATGCTGACTACCTGGCCAACCTTCAGGCGCCGCCGGCGGGCACCTGGCCCGGACAGATCGACATGCCTGCGATCGTGGCACTGCTGCAAAGGCATTTGCCCGACGACGCAGTGCTGACCAACGGTGCCGGCAATTTCGCCAGCTGGGTGCATCGCTTCTTCAAGCATCACGGCTTGGCCAAGGGCCACAAAACGCAACTGGCCCCCACGGTCGGAGCCATGGGCTATGGCGTGCCCGCTGGCATTGCAGCCTCAATAACCACCGGCCGCCTGGCTCTGACCATGGCGGGCGATGGTGACTTCCTGATGAACGGCCAAGAGTTGGCCACAGCTGTGCAGCACGGCGGAAAAAGCATCATCGTGCTGCTCAACAACGGCATGTACGGCACCATCCGCATGCATCAGGAGCGTGAGTTCCCCCAGCACCCCAGCGGATCGCAGCTGCGCAATCCGGATTTTGTGGCGCTGGCCAGAGCCTATGGTTACGAAGCACAGCGCATCACACGCACCGATGAGTTCGAGCCTGCCCTGCTGGCGGCCCTGGCCCGTGAACAGGGCAGTTTGATCGAGGTCATGATCAGCCCCGAGGTGATCACCACTCGGGGCACGCTCTCAGCCATCACCGAGCAGGCGCTGGCGTCCCAGAAGCACTGATCGACGGCGATCAGCCGCAAACTGAGTGCAGGCCGCACCCTCGCGGCGATGCTGCCCCGCTGGGGAGCCACGCCCCGCAAGACATCAGGAAGCCGCCGCCAGCGCTGTGAAGCCGAACACTCCCGGCTGGCGAATCGGATCAACCCCAACCGCGATCGTGCTCTTGGGCGCGAAACGCCCCTCCAGCAGTAGTTTGGACAGCGGGTTCTCAATGCGCTGTTGAATGGCCCGCTTGAGTGGCCGGGCCCCAAAAACAGGATCGAAGCCGACCTTGGCCAGCTCCTGGATGGCTGGCTCGGAAACCTGCAGCGACAGGTCGATTTTTTCCAGCCGCTTGATCAGCACCTGCAGCTGAATCCGGGCAATGGCCTCGATATTGCCGGCGTCCAGCGCATGAAAAACCACTGTCTCATCGATACGGTTGAGAAACTCAGGCCGAAAGTGGTTCTTGAGTTCATCGACCACCGCCTCCTTGATATCCTCGGTCGGCCGTCCCACCATGGACTGGATCAGGTGTGAGCCGATGTTGGAGGTCATCACGATGACCGTATTTTTGAAGTCGACCGTACGTCCCTGCCCATCGGTCAGGCGGCCGTCGTCGAGCACCTGCAGCAGGACATTGAAGACATCAGGGTGCGCCTTTTCGACTTCGTCGAGCAACAGCACGCTGTAGGGCTTGCGGCGCACCGCCTCGGTGAGATAACCCCCCTCTTCGTAGCCCACATAGCCCGGAGGGGCGCCGATGAGCCGCGCCACCGAATGCTTCTCCATGAATTCGCTCATGTCGATCCGCACCAGGTGGTCTTCGCTGTCAAACAGGAAACCTGCCAGCGCCTTGCACAGCTCGGTCTTGCCTACGCCCGTGGGGCCCAGGAACAAGAAGGAACCGGTGGGCCGGTTGGGGTCAGACAGACCCGAGCGCGAGCGCCGGATGGCATGGGCCACCGCCGAGATGGCTTCGTCCTGGCCGACCACCCGCTGATGCAATTTATCTTCCATCTGCAGCAGCTTGTCGCGTTCGCCCTGCATCAGCTTGGACACCGGAATTCCGGTGGCGCGCGCCACCACCTCAGCGATCTCCTCTGCGCCGACCTGGGTACGAAGCAACTTGGGCGTACCGGACTTGGCCTGCTCGCTGGCTTGCGCTTGCTTCAGGCGTTTTTCCAATTCGGGCAGCTTGCCATACTGCAGCTCAGCCACCTTGTTGAAGTCCCCCTTGCGGGTGTACTCCTCAATCTGATGGCGGATGCGGTCAATCTCTTCCATCACATCCTTGGAGCCCAAGGCCTGGGCCTTCTCGGCACGCCAGACTTCTTCCAGGTCGGCAATCTCCTTCTGCAGCTTGGCGATCTCCTCCTCAATGAGGGCAAAACGCTTTTGCGAGGCTTCATCCTTTTCACGGCGCACGGCCTCTCGCTCGATTTGAAGCTGAATCAAACGGCGATCAAGCTTGTCCATCACCTCTGGCTTGGAGTCAATTTCAATCTTGATCTTGGCGGCGGCCTCATCAATCAGATCAATCGCCTTGTCAGGCAAAAATCGATCGGTGATGTAGCGATGGGACAGTTCTGCAGCCGCCACGATGGCCGGATCGGTGATCTGTACCCCGTGGTGCTTCTCGTACTTTTCCTGCAGCCCGCGCAGGATGGCAATGGTGGCCTCCACCGAAGGTTCATCGACCAGAATCTTCTGAAAGCGGCGCTCGAGGGCAGCATCCTTTTCCACGTATTTACGGTATTCGTCCAGGGTGGTGGCCCCCACGCAGTGCAGCTCTCCGCGCGCCAGGGCCGGCTTGAGCATATTGCCCGCATCCATCGCGCCCTCGGCCTTGCCCGCGCCGACCATGGTGTGCAGTTCGTCAATGAAAACAATGGTCTGACCTTCGTCCTTGGCCAGTTCATTGAGCACCGCCTTCAGGCGTTCCTCGAATTCGCCCCGGTATTTGGCCCCGGCCAGCAGGGCCGCCATGTCCAGGGACAGCACCCGCTTGCCCTTGAGCGAATCGGGCACCTCGCCATTGACGATGCGCTGGGCCAAGCCTTCCACAATGGCGGTCTTGCCCACGCCGGGCTCTCCGATGAGCACCGGATTGTTCTTGCTGCGACGCTGCAAGACCTGAATGGCGCGGCGAATCTCGTCGTCACGGCCAATCACCGGGTCGAGCTTGCCAGCGCGGGCCCGCTCGGTCAGGTCAAGGGTGTATTTGCGCAAGGCTTCCCGCTGACCTTCCGCATCGGCGCTGTCCATCTTCTCGCCACCCCGCACGGCGTTGATGGCCGCCTCCAGCACCTGTCGGGTCATGCCACTTTCGCGGGCCATGCGGCCAATGTCACCCTTGTGGTCGGCGCAGGCCAGCAGGAAAAGCTCAGCGGCGATAAAGGCATCGCCACGCTTGATGGCTTCTTTCTCAGTGGCCTGCAGGAGTTTGGCCAGATCCGGGCCGATCTGGATCTGTTCTTGCCCCTGAACTTCGGGCAGCTTCTTCAGACCCGCCTCCACCGCAGCCTCCAGACTGCCAAGGTTGACGCCGGCCCGCTGCAGCAAGGCGCGCGGGCCCTCATCCTGCGACAGCATCGCGGCCAGCACATGCACCCCTTCGATATAAGGATGATCGCGACCCAGGGCAATGGATTGGGCATCACCGAGGGCCTGCTGGAATTTGGTGGTCAGTTTGTCTTGGCGCATCACAGCTCCCGAAACGAGTCCGACTGTAACTAGGGTCGCTGCACGACATTTTCAAGGCTTGACGGTCAGAACCCGCAGCCGCCGCCCCAGTGACCCCACCGCCGGCCCAACACCCGGCCCAGCCGGCCTATCCGCTGACCCCAGCCCAGCCTTGACCCCGGATCTTTAGAATCAAGCCATGAATATTCATCAGGTTAATGTGAGCTATGTGGTCGAACAAGACCGCCTGCTCATCCGAATCAACAGCCAAGGCGGCGAAGAATTTCGCATCTGGCTGACTCGGCGACTAGGCCTGCAGCTGCTGCCGGTACTTCAGCGCAGTTCCGAGAACCAGTTACAACAGCAACTGGACAAGCCCGATCCGGCAGCACCGCCAAGCGAGCAACGCCAGCAGCTGATGCGCAACTTCCAAAAGGAGGCGGCCGCCTATCAGGGCGACTATGAAACACCCTTCAGGGACCAACCTACTGCCCTGCCCCTGGGGGAAGAGCCACTGCTGGTGACCGAACTCAAGCTCACCCCAATGGCGGATGGCAAGCTGCAGGTTACCCTGCTGGAAAAGCTACCGCAGCGCCAGCGTGACATGCAGATGCTGATGGACATCACACTCACGCAAGGGCTGATCCGGCTGATCCATCAGGCCATCCAGGGCTCGGGCTGGCTGCAAGGGGCCGAGCTGAGAGCCCTACCAGAAGAGCCCTCCCGAGAGCCAAACCCAGGCGACGATGCAGAGAGTGGCCCGCAGCCGACCAAGCCGCGCTACCTGAACTGAGGCGTGCCTTCGCGGCGTAGATTTACAGCCACCGTTGGCTCAAGCCTTGACGGCTTCCAAGGAAAAGCCGGCAATCTTCTTGTATCGATCCGAGAGCGCCCGCAACTCATCCTGGCTGATGATGTCATCGATATGCCGGTAGGGCCGATCACCGCTGAGCTCCTCGACCCGGATATTGATCACATCGGGTGGCTGGCTGCGGTTGGTCAGCACCACCTGGGCTGTAGCCTCGCGACGTTGCGCCTCATAAGCTGACAGCGCGGCTGCCAGATCGCCCCCACGCGCCAGTTCGGTCGCCAGGGTGCGCGCATCGATCAAGGCCTGGGCTGAACCGTTGGAGCCCCGCGGGTACATGGGATGGGCAGCATCGCCCATCAGCGTGACCCGGCCAAAGGTCCATTGAGGGACCGGGTCTTTGTCGACCATGGGGTATTCCAGAATCTGATCGGCATTTCGGATGAGTGCCGGCACATCGAGCCAGTCGAAGGTCCAATCCTTGAAGATCGAAATGAAGTCATCGGCCTTGCCGCCCCGATTCCAGTCATTCATGACCTGGCTGCTGCCTTCGATCTCGGCCATCCAGTTGATCAACTGATAACCCTGATCATCGATGTTGTCGACGATCGGATAAATCACCATCTTGCCGGTGCGGATCGAGCCCACCCGCATATAGCTCTTGCCCGTAAGGATGGGTTTGTGGCGGGTGACCCCACGCCAGGTGTTGATGCCGGCAAAAGCCACTTTCTCCTGCGGATAGAACTGCTTGCGCACCGCCGAGTGAATACCGTCACAGGCCACCACCACAGCAGCACGGACCGGCGGCAGGGCCTGTCCCTGCGCATCGGTAAAACGCACAGTCACCCCCGTCTGGTCCTGCTCAAGCCCAACGCAGCGATGACCGGTATGGATGCGCGCCGGGCCCAGCCGCCCCAGGGCTGCCTCGTACAAGATACGGTGCAGCTTGCCGCGGTGGATACCGATTTCCGGCAGCGGGTAGCCTGCATGCCGGCCACGCGGCTCGCGGTAAATGAACTGACCAAAGCGGTTGAAAAATACGCTTTCCAGGTTCTCGATGCCCACTGCCTCCAGTTGCGCTTGCACGCCCAGCGCCGAGAGCTCGCGCATTGCGTGGGGCAACAGGGTGATGCCCACTCCGAGCTCCTTGACCTGCGGCACACTTTCGTACACCTCGCAGGCGATACCCCGCTGATGCAGGGACAAGGCAAAGCCCAGGCCGGCAATGCCGCCGCCGACCACCACAATGCCCACTTCGGTCATGCTCACTCGGCAGAGATACCGTTGCGCTTGATCACCGCACCCCAGCGCGGGTAATCCTTCTGGGTGATCTGGGCCAGTTCATCGGGCGTGGAAGCGGATGCATCCATGCCGGCGCGGCCTAACAGATCCTTGACCTCAGCGCTGCGGACAATGCTGGCGATCTCAGTGTTGAGACGGCTGACCACGGCAGCGGGTGTTCGCGCTGGCGCATAGAAGGCATACCAGAGATCGACCTCCACGCCCTTGATACCCTGCTCTTCAAAGGTGGCCACGCCCGGCGAGACGGGATGACGCTTGGCACTGCCCACAGCCAGCGCATTGAGCCGGCCATCGCGCACGAAGCCCTGCGCAATATGCACCGGCAAGAAACCGACATTGAGTTCACCGGAGAGCAAATCCTGGGTGTAGCCTGCCGAGCCACGGTAAGGCACATGCAGCATGAACAGCCCGGTCTGTACCTTGAACAGTTCCATCGCCATGTGGTGCGGAGTGCCCACGCCGGGCGAGCCAAAAGAAATCGATCCAGGCCGGGCCTTGGCCTGAGCAATCAGTTCGCCCATGGACTTGATTCCGGTCTTGGGATGAGCCACCAGCATCAAGGTACCGTAAGCGGCCATGGAGATGGGCGCGAAATCCTTGACCGGGTTGAACGGGACGTTCTTGTACATCTGCGACGCCATCAACATGGTGTTGGCACCCATGAGCAGCGTGTGGCCGTCGGTCGCCTTGGCCACTGCATCGGCGCCTATATTGCCGCTGGCACCAGGCTGGTTGACGATAACCACCGGCTGACCGATTCGCTCACTGAGGCGGGGACCCACTGCCCGAGCGATGGTGTCCATCCCTGTACCTGCGGTAAAGGGCACGATGATGCGCACGCTCTGCGTGGGCCAGGTCTGTGCCTGGGCGGCCAGACCCACAGCGGATGCGGCTAGCACCAGCATCGCGCGCCTGCCAAACAAATGAGATTTCATAGTCTTGTCTCCTGGTGGAATCCATCAGAGCGGGCCAATGCCAAACAGCTTTTGGGCATTGGTCTGAAAAAACTTCTTTCTGTCTTCAGCGCTCATGTCCATGCGCTCAAGCAGGCCGACTTCCTCGACAGCATACTGATAGGGATAGTCCATTGCATAGAGCACCCGATCTACCCCTACGATGGACTGGGTGAACTTGATAGCCGGCTCCCAGGCCACACCGCTGTTGGTGATGTGGAAATTCTCACGCAGGTAATCGCTAGGCTTTTTCTGGATCGGCCCAATGCTCTCATAGCGCTTTGAACGGACCGTGGCCTGATGCATGTAGTCGAGCCGATAAGACCAGAAAGGCAGCGCCTCGCCCATATGGCCAATGATCATCTGCAGTTTGGGAAAGCGGTCGAACACCCCGGCAGTGATGATGCGCAGCGCGTGCAGACCGGTCTCGACCCCAAAGCCGTAGA
>CAZATV010000033.1:0-27839 GCA_964488145.1 uncultured Polaromonas sp.
GACAACCGCAACGTGGCCCACATGAGCAGCCTGCTGGCGGGTCTGCCGATCGATGTGCCCGGCGCCACCATCAACCGTCTGTGTGGTTCCGGCCTCGACGCCCTGGGCAGCGCGGCCCGCGCCATCAAATCCGGCGAGGCCGGTTTGATGATCGCCGGTGGTGTGGAGAGCATGAGCCGCGCCCCCTTTGTCATGCCCAAGGCCGAGACCGCCTTCTCCCGTGCCAACGCGGTCTATGACACCACCATAGGCTGGCGCTTTATCAACAAACTCATGAAAGAAAAGTACGGCGTTGACTCGATGCCTGAGACGGCCGAGAACGTGGCGGTGGACTTCAAGATCGAACGCGAGGCACAGGATCGCATGGCCCTGGCCAGCCAGATGAAGGCGGTGGCGGCGCAGAAGGCCGGTCATCTGGCGCGCGAGATCTGTCCGGTGACCCTGCCGCAGAAAAAGGGCGAGCCCTTGGTGGTCAGCCAGGACGAACACCCTCGCGAGACCAGCCTGGAAGCCCTGGCCAAGCTCAAGGGTGTGGTGCGGCCCGACGGCAGTGTGACGGCGGGCAATGCCAGCGGCGTCAACGACGGAGCCTGTGCCGTGCTGCTGGCCAGTCAGGCCGAGGCGGTCAGACACGGCTTGAGCCCCAAGGCCCGCGTGGTGGGCATGGCCACCGCCGGCGTGGCCCCGCGCATCATGGGCATAGGCCCGGCGCCAGCGACTGAAAAAGTACTCGCCTTGACCGGCCTGAAGCTCGAGCAGATGGATGTGATTGAACTCAATGAGGCCTTCGCTGCTCAGGGGCTGGCGGTGTTGCGTCTGCTTGGTTTGCGGGACGATGATGAGCGGGTCAACGCCTGGGGCGGCGCGATTGCGCTGGGCCATCCGCTGGGTGCCTCCGGCGCGCGTTTGGTGACTACCGCCATCAATCGCCTGCACGCCACCGGCGGTCGCTACGGGCTTTGCACCATGTGCATTGGCGTCGGGCAGGGCATTGCCTTGGTGATTGAACGGGTCTGAATCATCCCGGTTTTCCGATTTCCAACTAAAAAGCGCTGTTCGCCGGCGCTTTTTTCATTCATGGCAAAACTGATTTCCGTTCCCTTTCTTGTGCAACAGCCGGGCCTGCGACAAACTCAGGTTCATTCGCGAATCGGGAGACAAGCATGAGCAAGAGCGTAGGCTGGATCGGTTTGGGCCGGATGGGAGAGGCCATGGTCAAAAAGCTGATCAAGGCCGGACATCCGGTTCAGGTCTGGAATCGCACCGTTTCGAAGGCCCAGCCCCTGGCCGAGGCGGGGGCGACCATCGTCGCGGCCAAGCAGGATTTGGCGGCCTGTGATGCGGTTTTCACCATGGTCTCGACCACCGACGATCTCAAGGAGGTGCTGTTCGGCCCGGGCGGCTTGGTCACCGGTGCGCACAAGCCGCGCCTAGTGATCGATTCGTCCTCCATCTCGCAGGAGGGCTCGGCCGAGATCCGTGAGCGGCTGCAGGCCATGGGCGTGGGGTATCTCTGTGCGCCGGTCTCGGGCAATGCCAAGGTGGCCAAGGCTGGCAAGCTGTTACTGGTGGCCTCTGGCCCCAAGGCTCTTTATGAGCAGGTCGAACCCATGCTGCAGGCCATGGCTCGCCGGGTCATGTGGGTCGGCGAGGGCGAACTGGCTCGGGTCTGGAAGATCGCCCACAACACCATGTTTGGCGTGATCATCCAGAATCTGTGTGAAATCACGGTCATGGCCGAGAAGGCGGGTATAGCGCGGCATGTTTTCCTGGAGAGCATCAACGACTCGGTGGTCGGTTCGATGTACACCCGCTACAAGACGCCGATGCTGACCAACCTGACCTTCGATCAGGTCACGTTCACCCCGAAATTGCTGCTCAAGGACATGGACCTGGGGCTGGGGGCGGCCAAGGCCTACGGCGTGCCCATGCCGGCAGCGGCTGCCACCCGTGAATCGATCGCACGCATGGTCGGACGCGGTTACGAAGATATCGACTTTGCCGTGCTGCTCAAGGAAGTGGCGGCTGACTCGGGTCTGCAACTGCAGCCTGAGAACGTCAAGATGAGCGACGGTCTGGAGTCCTGATCGCATGCGGCAGACGCTCATCCGCGGCGCGACGGTCATCACCCTGGATCGCCAGGGCGACCTGGCCCGTGGAGATGTTTTGATCCGTGGCGACACCATCATTGAGATCGCGCCGCAGATCGCCGTGGATGCGGCCGAGGTGGTCGATGCGGCCGGCTGCATCGTGATTCCGGGGCTGATCAATGCCCACATGCACACTTGGCAAACGGCCTTGCGCGGGCTGGCCTCCAACTGGACGCTCCTGGAGTACTTCTCCAAGATGCATGCCGGGCTGGCCACCGTCTTTATGCCTGAAGACCTGCATATCGCCACCCTGATGGGCGCACTCAATCAGATCAATTGCGGTACCACCACTTTGGTGGACTGGTGCCACAACAATCCTACGCCGGCGCATAACGATGCAGCCATAGAGGGTCTGCTGCAGTCGGGTATCCGCGCCGCTTTCTTTCACGGCACACCCAAGCCTGAACCCAAGCCGGGGCAAAAGCCTTTCTGGGAGCAGCCGCATCCGCGAGCTGAAGTCGAGCGCCTGCTCAAGGCACATCAGGGTCGAGATCTGCTCAGCATTCACGCGGCCGTACTCGGGCCTCACTACTCCACCCTTGAGGTGGCTTTGCATGATTTCGTCATGGCTCGCGATCTCGGCATCCTGGCCTCGCTGCATCAGGGCGGTGGACCGCCGCGCACGCCCGAGGGTTGGCAACGGCTGGAGCAGCATGGGCTGCTGGGGCCGCAGATCAACATCGTGCATGGCCATGCGCTTGAGGATGAGCAGCTCCAGCGTTTCTGCGACCTGGGCATGAGTTTTTCCGCCGCTGCCGAAAACGAAATGACGCAGGGCCATGGACATCCACTGACGGGACGCTTGCGACAGTTTGGCTGCGCGCCTTCCCTGGGGGCCGATCTGGAGAGTGTGCTCAGCGGCGACATGCTCTCGCAGGCCCGCATTGCGCTGGGCGTGCAGCGTTCTCTGGACAATGTGGCTCACCGCGCGGCGCATGGCAGCATGCCGCCTACCTCCACCATCACCACCCGCGAGGCGCTGGCCTGGGTTACGGTGGAGGGCGCCCGCATGCTCGGGCAGCTTGACCGGATTGGCACCTTGGCCCCGGGTAAACAAGCCGATCTGGTGCTCATACGCGCCAGTGACCTGAACATGCAGCCGGTGCACGATCCGGTCAGCAGCGTGGTGTTTCAGACTTCGCTGGCCAACATCGACAGCGTGATGGTGGCCGGTCAATGGAAGAAGCGGCGCGGCCAATTGCTGGGCGTGGACCTGCAGCCGTTGATGACCCAACTTCAGGCCTCTGGCCGTAAGATCACCCAGGCCATGGGGCTGGCCTGAATGCGCATCACGGATGCACCAGGCCGCTGGCCGTCAGTCCCTGCGGTTTGCCGAGAGGCTGTGTTGGTTGTTGCGGCGCCGTGTTCCGATCCGATTTGTCTGAAACCACCAAGGAGACTTTCATGAAACGCCTTTTCATTGGGGTGGCCGCCGCGCTGGCGCTGGTCAGCAGCTGGGCTCAGAACTATCCGAGCAAACCCATCAAGATCGTGGTGCCCTTCACCGCAGGCAGTGCGACTGACATCATGGCGCGTGTGGTGGGCGAAAAGCTGCAGGCCGCCTGGGGCCAGCCGGTGGTGGTGGAGAACCGTCCCGGTGCTGGCGGCACTCTCGGGGCCACCCAGGTGGCACGCTCCGACCCCGACGGTCACACGCTGGTGGTGGTCTCTACCGGCCATGTGGTCAATCCCGCACTCTATGCCAACCTGCAATACGACACGCTCGGTGATTTTGCGGGTGTCTCGCCCCTGGCCACCTTGCCCAGTGTGCTGGTGGTCGGTGCCGGCAGTCCGATCAAGACGGTGGCCGAGCTCATTGCTGCGGCCCGCGCCAAGCCGGGTGCTCTCAATTACGCATCGGCCGGTGTGGGCAGTGCCACCCATGTCAATGCGGAGAAGTTCCGCGCCATGGCCAATCTGCAGCTGACCCATATTCCGTTCAAGGGCACGCCCGAGACCATCGTCGAGACCAGTACCGGTCGCACCGACTTCATGTTCACACCGGTGCTGGCTTCCATCCCGGCCATCCGCGAGAACCGCCTGCGTGCCATCGCGGTCAGCACATCCAAGCGATCTGCGGCTTTACCGAATGTACCCACCGTTGCTGAGTCGGGCTTGCCCGGATTTGCCTTTGATTTCTGGATCGGCATGCTGGCGCCGGCCAAGACGCCCAAGCCGGTGGTGGCACGGCTCAATGCCGAGATTGCCCGCATCCTGGCCCTGCCCGATGTCAAGGAGCGCATGGCCACCCTGGGTGCAGAACCCATGCCCATGAGCCCCGAGCAATTTGATGCTTACATCAAGGACGAGTACAACACCCTCGGTGCGGTGATGCGCTCGGCGCCCAAGCAGTAGCAAATTCAGACCAAGCCTCAAGGCGAGGGCGGTTTGCAGTCTGGCGCATGGCACACACGACGATTCAGTTTGAACTCAATGGCCAGCCCTGCCAGCTGGAGGGGCCGGGTGCCATGCCCTTGCTCTATGCACTGCGCGAGCGCGGGCTTTGGGGCACCCGCATGGGCTGCGGGGCGGGTCAGTGCGGGGCCTGCCATGTGCTGATCGACGGACGCAGCCGCCCGGCTTGCGATACCCCGCTGCAGGCCCTGGCCGGCTGCCGGGTCACGACCGTTGAAGGCCTGGCCCGTGGGGGGGCGCCTGGACTTTTGCAGCAGGCTTTCATCGATGAGCAGGCGGCCCAGTGCGCTTACTGTCTGTCGGGCATTCTCATCAGCGCCACCGAATTGCTGCACCGCAATTCCCGACCCACGGCCGACGAGGTACGAGCGGCTTTGGACCGCCATTTGTGTCGATGCGGATCGCACCAGCGTATCGTTCGGGCCGTGCTGCGTGCTGCCGATGCGATGCAGCGGGAGGGCGCATGAGCGCGCCAGGCCCAGCCTCGTCGCTGACGAGTTTGAAGGCCAATCCGCGGCTGGGTCAGTGGCTGACAATTGGCGCTGATGGGACCGTGACGGTACGCAGTGGCAAGGTAGAACTGGGGCAGGGCATCCGCACGGCGCTGGCGCAGATCGTGGCCCACGAGCTCGACGTGAACATCCAGCGCGTGCGCATGGCCGGCGCCGATACGGCCGTTTCTCCCAATGAAGGGGTCACGGCGGGCAGCCTGTCCATCACCGATTCGGGCGGCGCCTTGCGTCAGGTCTGCGCCCAGGCCCGGCGTATCTATTTGCGCCAGGCTGCGCTCCGCCTGGGTCTGAGTGCGCAGCAGGAGGCGCTGCTGCGGGTTGTGGACGGTCTTGTGGGCGTGCCTGGCGACTCGGCGACCTTGACCTACTGGGCATTGGCCGACCCTGCCCTGCTCGATGTGGAGTTCGGCGATCAGGTCGAGCCGCGCGCATCGCCCCCGAGGCAGCTCCAGCGCCTGGACTTGCCCGGCAAGCTCCTGGGCCAAGCCAGCTATGTGCATGATCTGCACTGGCCCGGCCTGTTGTTTGGCGCGGTGGTACAGCCGCCTTCGCCCGCGGCTCGATTGCTCAGTGCTGACCTGCTGACGATTCGCCAGTTGCCCGGGGTGCTGGCCGTGGTGCAGGACGGCAGTTTTCTGGGGCTGATTGCGCAGACCGAGTATCAGGCGCTCCAGGCTCGTCTGCGTCTAGCGGCTGGGGCGCATTGGCAGGAGTCTCCAAGTCTGCCGGACATGCAGGCCATGACCGATCATTTGCGACAGGGGCCCGCGGAGACCACCACCGTCAGCTGTCGAACATCCGAGACGACCGCACCTGCGGTGGCGCGGCACCAGGCCAGCTACCAACGCCCATTTCTGGCCCATGCCTCGATTGCGCCGTCGTGCGCAGTGGCGGTCTTCACACCCGACCAGGCCACCAAGCTGGAGGTATGGACCCACAGCCAGGGCATATTCAATTTGCGCGCTGATCTGGCAGCCCTGATGCGCCTGCCCGCCTCGGCGGTACGCGTGCGGCATGCCGATGGTGCCGGTTGCTATGGCCACAATGGCGCCGATGATGTGGCCGCCGATGCAGCGCTGCTGGCGCGTGCGCTGCCCGGACGGCCGGTGCGCGTGCAGTGGAGCCGGGAGGATGAGTTCACCTGCGCCCCGGTGGGCGCGGCCATGCTGGCCGATTTGCAGGCTGACCTCGATGCCCAGGGCTGCATCGTGAACTGGCAGCATCAGGTCTGGTCGACCGGGCACAGCATGCGTCCCGGGCGAAGTCCGGTGCCCGTGCTGCGTGCGGCCACCTTGGTTGAACCGCCGTTTGAGCCGCAAGTGGCGATCAACATGCCGCTGGCGGTGGGCGGCGGTGCCGAGCGCAATGCAGTTCCTTTGTACAACTTTCCCGCGCACGAGGTCATCAGCCACCGGCAGCTTCGCATGCCCATCCGCACATCATCCTTGCGATCCCTTGGCGCGCACCTCAATGTGTTCGCGGCCGAGAGCTTTATGGACGAGCTGGCCGAGCAAGCCGGCTGTGACCCGCTGACCTTTCGTTTGCGCCACCTCACCGATGAGCGCGCACGTCTGGTGCTGGAGCGGGCGGCCCGCTCGTCGGACTGGACACCCGTACCCGCGACCGAGGGTCAGGGCATGGGCTTGGGGCTGGCGCGCTACAAGAACACCGGCGCCTGGTGTGCGGCGGTGGCTCAGGTGGAGGCGGGTGCCAGCCTGAGGGTCAATCGTCTCTGGCTGGTGGTCGATGCCGGCCGGCTCGTCAACCGGGACGGCGCGCGCAACCAAATTGAAGGCGGCGCGATTCAGACCGTCAGCTGGGTGCTCAAGGAGCAGGTCTGCTTCGATCGCACCCGTATCACCTCGGACAGCTGGGAAAGCTATCCGATCTTGCGCTTTACCGAGGTGCCGCAGCTTGAAGTCGAGCTGATTGATCGACCCGATCAGCCCAGCCTGGGTGTGGGCGAGGCCACGCATGGACCGGTTGCGGCGGCCATTGCCAACGCAGTCTATGTGGCGCTCGGGGTGCGCATGCGCGCCATGCCCATCAATGCGGAAACCATCGCCCGTGCGGCGCTGGCCACTTGAAATCGGAGGCTTGATGATTCGCGTCAATGTTTTCAACACCTCCAGCAATCTCCCCTTGCTCGCTGCCTTGCAGGCCGGGGACTTTGAGCGCATGGGCTTGCAGATCGAGGTTCAGCACACCCCCAATTCCGATGAGCAGCGTGCCGGGCTTGCGGCGGGTCGCTTCGAGATTGCCCACGCGGCAGTGGACAACGCGGTGGCGCTGGTTGAAAGCGGCGCCGATGCCCTCATCGTCTGCGGCGGAGATGCCGGGCTGAACGACTTCATGGTCCGGCCGGAGATCGCGAGCTTCGAGGATCTGCGAGGTAAATGTCTGGCAGTCGATGCACCGAACACGGCGTATGCGCTGGTCGCCAAAAAGATCCTCAAGGACCGCGGTTTGATGGAGGGACGGGACTACCAGCTGAAGCTGGCGGGCGGCACCGGCCCGCGCACGGTGGCCATGGCCAGCGATCCTTCGCTGGCTTGCGGCATGATCAATCCGCCCTTCAATTTCAAGCTACGGACTCAGGGTTTCAAAAGCCTGGGCAGCCAATACGATTTGCTGGGGCCCTATCAGGCCACCGGGGCTTATGTCATGCGCGGCTGGGCGCAGGCCCACAGCGATGTGTTGCAGCGCTACCTCATCGCCTATATCCGCGGTCAGCGGCGGGTGATGGATCGGGCCAACGAGGGCCTGATGGTGGATCTTTTGAAAAGCAAGTTCAAACTCGAGGATCAGGCTGCCCGCAGCACCTACCAGGCCTTGCTCACCCCAGGCTCTGGCCTGGCGCCTGATGCAGCTTTCAGCCGCGAAGGGTTTGCCTGCGTGCTGTCGATCCGCGCCGAGATGGAAGGGATGTGGGGGGGTGTTGCCCCCCCACCCGAGCGTTACCTGGACCTGAGCGCCTACGAGCAAGCTCTGTCGCAGGCTTGAACCCGGGGAGGATCATGAGCCCCTTGCCTCAACGCCTGCCCTATGTGGACGCAGAAGCGATCACGGACCCGGCCATGCGCGCCGAATTCGAGCGTGCCGCCCGCGAGGGCGCGCCGCGACCCGAGAGCCATGCCATCCGTGCGCATGTGCCTGCGGTCTTCTGGTCCTTCGCCAACGCCTGGAACGACACGTTTGTCCACGGCGTGTGTGACCATGCGCTCAAGGAGTTGTGCCGTCTTTATGTGTCGCAGGCGGTCAATTGCAACTATTGCGGCAACCAGCGATCACTCAAGGCGCAGGCGCAGGGTTTGGTTGAAGACGACGTGCGGGACCTGCTTGAATTTGAAAAGTCCAGCCGTTTTGACCCGCGACAAAAGGCCGCTTTGCGACTGGCCGAAGCCATGACTTGGGGGCTCGATTCCAGCGATGAACTGTGGAGCGGCCTGCACGCGCATCTTCAGGTGCCGCAGATCGTGGAGCTGGGCTTCTTCATCGGCTTGACCATGGGCCAGCAACGCTGGAATCGCCTGCTCAACCTGCAGCACGGCAGCTTCATGGGTGGCTCTACCGGTGGGCTGGCAGCCGCTGCTACGCAAAAGGACGTCTGAGCATGGCGCGCATCCATTTTTTCGGTATGGGCAAGATGGGCCTGCCCATGGCCAGCCACCTGAAAAACGCCGGTCATGCATTGACGGTGGGCGACCCCGACAGCCAGCGGCTGGCCCTGGCGCGCGGCGCCGGTCTTGCGGTGGCCGAGCCGGGCGCGATGCCTCAGGCCGAATTTTTCTTCTCTTCCTTGCCCGACGACGCGGCGTTGCTGGCGGTTGGCCGTCAGGTCGCGCAAGAGGCCAGCCCAACAGCTCTGTACGTGGACACCAGTACGGTATCCCTGGCTGCCTCGGCACGCGTGGCATCGCTGTGCGGCGAGCGTGGCATCGCCTATCTGCGCACGACGGTTTCAGGTAACAACAAGATGGCCGAGGCGGCTGCCTTGACCGTCATGGCCTCCGGGTCGAAGACGGCCTATGAGCGTGCCGAACCCTTGTTGGCCTGTTGGGGCCCACAGCGCTTCTACCTGGGCGATGCCGAGCAGGCCAGGCTCATGAAGCTGGTGGTCAATCTGCTGATTGCCCAGACCAGTGCGATGCTGGCCGAGGGCTTGACCCTGGGCCGCAAGGGCGGCCTCGATTGGCAGGACATGTGGCAGGTCTTGTGTGCCAGCGCGGTGGGCTCGCCCATTCTCAAGGCCAAGTCGGTGCAGCTGGCCGAGCGTGATTTCACACCGACCTTCACCGTTGAGCAGATGATCAAGGACTTGGAACTGATCGTAGGCGCTGGCCGCGATGTACACGCCCCCTTGCCGCAGACAGCGGCCACCCTTCAACTGATGCACGCGGCCGTCGCCCAGGGCGAGGCACTCTCTGATTACGCGGCCATCATCAAGGCCGTCGAGCGCAGTGCCGGTCTACCCCATGAACTGGAGCGCAAGACATGATGAACACCTTCGTCTACAACGCCTACGCGGCACGGGTGGTGTTTGGTGCGGGCAGCCTGAGGCACCTGGAACGAGAGATTGATGCGCTGG
The DNA here is from genome assembly GCA_964488145.1 of uncultured Polaromonas sp. Classification (GTDB taxonomy): domain Bacteria; phylum Pseudomonadota; class Gammaproteobacteria; order Burkholderiales; family Burkholderiaceae_C; genus Polaromonas. The sequence continues at coordinate 9,666 of CAZATV010000033.1, forward strand.
GCTACACGCGGGCTCTGGTTCTTTCCACCCCCGAGCAGCGCGATGGGGCCGAGCGGGTGGCCGCTTTGCTTGGGCCGCGGGCCGCCGGTGTCTTTGACCGTGCCGTCATGCACGTGCCCATAGAGACGGCGCGCGAGGCGCGCGAGGTGGCGCGAAAGCTTGGCGCAGATTGTGCGGTGGCCGTTGGCGGCGGCTCGACCACCGGGCTGGGCAAGGCCATCGCCCTGGATTCGGGCTTGCCCATCATTGCCATTCCCACCACCTATGCCGGCTCCGAGATGACGCCGGTCTACGGCATTACCGAGGGCGGCATCAAGAAGACCGGCAAGGACGCCAAGGTGGTGCCGCGGGCGGTTATTTACGACCCTGAACTCACGCTCAGCCTAGCGGCGGCCATGAGCCTGACCAGCGGCATCAATGCGATTGCCCATTCGGCCGAGGGCCTGTATGCGGCCGATCGCAACCCGGTGATCGAGTTCATGGCCACCGATGGCATTGCCGCGCTGGGCCGGGCCTTGCCGGCGATTTGCCGCAACCCGACTGATCTGAGTGCCCGCACCGATGCCCTTTATGGCGCCTGGCTGTGCGGCATCGTCATGGGCAGTGTCGGCATGGCTCTGCACCACAAGCTCTGTCATACCCTGGGCGGCACCTTCAGCCTGCCGCATGCCCAATGCCACACGGTGGTGCTGCCGCACGCCCTGGCCTACAACGCACCGGCGGCACCGCAGGCCATGGCCAAGATTGCCCAAGCCCTCGGTGGCGTCAGCGGCCCAGCCGCGGTGTTTGATTTGGCGAAAAACCATGGAGCAGCGGTGGCTCTGCGCGATCTGGGCATGAAGGAAGCCGACCTGGACAAGGCCTGCGACATGGCGGTGCAAAACCAGTATCCGAACCCGCGTGCCTTGGACCGTGCGGCTCTGCGGCAACTGTTTCAGAACGCCTGGGAGGGCGTCAGGCCGGATTGAGTGTGGGTCGGTGGTGCATCGAAGGCCGCATCGTGCCGGGGCGGTGCGCGCACGTCCCGATATGTCAGCCTTCCGGCGATTGTTCCGGGATTCGCTCCCTCGCGGCGATACAGCGGCTCAATACGCACGGCGGTGGGTTCAGTGATGCGGCCGTCTAAAGCCCAAAGTGCGCCGTCCACTTGCGTTCATAGTCCATGCGTGCAAAGTGCTCGACCATGAAGTCGATGAAGGTGCGCACCTTGGCTGAGAGATGCTTGCGGCTGGCGTAAGCCAGATTGATGGTCAGGCGCGGCAGTTCCCAGTCATCGAGCAGCGGCACCAGGCGGCCGGCCACGATGTCGTCGTAGATGATGTAGGTCGGCTGGATCAGAATACCCAGCCCGTCCAGCGCTGCCGCGCGCAGGATCTGACCATCATTGGATTCCAGCAGCCCTTTCACATTGACTGTGCTCGTCACCCCGCTCCTGGAAAAACGCAGTTCGTTGGGGCTGTGGGCGTGGGTGTAAATCAACAGCTTGTGGCGTTGCAGGTCTTCCAGACTGCGCGGCGTTCCATGACGCGCCAAGTAGCCTGGGGAGGCGGCCAGCAGGCGTCGGGTCTCGGCCATACGCCGGATGGTGATGTTGGAATCGGGCTCGGATTCGCGGTTGCGGATGGCTACATCGATGTTGTTGTCGATGATGTCCATGTAGCGGTTGGCCGCCTCCAGATGGACCTGAACGTTGGGGTAGCGCTGGGTGTACTCGCGCAACAGCGGCGCGACGTGATGCATGGCAAAGGACAGCGAGGCAGTCACCCGCAACACGCCGGTGGGGTTGAGCGCTGTGGCATTGACAGCTGCTTCGGCATCGCGCAGGTCGGCCACGATGGCGCGGGCCCGACTGTGGAATTCACGCCCGGTGTCGGTCAGAAAGAGCCGGCGGGTGTTGCGTTCGACCAGGCGCGCACCCAGCCGCGCCTCCAGAGCGGCCAGATGACGGCTGGCTGCGGCGTTGGACAACTGCAAGGCCTCGGCGGCACGGCTCAAGCTGCCGGTTTCAGCCACCTGCACAAACAGTTCAATTTCGGTCCAGCGGTCCATGGTGGCTTGGCGGGAGAAGGGCTTGAAGCTTAGTCTTTGGGCCTCCATCGTAGCGGCAAGCCCGAAATCTCGCTGGTTTATTCCATCCAGCGGAAATCTCATTTGCGTCAGGGCTATTTTTCTTCGCGTTTTGAAAATCTATAGTCCGCGCTGTCAGAGCTAACCGCGTGGGGCAGGCATTTGCGTAATCTCAATCAGGACACCATCACCCAGGCCGTTATCGCGCGCCTGGCGGGAACGCCTGACGCGCGTCTGAAGGAAGTGATGACCAACCTGGTCCAACACTTACACGCCTTTGCGCGAGAAACCCGCCTGACCGAGGCGGAATGGCAGGCAGGCATTGAATTTCTGACGGCTGTGGGTCAGCACTGTGCTGCCGATCGCCAGGAATTTGTGCTTCTGTCGGACATCTTGGGGCTGTCCACGCTGACCGTGACTCAAAACCATGACAAGCCGGCGGGTTTGACCGAGTCAACTGTGATGGGGCCTTTCTATGTACCGGATGCGCCGCAACTGGCTGGTGGCGAAAAAGTCTCGGCCGACAGACCGGGTCGACCGTGTCGCGTCAGCGGTCGCGTCGGTGCGATCGACGGGTCTGCGATTGCGGGCGCCACAGTGGAAGTCTGGCATTGCGACAGTGAGGGTCTCTACGATGTTCAGCAGGACGAGGGTAGCAGCCGTCACTGCCGAGGCGTGCTGAAAACGGATGCGCAAGGGCGTTATGCGCTTGAAACCATCGAGGCACCGTCTTACCCGGTCACCGCTGATGGGCCGGTCGGCCGCCTGCTTGCAGCGATGGCCAGCCATCCCTGGCGGCCGGCACATATTCACTTCAGGATTTCGGCCCCCGGCTTTGAAACCCTGGTCACTCATGTCTACCGCGAGGGGGATCCCTATTTGGACAGCGATGTGGTGTACGGCGTGCGCGAATCCCTGATCGTGCCCTGGGTCCAGGATGAGCAGGGCCGATGCGTGATCGAGTTCGATTTCGTGCTACAGAGGAGTCCGGCGTGATCTTTGTCTTAACGCGTAGGGGGCCGCCCGGTCCTGCCCGCTTGCCCGCGCTCACGTGTCCAGCACGCCGCAATGGGCTGGCCCGGGGCGCAGATCCAGCGGCTCTTTCCGCGGGCTCACCAGCGGGGCGCTCTGCATGATCAAGCACATCGTCATGTGGAACCTCAGGGGCGACACCCAGGAGGACAAATTGCGAGCCATCGCAGTCCTCAAGCGCAGCTTCGAGTCGTTGAGGGGCCGTGTGCCGGGTCTGTTGCATTTGGAGATTGGCGTGGATTCCAGCCGGATCGACTACGCCTGCGATGTGGTGCTCTATTCCGAGTTTGAGTCCCAGGCTGCGTTGGACGCCTATGCCTTGCATCCCGATCACTTGCGGGTCAAGCAGGAACTGGCCGACTTGCGCATTGCCCGGCACCAGGTGGACTATCTGGCCGATCCCCGTTGAAGGCCGAGGGAAATGGTTATGGAACCCATGATGAACGATGAGCTGCAAATCCGTCAGATGATTGAGCGCTGGGCAGTCTGGCGGGACGCCGGGCTGTGGGATCAATTTGCCACGGTCTGGCACCCCGAGGGGGTGATGATGGCCACTTGGTTTCAGGGGCCGTATCGGGAATTCATTCGGGTCACCCAGGAGGGCTGGGCCAAGGGGGTCAGCATTTTGCACTTCCTGGGGGGCAGCGCCATTGAGGTGGCTGGCGACCGGGCCATCGCACAGACCAAGATGACCATCTCCCAGCGAGGCGTGGTCGAGGGCGTGGCCGGGCCGGTGCTCTGTGATGTGGTGTGCACGGGTCGCTTTTACGATTTCGTGACGCGACACGAGGGGCATTGGAAGCTGCTGCATCGCCAGCCCATCTACGAGAAGGATCGCATTGATCCGGTCGACCCCAGCGCGGTTTTGCAGCTCGATCAGCAAGCCTTGTCCGCATTCCCTGAGGGGTATCGTCACCTCGCGTACATTCAGACGCGGATTGGCTACAGGGTCAAGATGGATATGCCCATGCTCAAGGGTGAGGGGGTGCAGCAACTGTATGGGCGAGGCAGTCGTTGGCTGGCCGGCGGGGCGCTGGAGCGATGAGTGCGCCGTCCTTCCGTCCTATTTGTGCGGCCCAGATCGGGCCGCGTCGGGCATTGATCGGGAGACTTCCGTCATGAACAAGCGTTCCTTCAATCAAAGGCTGGCGCTCGGGCTGCTGGGCGCCGTTGTAGCGCCGGGGGTTTGGGCCCAGGCCTTTCCTTCCAAGCCTCTGCGCGTGGTGGTGCCCCAGCCCCCCGGCGGTGGTTTTGATGTGGTCGGCCGCCTGCTGGCCGATCGATTGGGCAAGGCGCTGGGTCAGGGCGCAGTGGTGGAAAACCGTCCGGGCTCGGGGACCCTGGTGGGCACCGATTTGGTGGCCAAGGCGCCAGCCGATGGCTACACCCTGTTGGTCGGATCGGTTTCCAACCTGGCCCTCAACCCCGGTCTGTACCCCAATATCCCCTACGACAGCTTGCGTGACTTTGAGCCTGTGGGGCTGGCGGTGGCCTACAGCTACACCCTGGTGGCGCGCAAGGACCTGCCCTTCAACAGCCTGCGTGAATTGATTGCCTATGCCAAAGCCAATCCCAAGAAGGTGACCTATGCCTCCGGCGGCAGTGGCTCGGGGCAGCATGTGCTGGCTGCCGCGCTTTGGAATCTGGCCGGTGTTGACCTGGTCCATGTGCCCTACCGCGGTGCGCAGGCGGCCTATCAGGATCTGTTGGGAGGGCGTGTGGATGTCTTCTTTGACCTCTCCCCCACCGCGCGCCCCCAGGTCGAGGCAGGCAATCTCAAGGCTCTGGTGGTCTCGGGCAGCGGACGGCTGCCTTTCCATCCTGAGGTGCCAACGATTCTCGAGACAGGTGTGGCCAACCTCGACCTGGAGTCGTGGTTCGGTCTGTTTGTGCCGAGCAAGACGCCGGCTGACGTTCAGGAGCGTCTGCGCAGCGAACTTGCGCGGATCATTCAGGCCCCCGATCTCGTGGAAACCTTCCGCAAGGCGGGTGGAAAGCCCCTTTCGCTCAGTGGCGATCAAGCCAAGGCTCTGGTCAAGCGTGATGTGGACCGGTGGTCCAAGATCACCCGTGACCTGGGCATCAAAGCCGAATAGGGTTCAGGTTGAAGGCAGCGCAGATGCCTTCGGGTTGCGTGGGTCTCAAGCCCCTCATCGGTTCATTTTTGGGAGACTAGCAGTGAAGATCGGAAAAAACATCGTGCCGCACACGGCCATCAGCACATCGAGCGAACAGCGTATCGTGGTGCGCGGTCTGGATCTCTCGCGTGACCTGATCGGTCAGATCAACTTCGGCGACTATTTCTTCCTGCTGCTGACCGGGCGGATGCCCGATGCGGCGGCTAGCGCCCTGGTCAATGCCACCATGGTGGCCATTGCCGAGCACGGTCTGGTGCCCAGCAATCAGGCAGCGCGCATGACCCTGGCGGCAGCTCCCGATGCCATGCAGGGCGCGGTGGCGGCCGGCATTCTGGGGGCCGGTTCGGTGGTCCTCGGTGCCTCGGAGACTGCTGGTAAGCTGTTTTTGCGGGTTGAGGCCGAGGCCGCCCAGCACGGGGGCGACCTGAAGGCTGCGGCCAAGGCCGTGGTGACTGATTTGCGTGCCAACCGTCAGATCGTGCCCGGCTACGGCCATCCCGAACATAAGACGGCCGACCCACGCGTGGCGGCACTTTTTGACCTGTCGGCCCGGGTGGGCGGCGGGCAGCATTACGTCAAGCTGGCGCGCATCATTGAGTCGGTCATTCCAGAGGTCACCGGCAAGGACCTGCCGATGAATGTTTCGGCCGCTATCCCTGCTGTGCTGATGGGGGTGAATTTCCCGGTGACTGCACTTAAAGGGGTACCCATGCTGGCGCGGGTGGCCAGCCTGATTGCCCACCTCAATGAGGAAATGTCTGATCCCATCGGTTTTGCGCTGGCCAATCATGCGGTGGCCCAGCAGCAATACACCGGAACCCCTGTGAAGGATTGACCATGGCTGAAGTACTCAAGGACATCAAGGTTGTCGAGCACGGCACCTTCATCACCGGCCCCTTCGCCGGCATGATGCTGGCCGATCAGGGGGCCGATGTGGTCAAAGTCGAGCTGCCCGGCACGGGCGATCCTTTCCGCGCCTACCGCGGGGAGCTTTACAGCCCGCACTTCCAGTCCTGCAACCGTAATAAGCGATCGATCACGCTCGACACCAAGAATGCGGACGATCTCAAGCGCTTTGACGAGATGATCGCCCAGGCCGATGTCTACATCCAGAATTTCCGCCCGGGGGTGGCTGAAAAACTCGGCGCCGGCGTTGAGCGGCTGCGCAAGATCAACCCGCGCCTGATCTACTGCGCCATCAGTGGGTTCGGGCAGGACGGTCCTTACCGCGACCGCCCCAGCTACGACTCGGTGGCGCAGGCCTACAGCGGCTTTCTGGGCCTGCTGGTCAACCCCAACGATCCTCGGGTGGTGGGGCCTGCCCTGGCCGACATGATGACCGGCTTTTATTCGGCCTACGGTATTTTGGGCGCCCTGCATGAGCGCAATCGCACCGGCCAGGGCCGTCTGGTTGAGGTCTCCATGATCGAGGCAATGACGCATTTCAATTTGGATGCGTTCACTCATCTGTTTGCCATTGGGCAGGTGGTGGATCCTTTCAGCCGCGCCCGGGTGTCGCAGTCCTATGTGCTCGAGTGCTCGGACGGCAAGTGGATTGCGCTGCACATGTCTTCGCCGCCGAAGTTCTGGGAAGGCCTGGCCAAGGCCATGGAGCGCTCGGATATCTTTCAAGACCCTCGCTTTGCCACGCGGGAGGCACGCATTGACAACCAGGAGGCGCTGATCGCGGTGCTGCAGGAGATCTTCCTCAGGCGCTCTCGCACCGAATGGTGCAATCGCCTGGCAGCTCTGGATGTGCCCCATGCCCCGATGTACAACTCGGCTGAGGTCGTCGACGATCCGCAGATTAAGCATCTGCAGATGTTTGTTGAGGCCCCCTCGCCGGTGCAGGGAACCTTCAAGACCGTGCGATCGCCGGTCTCCTACGACGGCCAGCGTTCCCTGAAGGTGACGGCTCCGCCCGTGCTGGGACAGCACAACGAAGAGTTCAAGAGCGGCTGGCCGGCGCGATCCGAGTCTTAAGCGGAGATCGAAAATGTGGATTCGCACACGTTGGAAGGCTCTGCTCAGTGCGTTGGCCCTCTCGGCTGGCCCGGCTCTTGCCCAGGATTTCCCGGCCAAGCCGCTTCGTCTGGTGGTTCCGTTTGCTGCGGGCACCACCACCGACATCGTGGCGCGCGTGATGGCCGAAGGCATGGCTCGGGTGTTGGGCCAGTCGGTGGTGGTGGAAAACCGGGCGGGTGCCGGCGGCGGGATTGGATCGGATCTGGTGGCCAAAGCGCCCGCTGACGGCTACACCCTTCTAATGGGAACCGTTGGCACCCACGCCATTAACGCGACACTTTATAAAAAGCTTGCCTATGACCCCCAGCGCGATTTCGCGCCTGTGGCCTTCACAGGCTACACCCCGACCTTGCTGGTGGTCTCCGGTGGGTCGTCGTTGAAGTCTCTCAAGGATTTGGCGGATCAGGCTCGGCGTCCGGATGGTCGGGTCAGTTTTGCTTCGGCCGGCAACGGCACCTCCGGCCATCTGGCCGGTGAACTGCTCAAGGTCCGGCTCGGCGGCGAGATGACGCATGTGCCCTACAAGGACGGTGCACTGGCGCTGTCCGATGTCATGAGCGGGCAGGTGCAATTCATGTTCTATCACCCGGCGGCGGCCTTGCCGCACATCAAGAGCGGCAAGTTGCGCGCCCTCGGGGTCTCTAGCGCCAAGCGCAGCGCAGCTACTCCCGAAGTACCGGCGATTGCTGAGACAGGGTTTGACTTTGATCTGGTGGCTTGGTTCATGCTTTATGCACCCTCCGCAACGCCAGCTCCGGTGCTGGCGCGCTTGCGTGAGGCTGCGGCGCAGACCCTGGCCAATCCCGATGTGGCCAGCAAGCTCAAGGGCCAGGGCCTGGAGCTCAGTGCCATGCGTGCCGACGAAATGGCAGCCTTTGGTCGTGTCGAAGTGGCCAAATGGGCCGAACTGGTACGCCGCTCGGGCGCCCAGGTGGATTGAGTTTTTTCCCGAATCAACCGTTTTTCAACCGTCACAGGAGACTTGTATGAAGAAGATCGATCGCCGCTCGGTACTGGCGGCCACTGCAGCCGGTGCGGCCCTGGCTGTGGCGCCAGCCGTGCGGGCCCAGGGTGCGCCCATCCGCATTGGTAGCACGCTGGCCCTGACAGGCCCGTTGTCGGCCACCGGTCTGACCCATAAGCTGGTGGGCGACATTTACATCGAGCAGCTCAATGCCCGCGGTGGCCTGCTCGGTCGCAAGGTGGAGTGGATCTGCAAGGACGACCAATCCAAGCCGGATCTGGCCCGTACGCTCTACGAGCAACTGATCACTGCCGACAAAGTGGATCTGCTGATGGGGCCCTATGCCACGGGCGCCATTCTCTCGGCCATGGGCGTGGCCCAGCGCTACAACAAGGTGCTGGTGCATCACACCTTCGGCATTCCCTCGCTGGCCAAGTACGACATGCATTTCCCGGCCTGGTCGCTCGGGCCCAACCCGCAGGTCACGGTGCCCAACACCTTGTTCGATATGTTGGCCGCCTCACCCAAGCCGCCCAAGACGATTGCCATCGTCACCAGCAAATTCCCGTCCATTCACTTCCTGTCCCTCGGTGGCCGCGAGATCGCCAAGAAGCGGGGTTTGCAGGAGGTGCTGTTCCTCGAGTGGGAATTCGGCAACCGTGACTTCGGCCCGATCGCCGCGCGTATCAAGGACTCCAAGCCGGATCTGGTCTGGGTCGGCGACATCGGCCTGGAAGGCAATATGTTGCTCGATGCCATGAAGAAGATCGACTACACGCCGCCGATGAACTTCCACCTGTATCCGGCGCCGGGCCCGATGTCCAAGTCGGCCGAGGGTCGTGGCGCGCTGTCGCTGACCATCTTCGAAGAGCATCAGCCCTTCATCAGCAACCCGGTGGGCGCGCAGTTTGTCAAGGTCTTCAATGAGCGCGCCACCCAGGCCAAGCTCGCTGACACCAGCGTGGAAACTCAGGCGGCCGCTTCCTACTCTGCCTGGCAAATTCTGGAGGCGGGGATACGCGGGGCCAATAGTCTGGATGACAAAGCCATTGCCGCCTGGATCAAGGGCAATCGCATCGAGACCATTCATGGTCGCCTGCGCTTTGACGGCCCGAACAACTACGGCGATGACCTGATGAAGATCAAGCAGGTTCAAAACGGCAAGTGGCAGGTGGTCTGGCCGACGCAGTTCGCTGCGCCAGGCACCCGTTTGCAAATGAAGTGATTGGGTCGGCCCCTCGAGGGCCGGTCTTTCCAAACCCTACAGGTCGCTCATGAATTTTCCGAGTTTCAATCTTCTGATGCAGTCCATCCTTTCGGGCGTCTTCATTGGCGCCCTGTATGGGCTGATCGGTTTGGGCCTGGGTCTGACCTGGGGCCTGTTGCGGCAGATCAACCTCTCGCATTTCGGATTGGTGTTCCTGGCAGCCTACCTCAGCTATCAGATGGCCACCTCCGGGCAAATCGATCCTTTGTGGGCTCTGCTGATCCTGCCACCGGCCTTCTTCCTGTTTGGCATGCTGATGCAGTGGACCCTCTCGAAGTTTGCGATCACGCCCTTCAATTCCCTGTTGGCCACCTTTGGCCTGACGGTGGTGCTCGAGTCCATCATCCAGGGTATCTGGACCGCTGACTTTCGCAGGCTGGAGTCGGACTACACCGCCATGAAGTTCAAGGTTTTCGGTCTATTTGTGCCGGTGCCCGAACTCATCACCTTTGTGTTGTCGGTGGGCATCGCGGTCGGGATCTGGGCGGTGATGCGTTACACCGATGTCGGCAAGGCGCTGCGCGCCATGGCGGAGGACGGGCCCATTGCCGCAGCCTTTGGCATCAACCAGAAGGCGCTGTCGCTCTTCCTGGCGGGCTTGTGCGCTGCCCTGGCTGCGGTGGCTGGCGTCTGTCTGGCCCTGACTTTCACCCTGGCGCCGTCCCAAATCTTTGCCTGGGTCGGTGTGGTGTTTGCTGCGGTCATGCTGGGCGGTCTGGGCAGCCCTCTCGGGCCCTTGGTGGCGGGCATCATCATCGGGGTCAGTGAGGCCATCACCATGGCGGTGGCCTCCCCCTCCTGGGCGCCCATCGTGTCCTTCTCGCTCCTGATCTTCATGCTGCTGCTGCGGCCTGGAAAGGGCTGACATGGACAAGACCTTCTCGGGCATTCTCGCAGTCGGCGCCTTGATGGCCACCGTGCCCTGGCTGGGCCTGCCGGCGTTCTACGAGTCGTTCCTGTACCTCATCTGCCACTGGATCATCCTGGCCATGTCCTGGAACATCCTGTCGGGCTATTCGGGTTACTTTTCCTTTGGTCACGGCGTGTTCTTCGGCGTCGGCATGTACACCACCGCCGGCCTGGCCGGCAAGCTCGACTGGCCGTTTCTGGCCACCTTGCCGCTGGCCGCTTTGATCCCCGCCATTCTTGGCGTCCTGCTCGGTGCAGTGGTCTTTCGGGTCAAGGCGGTGCGTGGGGAACTGTTTGCACTGCTCACGCTGGCAGTGACCTTTGTGGTGGCCACCATCATCATCAACACCCGAATCGATGGCGGCCCCGGGGTCTATCTGATGTCGGTCAGCGTGCCCAAGCTGGGACCCTCGCAGCCGTCCTCCATGTACCTGATGGTGCTGATCGTCGCGGTGATCACTGCGCTGATCGCCTACAAGGTGCAGCAGTCCAAGCTGGGGGTGGGGTTGTTTGCCATCCACGACGACGAGGACGTGGCTGAGGTGATGGGCGTACCCACTTACCGCTACAAGCTGGTGGCTTTTGCCATCTCCAGCGCGCTGGCTGGCCTGGCCGGAGGCATACACGCCCTGTTCGTTCAATACGTTACTGTGGGCGAGACCTTCAACATCACCGTACCGCTGACCGTGGTGCTGATGAGTTGCCTGGGCGGCTCCCGGCACTGGGCCGGTCCAGCCGTTGGTGCGGTGCTCATCACCACCATGCTGTATTTCTTTACGGCTGGCAACAACCCGGTGATGGGCAAGGCCATCGTCGGTATTGTGCTGATCGTCGTGATCTTGTTCATGCCCAATGGTGTGATGGGCTTTTTCTTGCGCAGGCGCGCTGAGCAGGCGGCGCGGCGCAGCCGCCAAGCCGAGAAGCAGGCGGTCCATGAATCGCCTGCGGCGCAGCCGCAGCCTGTCGCCGCGCCGGTAACTGCAAGCGCATCTGCGCCGGCGTCTGAGGTGTTGTTGCAGGCGCGCGGGCTGTCCAAAGCCTTCAAAGGGGTGCAGGCGCTCAGCGAGGTCAACCTCGAGGTCTACAAGGGTGAGATCCTTGGCCTGCTCGGGCCCAATGGGTCGGGCAAGTCGACATTTATCAATGTGGTCAGCGGCCACTACCCCGCCACAGGTGGCACTTATGCGTTCGAGGGACGCGAACTGGTGGGCAAGCCGGCGCACGAGGTGGCCCAGTCGGGCATTGCGCGGACCTATCAGATTCCCAGGCCTTTCATGCACCTGACCGTGCTGGAGAATGTGATCCTCTCGGCCATGTTTGGCGGCGCCTCAATGAATCGCCAGCAAGCCACCGAGGAGGCCAAGCGCTGCCTGGCGTTCACCGGCTTGGCCCACAAGGCCGAAAGCTTGCCCGATGACCTGAATCTGCACCAGCGGAAATTCCTGGAGTTGGCGCGGGCCCTGGCGGCGCGGCCACGTCTGGTGCTGCTCGATGAAGTGCTCTCGGGCATGACGCCCAGTGAAATTGACGAGGCCATCCTTCTGATTCGCCGCATCCGCGATCAGGGCGCCACCATCGTCTTCGTGGAACACGTCATGCGCGCCGTCGTCGCCTTATGCGATCGGGTGGCCGTGCTCAATCACGGCAAGTTGCTGGCCGTCGGTCCGATGCAGCAGGTGATGAGTGATCCGGAAGTGGTCAGCGCCTATCTGGGGAAGCCCCATGCTTGAAGTCCATCAGATCTCGGTTAACTACGGTGCCGCCCCGGCCCTGTGGGATGTGTCCATTCATTGCGGTGAGAAAGAACTGGTCTGCGTGGTCGGCCCTAATGGGGCGGGCAAGACCACCCTGATCAACGCGATTGCGGGTCTGCACGCGGTCAAGAGCGGCAGCCTTCGTTTTCGTGGTCGGGATGTGACTCGCCTGCCCAGCCATTTGTTTTGCGAGGCCGGTATTGCCATCGTACCTGAGGGGCGTCGGCTGTTCACCCAGATGACCGTCATGGAGAACCTCGAACTGGGCGGCTTCATTGCATCGGCCCGGCCGCATCGGTCTGCGCGACTCGAGCAGGTGCTCTCCCTGTTCCCGGCGCTCAAGGTCAAGTTGAGCAGCCCTGCCGGTTCGCTCTCCGGCGGACAGCAGCAGATGGTGGCCATCGGGCGCGCGCTGATGGCCGGCCCCACGCTCCTGCTGCTTGATGAGCCTTCATTGGGCCTGGCCCCGTCCATCGTGCTGGACATGTTCGCAGCTATCCGTCGTATCAACGAGCAGGGGACAGCGGTATTGCTGGTTGAGCAGAATGTGGCCATGGCTCTGGAGACGGCAGACCGCGCTTATGTGATGGAGGAAGGTCGTATCGTCGCGGAAGGTCAGGCCCGTGAGATGATGAACCGGCCTGAGATCCAGAAAGCCTACCTGGGGATCGAGGCGCACTGAGCAAACCCTTGGGCAGGGCAGATAATCTCTCCCCTCATGACCCTGCCGCTGATCACCGACCCGTTTTTCTACGCGGTCGCCATTCCCTCGGTGCTGCTGATGGGGGTGAGCAAGAGCGGCTTTGGCACCGGCTTTGGTTCTTTGGCGGTCCCCCTGATGGCGCTGGCGGTGACGGTGCCGGAGGCGGCGGCCATCATGATGCCGGTCTTGCTCCTGACCGACATTCTGGGGCTGGCCTTTTTGCGCCGTCATATGGACTGGTCCCTGCTGCGTTTTCTGGTCCCGTGTGGGCTTGTGGGCACGGTGCTGGGCTACTTCCTGTTTCGGGCCCTCAATCCTGGGGTGGTCGAAGCCCTAGTGGGTGGCTTTACCCTGTTGTTTCTGGCCCAGCGTCTGCTCTTTCCCCCCAAACCCGATGCGGCGCCGCCGCCGCGCTGGGTGGGCGCCATCCTGACGGCTACCTCGGGCTTTACCAGTTTCATTGCCCACGCTGGTGGTCCGCCAATCACCGCCTATGTGATTCCGCTCAGGCTCAGTCCCTTGCTGTTCACTTCGACGATGGCGTTTTTCTTTTTTGTGATCAATCTGTCCAAGTGGATTCCCTATGGCATGCTGGGCTTGCTGGACTTGCGCAACATGCTGACGTCGCTGACGCTCTTGCCGCTGGTGCCGCTGGGCGTTTGGGTCGGCATCCGCATGGCCCGCCGCATAAAGCCCGACCTTTTCTACAAGTTCGTCTACGTCGGGATGTTTCTCACCGGACTGAAGTTGCTTTGGGACGGTTGGCGAGCGGCCACTGGGGCCGCTTGAGACCGCAGGCAGCGTTCAAGCTCGGAGATCTGAAACGGCTCAGGCCATGGCACCGCTTGGACCTGCAAAGCCGCACTGTCGCCAAGCCTCGTAGACCGCGACTGCCACCGCATTGGAGAGGTTGAGGCTGCGTTGACCGGGTCGCATGGGCAGACGCAGCCGCCGTTCAGCCGCGAAGCGCTCGCGCAACTCAGCCGGCAACCCTGCGGTCTCCGAACCGAAGACGAGCCAATCGCCCGCCTGAAACTGCACATCGAAGGCTGGCCGCGATCCGTGCGTGGTGAAGGCAAACAGCCGGTCGGGGGCCGGTTTTTCGGCCTCCAGCAGGGCCGACCAACTGGCGTGTCGCTTGATGCGGGCGTATTCGTGATAGTCCAAACCGGCCCGCCGCATCTGGCGATCTTCCATCGTGAAACCCATCGGCTCGACCAGGTGCAATTGGCAGCCGGTGTTGGCCGACAGTCGGATCACATTGCCGGTATTGGGCGGTATCTCGGGATGGACCAGAACGATATTGAACATGGCGGCCATTATCGGCAGCTCTCTGATCCCGTCGGTCCTCAAGGGGGGGTTCGGGCCACCACCAGTGCCTCGACGCTCGATGCGCCGGCCTGCCGGAGCACCTTTGCAGCGGCGTTGAGCGATGCGCCGCTGGTCATAACGTCATCGACCAGGACCACGGTGCGCTCTCGAATCGCGTGAGCCCAGAGGGGCTCGACCATGAAAGCGCCGCTCAGATTTTTCAGCCTTTGCTCGCGGTTTAGACGGGTCTGCGCTTCGGTGTGACGAATGCGGATCAGCAGGTGAGCCTGCAGGCCGGCCCGGCAGGCACTGCGGCGGTGCAGGGCCTGCGCCAACTCCCAGGCCTGATTGAAGCCGCGTTCGGCCAGGCGCTGCGCCGACAGGGGCAGGGGCAGCAGCCAATCTTTCGGCCCCAGGGCGGCCAGCCGATCGGCCACGCCAGGGATGCCCAGCAGCAATTGAGCCAGCCATCGGCTGTAACCGGATTGGCGTTCGAACTTGTAGCGAGCAATCAACTCGGTCCAGGGAAAGCCGTAATCGACGGCAGCGTGGCACGCTTGCAGGGACCAGTCCTGGCCTCGGCAATCCGGGCAGCCCGGCAGCCCATCTTCGGCGAGGGTACGGGTCAGGGCGCAGCGCGGGCAGCGGGAACGCTGGGCAGCAAAGCGCTGCAGGCAGGGGCCGCACAGTTGGCCGCTGGGCCAGCTTTTGCACACGGCACATTGGCTGGGCGGCCTGAAGGCGGAGGTCCATTGGCTGAGCATGGGACCCTATACTCCAGCGTCTGACCGGGCTTGTCCAGAGGGACTTTTGCGGGTTACCGGTCCGATTTCTTGACCTCTTCCACTCCCGACTCCACGCCGCCCACCTACGATCGGCCCGCCGTGCTGCGATGGCATCGACAGATGGCGGTAGCGGTCACGCCCTGGTTGTATGAGGAGGCAGCTCGTCGCATGCTCGAGCGCCTGCAGTGGTTCCGAAGCAAGCCGAAGGATTGGACCCATTTCTGTCCCGCGCTCAGCGGTGCTGAGGTCCACGCCCGCCTAGTAGAACATTGCGGTTCGAGGGTGGTGCTGGTTGAATCCGAGCTCGCGCGACGCGCCCGGGTTGATCGCCAATGGGTGCCGCCTTGGTGGCATTGGCGGCGCTGGTTGGGTCCGGCGCACTCCTGGCAGGAGCCGGGCCCACATTCTCAGGATATGGTGTGGGCCAATTTGTCAGTGCACGCCCATGTCGACCCGGCCGAACTGCTCAGGCGCTGGTATGGGTGGCTGCGTGTCGACGGTTTTGTCATGTTCTCCTGTCTGGGTCCTGATACAGCGCTGGAGCTCAGGCACCTGTACCAGGCCCGGGGCTGGCCGCCGCCGGCCGCCGATTTGACCGATATGCATGACTGGGGCGATATGCTGGTGCGCAGCGGCTTTGCCGAGCCGGTCATGGACATGGAGCGTTTGACCCTCACGTTCACCAGCGCGCAGGCCTTGTTGGCAGAGCTGGGCCAGTGGGGGCGTAATGTGCACCGCCAGCGCTTCGCCCAGTGCCGGGGCCGAGCCTGGCGCCAGGGGCTGCTGGCTGCTATTGAGCAGGATTGGCCCCGCCAGCCCGACGGGCGATTGGGCCTGACCGTCGAGTTGGTCTATGGCCACGCCCTCAAGCCGGCGGCCCGCTGGAAGGCCGATACGGTCAGTACCGTGGCTGTGGATGACTTGCGACGCTCCCTGCGTGCATCAAAGACCCGCTGATTACACGGGCTGCAGGTCAGCGCTACACTTTTGCCAACACGGTCGGGAGTTCGCCCCCTCGGGCCAGCGAGTCGGCCGCGGCACATTCCAATTCTGTGTCTTCGTACTCATCCGAATATCGCTTTGCCATCCCAGGTCCTCGACACGATGGGGGCTCGGGAAGCGCGTTGCGTTGGATCCTGCGCCGTAACTGCAGTCTGGCCCCGAGTCAGCTTGGACGTTTTTATATCGGCGTCTGCATGGTCTCGCTGGGCATAGCCAGCGGCTTCTGGTTCATGGGTGCCAAGTTGGTCATGCCCTTCGCATGGCTCGAAATCGTCGTGCTGGGTCTGGCGCTGCTGATCTATGCGCGTCATGCACGCGATGGCGAGACCATCACTCTGGAGGGACCCGTGCTGGTGGTCGAGCGTGACCACGGTGGGTCGACGCAGCGGACCGAGTTTTCCAGAGACTGGGTACGCGTCGAACCGAGTGGCGGCGACGGCTCGCTGATCGAGGTCTCGGGGCAGGGCCGTCGTGTGGTGGTGGGCCGTCACCTCAGACCCGAGCTCAGGCCCGCCCTGGCGCGGGAGATTCGGATGGCTCTTCGTGCGGCCTGAGACCGAGGCGCACACCTGACGCCAAACTTTCAAAAGCCCGATTCGATGCGCTTGCCTCTGCCTATAATCCCGAGGTTCGATTGAATACGAAACCTTTTCGAAAAGCAAAGACGATGAACGCGAGCAACTTACAGGGCTTCGGCAAGAAAAGCGCGCAGGCGCTCATCCCATCGGTGCACGATTTTGTGCGTTCGGCTTCCCTCAGGGTATCGACTTGGGTGGCCCTGGTCGCCAGTGGCGCGGCCTCGTCGGTGGCCGCTGCGTCCTACAACCTTCCCGGTGGTCCTCAGCCCTTCCAGTTAAACCTGCCCGAGCCGGCGACCCGCATCGCGGCCGAGCAGAACTGGCTGCATTGGGCCATGATGATCATCTGTCTGGTCATCTTTGTGGCGGTCTTCGGTGTGATGTTCTATTCCATCTGGAAGCATCGCCGGTCGGTCGGTCACAAGCCCGCCAACTTCCATGAGTCCACCGCGGTCGAAATTGCCTGGACCGTGGTGCCCTTCATCATCGTGATCGGCATGGCGCTCATGTCGACCAAGTTGTTGGTGGCGCAAAAAGATACGTCTAACGCCGACCTCACCATCAAGGTTACTGGCATTCAGTGGAAGTGGGGTTATGAATACATCAAGGGCGAGGGCGAGGGCATTACCTTTGTCTCCACGCTTGACGCGAGCCACCGCGCCATGTCTGACGCTGGCGGTCCCAAGAAGGGCGAAATCATCAGTGACTACCTGCTGAAAGTGGACAACCCCTTGGTGGTGCCGGTCAATCAGAAGATCCGCATCATCACCACCGCCAATGACGTGATTCACGCCTTTGCGGTACCGCAGTTCGGTATCAAGCAGGATGCGATTCCCGGGTTTGTGCGCGATACCTGGTTCCGCGCAGAGAAGACGGGTGACTTCTACGGGCAATGCCAGGAGTTGTGTGGCAAAGAGCACGCCTACATGCCCATTCACGTCAAGGTGGTCACAGCCGAGCAGTACTCGCAGTGGGTACAGGCCAAGCTCAAGGAGGCCGCGGCCAAGGCGGATGATCCGAGTAAGGTCTGGCAACAGGCCGATTTGGTCGCGCGTGGCGAGAAGGTCTATGCGGCCAACTGCGCGGCTTGCCATCAGGCCAGTGGCAAGGGTGCGGGTCCGATCAAGGCTCTCGATGGCTCGGCTATCGTCGTCGATGCCGATCCGCTCAAGACGATCAATATTTTGCTCAATGGCGCTGGGGGTGGGGCCATGCCGGCCTGGAAGCAGCTCAATGACACCGAGATTGCTGCCGTCATCACCTACACCAAGAACAGTTGGTCCAACAAGACGGGTCAATTGGTTCAGCCAGCCCAGGTGCAGGCCGCACGCAAGTAATTTCTAGAGTCCGACGAGTTCGACACAAAGGGTAGACCCATGAGCGCAGTCCTCGACCATCATTCGCACGATCACGACCACGATCACCATGCACCCACCGGCTGGCGCCGCTGGGTGTTCGCGACCAATCACAAGGACATTGGCACGCTGTATCTTCTGTTCGCCTTCGCGATGCTGATGGTCGGCGGCGTGCTGGCCCTGGGCATCCGGGCCGAGCTGTTTCAGCCTGGGCTGCAGGTGGTCAATCCGGAGCTGTTCAATCAGCTCACCACCATGCACGGTTTGATCATGGTGTTCGGCGC
>CAZATV010000034.1:0-26789 GCA_964488145.1 uncultured Polaromonas sp.
CAAAGGGGGCCGGGCCCCCTTTGCCTCCTGGGCCGACATGGGCTCAGGGTTTTTAAAGCAATGTCCGTGCCTTGCCGCTTTGGCTCAATGCTGCAAGCTGGCCGTGCCGGCGGGCAGCAGGGAGGGGACCTGGCGCCAAGCTTCACGCACTTCCATTATCAGGCTGCGAACTTCCTCAAGAGCCCCGAGGTCGTTCTGGATATTGACGTGCAAGATCCGGCGGACCACATAGCCGTAAAGTTCATTCAGATTGGCGGCGAGGTCGCCGCCTTTGTCGAGATCCAGCGCTGCCTGCAAACCCACCACGATACGGCTGGCACGTGCGAGAGCTTTGCTTTTTTCTTCGATGTTGCGGTGTTCGATATGCCCCCTTGCGGCACTGAGGCTGTCGATCAGTCCGTCGAAGAGCATCTGGATCAGTTCAACCCGGTTGGCCACGGCGGCCTGGGTGGCGGTGCTGCCGCTGCTGTAGCTTTCAATGGCTTTGAAATGAACTCGCATCTGGAAGGCTCCTGTAGGTTGACCCCCCTTGAATCGGCGTGCGGGCAGAAAACTTGAGTCTCACATGCTGCGGTCACGGCGGCTACCATTGACGGGCTGCGCGGCAGGCGTTTTCGATGTTCCAGCGGCAAGATTTTGCCGCTGGAGAGGATCAGGCGCGTGAGCGGCGCAAGCTGACCGGCTCGACCTGCAAGACGGTCCTTAACTTCTTGACCACAGCGCTGAGCAACTGGCTGACTCGTGATTCAGTCACACCGAGCACTTCGCCAATTTCCTTGAGATTGAGTTCCTCCACGTAGTAGAGGTTCATCAGCAACTGTTCTCGCTCAGGTAGCTCGCCGATGGCCTCGGCCACGGCCCCCATGAATTGGGCGTGTTCGACGATCACCTCGGGCTGCTGGCTGGCATCATCGGCGATCCCCATGACCTCGTCGGTCACCACTTCCATGGAGTAGGTCTCGAACCGCTTGGCTTGGCCGCGTTCCTTCTCGAAGGTTTCCACATCCATGCCAATGTGCTGAGCCAATTCCGCCTGGGTGGGCGTACGCCCGAGTTCGGCGGCCAGTTCGTCGGTGGCTTTGCTGTGGCTCTTGTTGAAGGCCACGGCCGATCTGGGCAAAAAGGACAGGCGACGCACCTCGTCTAGGATGGCCCCCCGCACCCGTGCGTGCGCAAAGCTCTCAAACTCGATGCCCTTGGTGGCGTCGAAGGCACGAGCGGCCTCCAGAAGTCCGATCATGCCGACCTGGATCAGTTCGTCGAGCTCCATGAAGGGAGGGATCCTGACCTTCAGGTGTAAGGCCACCCGCTTGACCATGCCCAGGTGGGCCATGATCAGAGCCTCCTCAGCGCCACCCGTCGCGTGGTTGCTCTGGACCTGCTCGTAGAGTCGGGTGCTGGCTGACATGATCGAAACTGGGTTTCAGTGAACCTGCCCAACCAGGCGTTCCAAAAAAAACTGTATGCCACCGCTGGCATACTCGACGGCTGGCATTTGTCGCGTCAGTTCGGCTAGGCGGCGGAAGTCGCGTGCCCCCGCGCTACCGGGCGCAAATTCGATGACCGGCTGATGCTTCTTGAGGGCCGACAGAATCAGTTCGTCGTGTTCGATCGTACCCAGATAGCCGATGCTGCGGCCCAGGAAGCGCGCACAAACCTGGTTGATGCGCTCGTAAAGCTGTTGACCGGCCTGCTGACTGCCCATCCCGTTGGGAACCAGATAAATCTCGTCGACACCGCAGTCCTGGATCAGCACCTTGATGGTGCCGTAGGCATCTGCGATAGACGACGGATCGTCTCGCACCACGATAAACCGTCGCGGGCAGGCTTGCATGAAGGTGATCACGGCCGGTGAAATGCCAGCGGCCATGTCAACGATCAGATAGTCGACTTGACCTTCCAGCTCGCTGAAGGCTTGAACAATGCTGGCGGTCTGCAATGGGCTCAGGCCGGCCATCTCCTGCATGCCAGAGGCACCAGGCACCAGTTTCACCCCAGAGGGTGTGCTGACGATGATTTCTGCGAGAGTTTTTTGTCCGGCAAGGAAGTGGCTGAGATTGGCTGGGCAAGGCACCCCCAAGGCAATTTGCGCATTGGCCAAGCCCAGATCGGCATCGAGCAGCATCACCTGCTCCCCCTGGGCCTGCAGGGCGACCGCTAGGTTGACTGAAACGGTGGTCTTACCCACGCCGCCCTTACCGCTGGCAATACCGATCACCTGGGTGGGCTTCGATCTCATGGCTGGGCGGTGACCTCGGCCACTTTGCGGCGTGTGGCTCTCGTGCTGGCGGAGGCCGTCGGCTTGATAGCGCTCTTGCGCACCCGGCTCTCGGGGGGATGGGCCGGCGATGGGTCGCAAGCGTCCGTGATAGGGGCGCTTGTCTTGGTTGTTCGCCGGGCAGCCGGCTTGGCCGGGCTCTTGCCGACTGGCTGGCGATGGCGAGTGCCGCTGCCCGCACCCAGGATGTCGGCCGTCGCCATGAAGGTCGAGGGCAGGCCGGCTATACCGTTCAGAACTGCAGCGAGGCCAGCCTTTTCAATGCCCGCCTGCCCGACCGCACCATCCCCGCCGGCGAGCGAGGTCGACGACTCCATGTCAGGGGACAAGCTGGCGGCCAGCGGGGCGAGGGCTAAATCCACAAGTTGCTCGATCTTGAAATCCGGCGTCAGTTCGCTCAGGCCGGCACCTTGACTGGCTCCGGATAGGCAAATTGCATTATCACTGAGGAATTGGAGCAGGGACCAGCCCGAGTTGGCCTCGTCGGTCTTGGTCAGCAAGAGGCTTTGCAGGGGCAATCCTTGCCCAAACACGCGCTGCAGCGTGGCAGTCGAGGCATCGGCTGGCAGCACGGCGTGGCACTGACAGGCCGGTGCCTGTTCCAGGACCTGATGGACATGCTCGGCCATCTGCACGCCGGGTGTGTCGATCAGAACCAAGCTGCGGTGGGACAGTTCATCGATCAGGATCCTGAGACTGTGTGTATCGGTGGCTCTAAAGGCATCAACCCCCAGCTGCGCTGCCAGCATTTGCATCTGGCTCCAGGCGCCAGCCCGCACATCTTGAAAGCTGATCAGCGCAACCTGTTCGCAACCAGCTTGCGCGGCGTGCCGGGCCAGTCTTGCAGCCATGAGCGTCTTGCCGGCACCCGATGGACCGGCCAGCAGGTGAAGGCCACGTGTCGGTAGTTCAGCAGCGGCGCGCTTGAGGGTATGCAGCAGTTGTTCTCGCAAAATCTGCAGCCCCTCGAGGGTATCGCTGGCTTGGCTGAGGCTCTCGAGCATCAGGGCGCGCAGGGCCCCAGGCATCTCGGTTTCCTGCAGGGCTTGCGCCAAAGGCGTGACGGCCGGCGCAAGATGGAGCCCGCTTTGCCAGGCCGAGGTCTGCTGGCGTATGCGAAATTCACGCCGCAGGGCGGCGATCTCGTCGCGAACCAGCTCCACGATCTCCCGGCTGCGCAGGTAGTCTCGGGCGTCCTGGTCCGAACGGCTTGCAGCGGTCGGTCCTGTTTCGACGACCGCGGGTTCGGCTGCGGCACGAGCCGTTGGCTGTGTTACTGCTTGCAGGCTCTGGCGAAAACTTTGGCCTGACCCGCTGGGTTCGGTTGCCGGGGTGGTTTCGGCTGCAGGAGCAGGAGTATCGGCCGTAGCCGCTGTCTCTGTGCCTGGCTGCGCAGAGCTGGCCCCCGGAGCCTCGATAGCCACGACCAGCTCGGTCTGGCCGTTGACCTGATGGTTGGAGATCACCAGGACATCAGGACCATAGGTCTTGATGGCCTGCTCCATGGCGCTGCGGGTGTCGCGGGCGAGGATGCGCTTGAGTTCCATGGTTCACCTTCTGGATTATTGGGCCGGATCGGCATGAACGGTGTGAATGACCTTGACCATCTGATCCTCCGGAATTTCGCTGTAGGACAGGATGGTCAGATCGGCCACCCTGAATCGGGCAGCCTTGGACAGCCAGGGCCGGATGGAGGGTGAGACCACCAGCACCGCGGGGTGACCCTGTTCCTCTACGGTCCGCGCCCCTTGGCGCAGCGCTGAAAACAATCGTTCGGCCAGGCCGGGCTCGAGCACCATGGCTTGCCCCGGCTGGCCCTGCGCAATCACGTTATGCAGCAGTTGCTCCAAGCCGGGATCCAGCGTAATGACCGACAGGCTGTCTTTTTCGTCGATCAGGCTTTGGCAGATCATGCGTCCGAGTTTGGGCCGGATCAGGGTAGTCAGCGTCTCCGGGTCCTGAGTGCGCGTGGCGGCCTCCGAAAGGGCCTCCACGATACTGCGCATATCGCGGATGGGAACGTTTTCGGCCAGAACGTTTTGCAGGGTGCGCGTGATCACGCCGAGCGCAAGTTTTCCGGGCACCAGCTCTTCGACCAGCTTGGGCGAGCGGGCGGCCAGCTTGTCCAGCAATTGCTGCACCTCGTCGTGCGAGAGCAGGTCGGCTGCGTTATCGCGTAAGACCTTGTTCAAATGGGTGGCCACAGCGGTGGCAGCATCGACCACGGTGTAGCCCAGGGTGCGGGCATGGTCGCGTTGGGAGGGGTCGATCCATACCGCCTCCAGACCAAAGGCCGGTTCGCGGCAGGGCGTACCTTCCAAAGGGCCGTAGACCTGGCCTGGGTTGATCGCCATCTCGCGACCCACCTTGACTTCGCCCCGGCCCCGGACCACGCCCTTGAGCACGATGTGATAAGAGTCCGGATCGATATTCAGCGCATCACGGATGCGAACCGGCTGGATCAGAAAGCCCAGCTCGGCCGAGAGTTTCTTGCGTACGCCTTTGACGCGCGCCATCAGCTGACCACCCGTTTCGGGATTGACCAGGGGGATCAGTCCGTAGCCGATCTCCAGTCCGATCAGGTCGACCTGATCGACATCGTCCCAGTCCAGCTCCTTGGGAGCCTCCGGAGCCAGGCTGGCGGCTTCGGCGGCGGCCTGCGGGCTGGTGGCTGCGCTTCGCTTGAGCACCATCAGGCCCAGCCCGGCGGTTGCAGCGGCCAGGGTCAGGAAGACCAAATGCGGCATACCTGGGATCACACCCAGGATGGTCAGGAAGCTGGCCGAGATGAACAGGGCCGAAGGGTTGGCCAGTTGCGAGCTGGCCTGCTCGGTGGTGTTCTCTGCGGTATTGACCCGGGTGACGATGATGGCCGTAGCCAGAGACAGGAACAGGCCGGGGATCTGGGCGACCAGGCCGTCGCCGATGGTCAGCAGGGTGTAAACCCGTCCCGCTTCGGCCAGGGGCATATTGTGCTGCATCACGCCGACAATCAGGCCCCCCACAATATTGATCGCCAGAATCAGCAGCCCGGCAATGGCATCGCCACTGACGAATTTGGATGCACCATCCATAGAGCCGAAGAAGTCCGATTCCTGCGACAGTTCCTCTCGCCTTTTCTTGGCGGTCTCCTGGTCGATCACGCCGGCGTTAAGGTCGGCATCGATGGCCATCTGCTTGCCCGGCATCGCATCCAAGGTAAATCGTGCATTGACTTCCGAGACGCGCCCCGCACCCTTGGTCACCACGAGGAAGTTGATGATCATCAGGATCATGAAGATGATGAAACCGATCAGGTAATTGCCGCCGATCACAAAGTGACCAAAGGCGGCGATCACCTGACCGGCGGCTTCTTCGCCCTCATGGCCGCTAACCAGGATCACCCGTGTCGAAGCCACGTTCAGGGCCAGGCGCAGCATGGTGGCAAACAGCAGCACGGTCGGGAAGGACGAGAACTCCAGCGGCTTGCGGGTGTTGATCGCAATCAGGACGATCAGGAGGGCACTGGCAATATTGAAGGTGAACAGGACATCCAGCAGCCAGGCCGGCAGGGGCAACACCAGCATCGCCACGATCAGCAGGACCAGCGCGGGCACACTCAGCCCGGTCATGCTCATCTGGGACAGGCTCTGTCGAAGGCTCGACACGGTCAGGGTGCTCATGGGCGGCTTTACCTTGAGGGTGGATCGGGGCTTTTTTCGGGTCCAGAGGCTGACTCGAAGGCCAGCGTTCAAGTCGGTTGTGCAAGCTCCGTGCCATGAAAAATTGACAGGGGGTATGGGGTGCGGTTCCGGCAAGTCCTGTCCGGTCATGCTTTTTGCTAAATCCCAGTGCCCGATCCCGGGTAAGTCATTTGTTCACGCCTGAGCCCCTATGGACGCTTCACTCCTTTCTACTGTCAGCCCCGCCCCCCTCGCCCCGGCCAGCCCGGCCGATGTCAGTGCACCGGCCCCCCAGAGCGCGATGCGCGGGGCCGACTTTGCCAACCTTCTCGGCCATCTGATGGATCCGGGGGGGCGGCAAGATCTTGCCGCTGCGGGTCTGAAGTCGGTTCCCATCGGGCCCCAGATTGAAGTCATCACCGTGGCTGAGCCCTTGCCCGATGCGGCCAGCCTGCTGGCCTTTGCCCGCGGTCAGGGGCTCGATGACGCCACTTTGAAGGCGCTCTTCGGTACAGCCGCCGGGGAGTCGGCCGCCGCTGCTGCCTTGCTGGCAGAGTCTGCTGCTCCGTCCGATATGGCTCTGTCATCGCCTGCGGTTCAGATGCCCAGCACCTCCCTGGTCGCCGCGACGACTGCTCGGACCGCCGGTCCTGCGGTGGCCGAAGTGCCGATGGTGGCCACCGCACTGGCGCTCGAAGCATCGCGGCCTGTCTATCTGGCGCTCCATACAGCTTCGAACCTGACGGCCGACGCCCAGTCCAGCGATGGACCGCTGACCGGATCGGTCGGCGGCGTACAGCCGCGGCCAGTCTGGAGCCTGCCATCGCAGGACCAAAACGAGGGGCCCGCGCTGTCGTTATCGACGGGCAGCGCTCCGATGGTCGATCCGGCCGCTGGGGCAGGGGGTCCCTCCTGGGCCGACGGCCGTGCCGTCGCTGTGCTGATACCCGCCGCCGCCGCGGCGACCCCGACGCGGCTCGTGGATGGGGGCGCGGGCCTTGTGGTTCCCGTGGTCAGTGCCCCAGCCCTGGGGCCGTTGCCGGCCGCACCTCTGGCCGCAGCTTCAGCAGGCCCCCTGGCCTCTGCTACGGACGGCCGGATCACCGATCTGCGGTGGCAGGTCGCCAGCCCGGGGGCGGGGCCTGCGGTTACGCAGACCGAGGCGGTGGCGCCCCAGACAGATCTGCCCGACCCAACACTGGTCGAGGCCCTGAGGCTGCGTCTGGCGCCCCAAGAGGCGATCACCCGGCAGCTGGCTGCGATGAGCGGCTCAGGCGAGCAGACCGCCTGGGCTCTGGTCTCGGGTCAGGCGGCCTCGACGGCCCTGTTGCGTCTGGACTTGCGCGAGGCCGGGCTCAAGACAGCTCAGCTACCTAACCCTGGATTAGGTCTGACCGATGCGCCCGTGGCCGATAGCGATGGGCAAGCCCCCCACAGCCTCGCCCATGCTTCCCCAGAACCGGGGCGGGCCACCCAGCCGACCCATGCGGCTACACCCCTGGCTTGGTCCAGCACGGCGGCTCAACGTGCGGAACAATACGAGCAGCTGGCCCAGCGACTGGGTGAAGCCCTCGGACAACGTTTACAGAGCCAGCTTGAGCGGGGTCAGTGGAAGATGCAGATGCGACTCGATCCGGCCCAACTCGGCCGCATTGATCTGGAACTGGATATGAGTGCCGGTGGACTCGATGCGGTGTTTCGCAGTGACAATCAGTTGACCCGTGAGCTGATTGCACAAAGTCTGCCGCGCCTGCGCGAGAGCCTGAACCAGTCGGGCACGGCAGTTGCTAATGTCTGGGTGCAAGGGGATTCGAGCCGTCAATCTGGCGGAAATCCGACACCCCAGCGCACGCCTGAACCTTCCGGTCAGGCTGCCGGGCACGAGACAGGCTCGCAAGAGACCCTCGTGCAGGCTTCCGATCATCGGGTGCGCCGGGGCACGAGTGCCTGGGATGTGCTGGCCTGAGAGGGTGGATGCATCGCACAGGAGACACCGTAGGGGTATGTCATGGCAGAAGAAGCAGTTGTTGAGGAAAGTGCGGAGCAAAAGCCCAAGTCCAAGTTGATCCCGATCATCTTGGGCGCGGTCGGCCTGATCGTGATCGTGGCCGGAACCATGCTCGCAACCCTGTACTTCACCGGTTTCTTCAAGCCCAAGCCCCCGACGCTGACAGCCGAGGAGCGCATTGCTCTGGGCCTTGATGCCGATCCCGAAGCCAAGGGAGGAGAGAAGGGCAAGGATGGCAAGGACGCCAAGCCCGAGAAGCTCAAGAAGTCGCCGGAAGCTCAGCGCTTTGACTTCAACTATTTCCAGATGGAGCGCGAGTTCCTGGTCAACATCACCGGCTCCAAGCGAGTGATGTCCATTCAGGTGGCGGTCATGACGCGCTACGACCAGCGTGTAGTCGACAACATCAAAAAGCACGAGTTTGCCCTGCGGTCGGTCATGATGGACGTCATGCGCCAGAGCCAGGAGTCTGATATCAACAAGCCGGAATTCCGGGTCGAACTGGCCAAGAAGCTGCGCGATGCCATGAACACGCTGCTGGAGAAGTTCGAGGAGTTCGGCGGCGTCGAGGACGTTTTCTTCACCTCCTTCATCATTCAGTGAGGTCGGCGTACCGGCAAGGACCGATTTAAATCATGGCTGACCAACTGTTGAGTGCAGAAGAACTTTCGGCCCTGGCTGAGGGCATCAATGACGGCAGCATTCCTGTCGATACCGGCTACAACACCGCCATGCGCGTGCGCAAGCACGATCTGGCCAGCGAGGATTCCAGTCTGGGCGTCAATGTGGCGTCCATCGACATGATCAACGAGCGCTTTGTTCGCACCTTCCGGCTGGGTTTGCTGGAAATGCTGCGTTCCAGTCCGAGAGTTGCACCGAGCCGGGTACAGATTTCCCGTTTTGGCGACTACCTCAAAGGCCTGAAGGCGCCGCTGTCGGTCAATATGGTTCGGATGAATCCCCTGCGGGGCTACTCCATAGTGGCTATCGATCCAGTGGTGGTGTTCAGTTCACTCGACAGTTTTTTTGGGGGCTTTGGCCGTGGCGTGGCGCAGTTGCCACCCACCCGCCTGTTCACGCCCACCGAAACCCGAATCATCAACATGATTCTGGAGGTGTTCTTCCGGTCTTTGAAGGACGCCTGGTCCCCCATCATGGACATCGAACATGATGTGGTGAGCTCTGAGATCAATCCGCAGTTCGCTCAGATCGCCGATGAGCAGGATCTCGTCATCGTCTCGCGCTTTGAGGTGGAGGCCGGCCCCAACACCCAAGGATTTATCGACCTGGTCTATCCCTATGCCTCGCTCAAGCCCATCCGGGACTTGCTGCGCAGCCGGGTCCAGACGGGCGATGGCAACGAAGAATCGGACAACCAGTGGCGCACGCAACTGGGTTCGGCCGTCGACAGCGCCGCGGTGGAGTTGCGCGTCTTGCTCGGTGAAATTCCCTCCAGCCTGGGTGCGATCGAGTCCATGCAACCTGGCGATATTCTGTTCTTCAAGAAACCGGACCTGGCACGTCTGCACATCAGCGATGTCCCGGCCTTCGACGTGAAGGTTGGCAACCTGGGCAGCCAGACGGCCGTCCAGATCGAGCGCAGCGTTATTCCCGGCATGCAATAAACCTCAGGACGAAAAACCATGAGCGAAACCACTTCCCCCTCCAGCGCCGCCGGTGATGGTCAGATCAACCCCGAGGTGCTGCAGAACATACAGGTCACCATCTCGGTCGAGGTGGGTCGCGCCATGATCAAGATTCGCGATCTCATGCGTCTGACGCAGGGCAGTGTGGTCGAACTCGATCACATCGCCGGCGAGCCGCTGGATCTGCTGGTCAATAAGACCGTGGTTGCCCAGGGCGAGGTGGTGCTGGTCAACGATCGGTATGGCATTCGCTTGACCCGGGTGGTACCCGCTTCCGAGCGCATGAAGAACCTCTGATCTGCGGACCTATGCTCCATGGAAACCTTGCGCGTCATCGGCAGCCTGATTCTGGTCTTCGGCCTGATGGGCGCAGTGCTGTGGGGCTTGCGCCGCATGCAGGGCCGTATCGCCCAGGCTGTGCCCGGGCGTCGGCTGCAGATTATTGAAAGCACGGGTGTCGGCGCCCGGCAGAAGCTTGCCCTGGTTCGCGTGGACGATCACGAGGTATTGCTCGGCATATCGCCCACCCAAATCAGCGCCCTCGGGCAGTGGGCCGCCAAAGCGCCCGCATCCCAAGCGTCGGGGCCGAGTGAGGCCGGTGTCGCGGCTCCGTCCGCGGGAGATGCCTATCCCATGACGGCCCAGGCCCTGCTGGAGCGGGAGTCTCGTCGTGAGCAATGAACGACTGATTGGTCGCCTGCTGGTGTCGGGCCTCATCGTTTTAGCCGTGGTTATGCCCGATCTCGCCTCAGCGCAGGGCTTGCCCATGGTGACAACCAGCCAGGGCCCGCGCGGCACCCAGTACAGCATCACGCTGCAACTGCTGGCGCTGATGACAGCGCTGACACTGCTGCCGTCTTTATTGCTGATGATGACCTCTTTCGTGCGCATCATCATCGTCATGTCCCTCCTGCGCCAGGCCCTGGGCACAGGCCAGACCCCCCCCAATATGGTGTTGGTGGGTCTTGCGCTATTCCTCTCGCTGTTCATCATGCAGCCGGTGCTCAGCGATGTTTACCAAAATGCCATCGTCCCCTTCATGAATAACGGCATGAGTGCCGAGCGGGCGATGGCCGCCGCGGAAGGGCCGATCCGCGACTTCATGCTCAAGCAGACTCGGCAGGACGACATTGCCCTGTTCATGCAGATCGCCCGCAAGGGTGAGCCGATTGACGCCGCTTCAGTGCCTTTCACCACGTTGGTGCCGGCTTTCATTACCTCGGAACTCAAGAGTGCGTTCACCATCGGCTTTCTGATTTACATCCCCTTCGTCGTCATCGATCTGGTGGTGGCCAGCGTGCTGATGTCCATGGGCATGATGATGCTTTCGCCCATGATGATTTCCATGCCTTTTAAGCTCATGCTCTTTGTGCTGGTCGATGGCTGGGGTTTGATCATGGGCTCACTGGCATCGAGCTACACCTTTTGAGACCAAGGACGAAAGCCATGGATACCTCCACTGTCGTAGAACTGGGTTCACAAGCCCTCTGGATTACCGTGTTGGTATCGGCCCCCCTGCTTCTGGTGGCCCTCGGTGTGGGCTTGATTGTCGGTATTGTTCAGGCTGCAACCTCGGTCAACGAGGCCACGCTGAGCTTCATCCCCAAGCTGGCCGCCATGGCCTTGACTCTTGCGGTGGTGGGCGGCTGGCAAATTAGTACTCTGGTGGACTACACCCGGGCCTTGTTCATGCGCATCCCAGCGCTTTTTACCTGAGGGACCGCTTGATTACCGTAGCTGCCATCGATATTGTGGAGCGCTTCTATGCACTCCTTTGGCCCATGCTGCGCATGTCGGCCCTGATGCTCTACGCGCCAGTCTTTTCTCTGCCGGCCCTGACCACCCGCATTCGCATCCTGCTGGCCTTCGCCCTGGCGATCATGGTCTACCCACTCTTTGACTGGCCCCGCATTGACCCGCTTTCGGCCCAGGGTCTGAGGGAAATCGTCAACCAACTGACCATCGGTTTGCTGATGGGCCTGATTCTTCAGGTGGCCATCGCTGCAGTGGTGGTGGCCGGCCAGACCATTTCTAATTCCATGGGTCTTTCGATGGCCATGATGATCGATCCCAATCTGGGCAATGTTCCCACCATTGCTCAATTTCTGATTGTTTTGGCCACCCTGGTCTTTGTGGGTCTGGGTGGGCACAGCCTGCTGCTGGCCATCGTGGTGGAGAGCTTTGTCAGCCTGCCGGTGGGCACGCTGATTCTGGTGGATCAGAGCTGGACGCAGGTTCTGGCCTGGAGTTCCATGATTTTCCTGGGTGCGGTGCTGATCTCGCTGCCGGTGATGGTGACGCTGTTATTCATCAATATCGGTATCGGCGTGATTACCCGTGCTGCGCCCAGCATGAACATCTTTGCGGTGGGTTTGCCGGTCACCATCGTCATCGGTTTTTTGGTGTTTTTGTTGTCCATGGGCAATATCGGGGCCCGGCTGCAGTGGCTCTGGACTCAGGGCCTGACCCAGACCCGCCTGTTGGTGGGATTGAGCTGAGGGGGCTGCCATGAGTGAAGACAGCTCTCAAAAAACCGAACAGCCTACCGCCCGGCGACTTCGCAAGGCGGTGGAAGAGGGCGACGTTGCACGCAGCGTTGAGCTGCCTGCAGCGGCCGTCATGATCTCTGCGGCCGTCGTGATGGCCCTGATGGGCAGCTGGTGGGTCAGCCGCTTTGCAGAGCAGATGAAACAGGGTTTTAGCTTCGATCGCCGCACGCTGGAAATGCCGCTGTTGATTCCATCGACTTTTTTCTATGCTGTGGCCGAGGGCTTGCTGGTGGTGCTACCCCTGATGCTGGTCACCGTGGTGATTGCCATTGGCACCTCTGGCATTACGGGCGGCTTTCACTTTTCGGCCAAGGCTTTCAGTCCCCGCTTCAGCAAGCTCAGCCCCATCTCCGGTTTCAAGCGCATGCTTGGTCTTCATGCTCTGGTTGAGCTGATCAAAGCCATTGCCAAATGTTTGGTGGTGGGTTCGGTGCTTTGGTGGCTGATCGATCGTTACCTGGTAGATCTGATCCGTGTGGCCAACATGGGTCTGGAGCCCGCCATGGGGCTGACCGGGCAGATGATCATCCAATCCATCCTGTGGCTGACCTTCAGTCTGGTGGTGATTGCCATGATTGATGCTCCCTATCAGCGTTGGAGTTACTTCAAGAAACTGCGTATGACCAAGCAAGAGGTCAAGGATGAGCTCAAGGACATGGAAGGCCGGCCGGAGGTCAAGCAGCAAATTCGCCGCCGCCAGCGCGAGATGTCCAATGCCCGGATGATCAGCAAGATCAAGGATGCGGATGTGATCATTACCAACCCGGAGCACTTTGCGGTGGCGCTTTCCTATGACCCCACCTCTGACGGTGCGCCGATCTTGCTGGCCAAGGGTGCCGATCACATCGCCGCCCGTATTCGAGAAGAGGCCAAGTTGCACGGCGTGGAGACGTTCTCCTCGCCGCAACTGGCCCGCGCCCTGTACTTCACCACAGAGGTGGACCAACCGATTCCCGAGGCGCTCTACCACGCTGTAGCGCCGGTGATCGCCTATGTGTTCAGCCTGGCCCAGGTCCGTCCTGGCGTTGAACCTATGGCCCGACCCACCCCAAGCGTTCCGCCCTCGATGCGATTTGATGCCAACGGCAAATTGGAGACCGCATGAATACCTCTATCGATCTGACCCTAAGCCTGGCAGCCGACGGTTCGGCTCTCCCGTCGCTGTTTTTCCGAGCAGCCGACCGTCTCCGCTTGGAGGCTTGCGTGGCGGCCTTGACGCAAGAAGGGCGCAGTGTGGCTTTGTCCAGCCAGCATGATGCCGCCTTGGACCACTACGGCAAGCTGCTGGCCGAGCGTTTGCGCCGCGCTTGCCCGCAGAGCCAGATTGAAACCTACTTTCCCGCCAGTACCGAGGCGCTGGTGGGCCAATTCAATCAGGCTCTGGCCCGTCAGACGGTGCGCGAGGCCATGGCCGAAGGTGTAGCCCTGGTCCCTCAGCGTATTTGGGTGATTCACGACGCGGGTGCCCTGGCCGAGCATGAACTTCAATTGATGGCCCGGCTGGTCAGTCATTTTCCGGGCGCCAACATCCGTGTGGTGCTGCTTTTAGGTCCGGCTCGGCGCAGTCGCAAGGCCTTCGAGTCGCTCGGCCGGCGTTTCGTACGCTGGGACGTGGAAGGCCCGACGGCCGAACAGGCGCAAGCCATGCTGGCTCAGGCGCGCGTCGAGGGTTGTGAGCGTCTGGTCAGTCAACTATTGCGGCATTTGCAACCTGAGGTGGTG
This sequence comes from uncultured Polaromonas sp., assembly GCA_964488145.1. Classification (GTDB taxonomy): domain Bacteria; phylum Pseudomonadota; class Gammaproteobacteria; order Burkholderiales; family Burkholderiaceae_C; genus Polaromonas. Next base: position 13,866 of record CAZATV010000034.1, read on the forward strand.
AGCCCTGATCTCAGAGAGCCGGCAGCCCACCCGCCAGAGCCATTTAGCTTCCATCAAGATGGCGATAGCCGGGTGCTTGAGCCTTCTGAGCTCCCTTCGGCACCGGGCCGGGAAAGCCGGGTTTCTTGGCTGGGCCTACCAGCCAGGTGTATGGGCGGCCTTCGGTCTGCACTCAGGTCACTCAAGGCTGTGGAGCCCCTCAAGGCCCTGAAAGCTTCCGCCGCGCGACTGCGCAACGGTTCGGCCAAGTCGGTCATAAGCGGTAAGCCCGTCGAGCGCAGGGCACCCGCTCCGGCGGCCCGTGCCTTCCGACTGCGCTGGGTTCTGGCTATTGCTGGCCTGGTAGGCCTGTCGGTCGCTGTATCGGCCGGTTTGCACGGGGCCCGCTTCGGAATGCTTAAGCCTGCCGGCCAGCAACCGGTCAAGGCCGTCCCAAACGTGCCTAACGCCTCCGACATCAAGCCGGGAGTATCCGGCGCTGGTGCGGTCGCCTTCCAAGGGAGATCCAGCTGATGAGTGATCAACCCTCCATCATTCGACAGGACGTTCAGCATTCGGTGAGCGTAGCCGAGGGGACCGCAGTGGCCACCTCCAAGCCCTCGGACCCCCATGCGCCACAGGTCAGACAAACTCTGGTCGGCCACGACAATGGGCCCGAAGGCACTGCGCCTGATTCGCCTTCTGAGCTTCCCCCGCCTGTTTCAGTCGATCAGGATGCCGCGGGGATCGTATTTGAGAGAACTGCTTCGGGTGCACCTGAGCGCATTTTGCAGGCCCCTGAGGATGTCCCCGCGCCGCTGACCGCATCCCAGGGCGATACCGAGACGGCTGTTGACCGTTTCCTGCGCGAGCGTCGACTGGCGGCTGCAGAGACCGCGGCGATCGGCGAAGAGTCACTACCCGGGCCAGTGTTCGGGCGTTCCGTGCAGGACCATCTCGAACCTTTACCTGCCGCGCAGATTCCCGCCGAGGAAAGCGGCGCTGGGCCTGTCTTTGAGCGGTCCGTTCAAGATCGTCTCGAGCCGTTGCCATCTCCCGAGGGCAGTTCACCGGTGCGTTCAGACGGACCAGTTATTGAACGCTCTGCTCATGATCATTTTGAACAAGTGCAGGCGGTGCCCGCCCGCTCTGCGCAGGCGTCGCCAGCGCCCGTAATCGAGCGGGCGATGCATGACCACAAGATTGCTGTGCCGCCGGACCCGGTCCGTGCAGCCCCCCGCGAAGGCAGCCGTCGGGTGGCGCCGCCGCCTGTGCCTCTGCAAGAGGCCCAGCAGTTGATCGCAGAGGCTGGCCAGGCCCAGAAGCAGCAGATTGAAGAGGCCATTGGTGCGGCCGATCAGCAGTGGGTCGAGATGGACTTTCCAGCCCGGGTGGTCAAACTCAAGATCGAGAACGACAAGGTTCGCGTCCGACTCGACCAGCTCGAGGCGATGGCCGGCCCCAGTCATCGCGCGAATGCGCCGGTATGAATACACAGGAGTCAGCCATGGACACCAAACCCAATGAACCCCAGGCCTCGGCCAACGAAGCGGCATCAGCCCAGCCCGAGATGGCCGACGCCCAGGCGGTCTCCGACGTGAAAGACATGAAACTGGTGGTCATGGACTCGGCTGAACTGGCCACCCGTGCTGCCAGCCTGGCTGCTAATGCCGGTTTGGATTTGCGCAATGCCACTCAGGATCTGCTCAAGGGCAACCAGGAGATGCTGCTGGGCAGCCGAAAACAGGGTAAGTTCTCGATGATTCTCCTCGGTGTGGCCGGCAGCGTGATGCTGATCACGGCCGCGCTCTTCGTATTCATGAGCCTTCGCTTGCAAGGGCGGGTGGCTCAACTCGACGACATGGTGCTGGCGGTCGGCAAGCGGGTTGTGGAGATGGATGCATCGCTTGAGTTGGTGGGCGGCGCGCAGGAAATGCTCAAGACGGTGGCGACCAAGCAGGGCGAGCTGCTGGCAGCTCACAACCGACTCGATGCGCGCATGGAAGAGGTGGTCAAAACTTCGCAGGGCGTGCCTGAGCAGACCGCCAAGCAGGTCGAGGCCCGTCTGGCGGCCCTGACCAAACAAGTTGCCGCCTTGGAGGCAAGATTTCAGAGTCAGTCAGCTGCCACCAATCGCATCGCCGGGCAGATTCAGTCTATGCAAGGTGCAGTCGGGGACACGACGGCCGTTCGGCGTGAGCTTGAAGCACTGGCCCGTCAGCAGAGGGAGCGGCAGTCCTCTGAAGGGTCAAGGGCGGCGCAAGAAGCAGCGGCCGCACGCGCGCGAGACAGCATGGTGCAGTATCCGCGCAAACAGCCTGATAAGCCTTGAGGCCCCTGGGCTCTTCAACTTTCTGGCCGTAGGGCGTACTTCTGAATCTTCTCGATCAGCGTGGTGCGCTGTAGATTAAGCAGGCGCGCCGTTTGCGACACATTACCCTCGGTGCGTACGAGCGCCTGTTGAATGAGGTCTCGTTCAATGTCGGCCAGGCGCTCCTTCAGGCTTAGCCCCTCGGGGGGGAGGATCGGCAGGGCCGTACCCTGAGCCATCATGATGATGCTTTCCACATCGCTGACCGCTGCGGCGGTCGGTTCTGCCGCAAGGTCGGCCGGAGCCGGGTTGGTTTCGACGGGCAACAGACTGGTGCTGGGGTTAGCGCAGCGCTCAGCCTGCAACAGCGCCAGCCCCTTGGGCAGCAGATTGGCCGGCACCGTCCCCAGGGCCAGATGTTCGCCGCTGAAGAGGGTGCTGAAACGGTCCACCAGATTGGATAGCTCCCGTACGTTGCCCGGCCAGTTGTAGGCCTGCATCGCTTGCAGGAAGTCCTCGGTAAAGCTGATGCAGGCTTGTCCTTTGGGTGCAAACCGTTTGGAAAAAAAAGCCAGCAGTTCCGGCAGATCTTCCGGCCGGTCGCGCAAGGCACAGGTGTGCAGCGGTAGCACGTTGATCCGGTAGTACAGATCTTCGCGAAACCGGCCAGCGCTGATTTCCGCTTCCAAGTCGCGGTGTGTGGCCGCCACCACCCGTACATCGACCGGCACGGGTTTGGTGCTACCGACCGGATCGACCTGCCGCTCTTGCAGCACCCGAAGCAGCTTGACCTGCATGTCCAGTGGCAGATCCCCGATCTCATCGAGGAAGAGCGTACCGCCATGGGCCAACTCAAACCGGCCCACACGATCGGCCATGGCCCCGGTGAAGGCCCCTTTGCGATGGCCAAAGAGTTCACTCTCGATCAGGTCCTTGGGGATGGCTCCGCAGTTGATGGGAACGAAATTGCCTCCGCGGCGATCGGACTGCTCATGTAAGGCTCGCGCCACCAGCTCCTTGCCGGTACCGCTTTCGCCGGTGATCAGGACGGTGGCCGGCGAGTTGGCCACCCGGGTAATCATGGCCCGGACGGCTTGCGCGGTCGAACTCTTCCCGATAAACGGGTGAATAGTTGACATTTATAGTGTTTTCGGAGAACTTCTGTCATGAAGTCTGACACAAACAGTAAAAAAATCAAATAATTTGTTGCACAGAATCGTGTCCAGTGAGGTTTTGTCTTGTTTTTGCATCGGCCCGGGGTGCGGCTCAAGCTTGTCCGTCTCATGCCGATTCAACAGGCGTTAAAGAGCGTCACGCCCCGCCTTACCAGGAATCAGCATGAAACCTTCTTATCTTCTCTCCCGCGGCTTGATCTGGGCTTTCGGCCCCGTGGTCCTGGCAGCGCTCTCGGGCTGCCAATCGCTTGCGCCGCTGCTCGCTCCTCAGGCGGCAGCGACCGAGCCGGCGCAGGTGCCGGCCTCCCGGTCGGCCCAGCGCGCCGAATCGCCTGGTATGGTGGCGCCCTTGGTAGAAAAGCGCGAAACGCTGACGGCCACCGGCTATGCCGTCATCAGCGTGCAGAATCATCGCAATCCCGCCCAGCAACGTCTGATGGCCATCCGTGCAGCCAAGCTTGAGGCTTACCGCTCGCTGGCCGAGCAGGTCTATGGGCAGCAGCTCGATGCCACCACCACGGTGGCCGACATGGTGGTGCAGAGCGACTCCTTTCGTGCCCGGGTCGAGGGCGTGATTTATGGCGCCGTTCTGGTCAGCATCACGCCCACCGGCGATGACACTTACGAGACCACCCTGAGCCTTGACAAGGCGGTGGTGCAGGATTTGCGTGCCCTGTATCTGGGACATATCCAAGCCCGGGCGCGTTAAGCCATGTTTGACCGCAGGCTTGTCTCGACAGCGAAGGTCTTCGCCTGGCTGCATCGGATCGGCGCGGGCTTGCTGCTGACCGCCGTGCCGGTGCTGGCCTTGGCGGCTGGGCTTAGCCCCGAGGAGCGTCTGGAGGCCCTACGCAACGGTCTGACGCATCAGTCCCTGCAGGGCAGCACTCAGGTCCAAACCGCTTCATGGATCGACGCTCAGGGCGCCCTGCGAGAGGCGAGCAGCTTTCGCACCGGTATGCAGGTGCGCGGGGTGCGTGTACTCTCCTATGCACGAGACGAGCAGGGGGTGCCGCAGGCCCGTTTGCAGGTTGAGTCATCCCAGGATCTGCTCAAGCCCCAGTCGGCTCGCACCGATGTCGGTGCCTGCCGCCTGAAAGACAAGTTGCAGCATGTACTGGGTCTGCAGATGCAGGTGCTCGGTCGCTGGAGTGTTGATGAGACGCATTTGCTGCGCGATGCGATTGCGGTCTTGGGACAATCCTGGCGTGAGGCGCCCTGGCGGGCCACGCGCTGGCAGTTGGTGGAACTGCCAGCTTTGCCGGCCCAGCCCTCGCGCACCAGTGCCGAGGCATACGAACGGGTCCTGACCGGTGGCTCGGCTTTGTCGCCGGCTGTGCCCTGGCAGCTGCTGATCGCGCTGGAGACGATACCAGCGGTTGCGGAGCACAAATGGCTGCCTTGGTCCTCCTCTACGCCCGTCCGTGTTCGCCTGAGTCTGTTGCTACAGTCTCCGCGAGAAAAATCCCCGGCCCTGCAGCGTGCCTCTGAGCTCACCTTCGAGACGCATGTCGACAACTGGGCGGCCCCCCGATTGAGCGCAGCCAGCCGCGAGCAACTCAGGGAAATGGTGCAGGTTTGGTCCAAAGCGGTGACCGAGCGTCTGGCGTGCGAGCCGGTTCAAGTTCAGGTGCTGCAAGCCGGTAGCGACCGTCTGCAGATTGATCAGGGTGCTCTGGCGGGGGTTCAGGCCGGGGACGAATGGCTGGTGTCCGACCGGCGTCGCTGGCCCTCGCGCATGCTTGAGAAGGATTCGGCTGCATCCCTCGTCCTTGCGCGGGTGGAGCGGGTGTCCGACCATCAGGCCCAGCTACAGGTGCTGGCCGGACCCGCCGCTGCCGTCAAACCTCGCTGGCAGGCCTGGCCGGTGGAGTCGCCATGATCGCCCATCGCCGTAAATTGCTGAGGTCTCCGCGCCTTGAGCTTGTCGCTGCTCGCCGACTCGCGGGCAGCTCTTTTGATCCTCGGGAGCTCCTATGAATGCCGCCCAATTTCCGGTCCGCCTCGTCGGTGCCGCGCTCGTGCTGTTCACCGTATGCGGTCTTGTGCAGGCGGCTGGTCCAGCTGCCCGAAGCGCGGCGCCGGCCTTGCTCGATGCGGCCGCCGGTCAAACCAATCCTGCCCGATCCTATGTCACTGTGGCCGGTGATAACGCTGATCGCATCGTCAAGAAGGCTATGGCCGACAGCCCGCTGAAGGAGGAGTTGCTGCGCGAGGCCCTGATCGCAGCCAACCCCAAGGTATTTTCTGCCGGTCGCAACACCCGCCTCAAGCCGGGCACCGCGGTCACGCTGCCCGACCAGCACGCCATGCTCCGGCAGATCCTGATGCCACTGCTCGAGCCGCGCGAGGCTGCTGCATATTTCCCCCCGCCACCCACATCGGCCGACGAGCGTCGGCGCTGGGTGCGCTACCCTTGATTCCGCCGACCGACCTCGCGCAGCTTCCCGGTCGGTCCAACCCGATCTACCTGGAGGGCAGAATTCTGCCCCTGACGGTGGCACAGGCTCGAGAGCTCGATTTGCGGGACGGACAGATCGTGCAGGCCCTGGTTCAATCCCGCGGAGACGAGTTGACCTTGTTGCTGCGCGGCAAACAGGTCGATGTGCCGCGCTCGCCTTTGACGGCCTCGTGGCAGCCGGGTCAGACCGTCAACCTGCAGGCGGTGCCCGCAGGGGTCAATGCGATGGGCCTGCAACCTTTGCCAGCGCAACAACTGGCTACCGCAGCAGCGCCATTTTTTTCGCGGTTAAGCAGTCTGTTGTTTCGTCCTGCGGGCCAGGAGCAATTGTCCAGCCTGATGAAACCCGGTGTGTTCGATGCGCTGCTGCAAACGGTCGGCCGTTCCGATTTGCAGGCTCAGTGGCGTAGCATGCAGTTGTCCATGCGGCAGATCGATCCGCAGGCGCTGGCTCAGGCTATCCATCGGGCCGTTGCCAACGCAATGGGGCCGGAGTCGCGATTGCTGCGTGGCTTACCCGTTCCTGCGGAGGATCCTAAGCAACTGCTGCGTCGCCTGATGGTCTCGCTTTCGCGCGAGGAAGACGGCGAGGGCGCGGGTTCCGCCGATACGGTCCAGACGCTCTCTCGTGCTCTTGACGATATTGAAGCCTCGCAGGTTCAGACTGCGCAGGCGCAGGCACAGAAGGAGGTCATGATCAATCTCATGCTGCCCTTTGTCGATTCGGATCCGATCGAGCTGCAATTTCGGCGCGCCCCGCGCAAGGAAGGTGAGGAGCCGCCGCCTTTGACCGTCAATGTTCACTCACGCAGCCAGGACCTGGGCGAAGTTTGGCTCAAGACCCAGCTTCCCGGCCCCGATCGGGTCGATCTGACCATGTGGGCCCTGCGGGAGAGCGTCGTGACGCAGGCGCGGGCGCGCTCGGGCGAGTTGTTGGCGCAACTGTCCGAGTCGGGCTTGGTTCTGCAGTCTTTCCAGGTCATCCACGGGCCCCGTCCGGTTGCCCAGGCCGATTGGGTGCCCTCCGGTCGTGGTCTGGTGATTGATGTGCGCGCATGAGGAGGACCCAAGGTGCGACATCGAAAACGGGCGGTAGCTCTTGAATACGGCCTCAATGCAGTACCCGTGCTCACGGCCAAGGCCGATGCCGAGCTGGCCGAACGCCTGGTTGAGGAGGCCCGTCGTCAGGGCGTTTACGTCACAGAAGATCCGCAGCTTCTGGCCCTGCTCAGCCGGCTCAATGTTGATGACGAAATACCCCCCGAGCTCTACACCGCGGTGGCCGTGATTCTGTCGTGGGTTTACTGGCTCAAGGGCATGCGCCCTGGCGATGAAAAACGCGGCGGACGGTCGGCAGTTGATGAGGCGGCCTGAGGCAAGCAAGCTCGTCTGTAAAGGAGGCCGCTCAGGCGTCCTGAAAGCCCCGACCCTTGTTAAATCGAGAGACCTTGCCCAGACGGTCGTAGACCTCGACGGAGGCTGCGGGGTTCTCCACTTGAAGGCTGCTGAGCGCGCCGCGGATTGCCTCGAGTTTTCGCTCAATGAGGATGTGATTGCGCCGGTGGGCATCGCGGCCGCGCAGAAGGCTCTCGCGCAGCGCTGCCCACGCTGGATCCTGCTGCAATTCGTCGGCCGTCGGGCACAGCCGTGAGAGCTCGGCCAGCAACTCTGTCTTGGCCGGTTGCAGGCGGTCAAAGGTTTCGAGTTGCTGCTGCTGAAGCGCCTGAAACTCCTGTTCCAGCACCTGCTCGAGCTCGCGAGCCAGGGTCAAAAGACGTTGAGGCCGGTCCTGCTCACTCACGGATCATGCGCTCGAGAGCCAGAAAGCTCTCGGCAATGCGTCGGGGGTCAAGAGGGTATTGGCCCTCGGCGATGGCCTGCTTGATCGACTCCACCTTGGCGCGGTCAAAGTCAGGCTCTGCCATCACTTTTTGGGTCACATTGCTCAGGGAAACCGTGTCCTGGGCAGGGGCGGCGCGCTCACTGCTGTCGGCAGGCGAGGCGCTGCCAGTAGAGGCGCTGGCCTTTTTGCTGACCTTCTCGGCGCTGCCGCGCGCCGCGCTATCCGACGGATTCAGTCTTCCATACTGTGAAATCGGATCGGTCATATGAGGCTCTCTTTCTGTTGTAAGGCCCGCTTTGGTCCTTTGACGTCCTATGAATCGGACGCGGCCGGCCAAACTTGAGTCATTTTCTCAAAAACCTGGCCTATAAACCCTTGACCGCGTTCGGCCCGGTCACCACGCCCGATATGAGTCGACCCGATTCGGTGTTTTTTAAGCGAATTTGTTCGCCCAGGTAACCATCCTGCTGCGCCTCGACCCGTACCGTAATTTGAAAGCCTGAGCCCTGACCCACGGTCAACTGAGCCGCTTGACCCTTGCGGACCAGCAGCGTCCGCTTAATGTCGTAACTGCGCAACACTGTGCCCGCGGGAATATCCCGAATCACCTCAGCCCGCTCGGCGTCCTTGACGGAGTTGATGGCCAGCGGGTCTAAACCCTGGATGGGGCGCTGAACTTCTTCCATCAGGTCCGGAGTCAATTCGGTGCCGCGCTTGATGAGTTGCCGCGCGACTACCACGGTTCTCTGCTGCGGTTGAATCGTGCTTGGGCTGCCGGCGGTCGATGCGAGTGGGCTGCGCGCCGGCGCGGCGGCCAGGGGGGCCGGCCTGCTGGTCAGGCGCAGGAACATCTGCCAGGGCGCCGGCTGGGTGCATCGTACCCTTAAGGTCTCCCGCGAGCCGCTGAAGGGGTAGTCAAACTGCAGAGGCTGGCCGCAATCGGCTATCTGAACGCGGCTGTCCAGCGCCGCGAATTGAACCGGCTCTGAAGGCGTGGGCTGCTGGTTCATCACCCAGTTTCTCGCCTGCTGGAACAGGCGTTCCTGCGACGGCGGAAGAGGAGACTGAGCACCCGATACCAGGGGACTCTGCTGAGCCTGAGCCTGAGCCGATGGAGCCAGGCAAATCAGCGTTACCGCCAACAGGGCGCAGACAGCGGCCATGCCGTGACTGAGCGAATCGCGGAGCAGGGTGGGACGGTTGATTTGCATTGAAGGGCCTCTACACAATTCATGGGGGTGTTGGGGAGCCGACACCTGGCGTGAAGTCAAGGGAGTCTTGCAATAACGGGGCCAATTAGGAGGTCCTATCGTCGCCAGGGAGCAGCGCCCACAAGCTTGAACTGAAGCAGAAGGCCTCAGCGAGTGGGAGCGCTGCCCTCAGCGCGATCGGAGACCAACTCGCCAGGCGTTGGCATCACGCACCGCGATGCCTGCCGGCAAATGTTTGCCGCCCATTGCCGCCGGCAAGCGCTGGCCTTGCCGCTTTGGACCTGACCGGGCCTCCTGCAGGCGTCGTAAAGGCGTGGCACGGGATTTGCGGTCAAGCGCTTGAAGCCGGAATGCGTCCGGCTGGTTTGTCGGGAAACCGGCAGGCCTGGACCCTTGATTGCAGGACCTACAAAGCCATGAACTTCATCGACAAAGCCCTGGATATCCATGCGCGGGCCCTCGATGTGCGCAGCCGGCGCATGGAGTTGCTCGCCCGCAATATTGCCAACGCCGATACGCCGCACTTCAAAGCGCAGGACATCGACTTTCGCTCGGTGCTGAGCGGCGTTCGTAAAGATCCCCTGGTAGCCACACAGAAGGGGCACTATGAGCAGGCCGATCCGGAATCACCCCACGGTGTCATGTACCGCGTACCCTTCAACGCCTCATTCGACGGTAACACGGTTGAACTCAATATAGAACAAGCCCAGTACGGTAAGGCTGCAGCGGACTACCAGGCCACGCTGCAATTCCTGGAGCAGCGTGTGAGTTCCATGCGCAAAGCCCTCAAGGGAGAGTGATCACCATGCCCATTGACAACATATTTGGAATCGCCGGCTCCGCCCTTAATGCGCAAATGGCCCGCATGAACACGGTGGCCTCCAACCTGGCCAACTCCAGCACCGTTGCGGGAACCGAGCAAGAGGCTTTTCGCGCCAAGCGAACCGTTTTCAAGGCGGTACTGGACGAACAAAAGCAGCTTCCGCGTGATCAGAACTACCAGGGAGGCGTTCGAATCGACGCGCTGATTGACGATCCTTCGCCGGTTCGCCGGGTTTCCGATCCGGGCAACCCCTTGGCCGACAAAGAGGGCTTTGTTTACTTGTCCAACGTCAATGAAATGACCGAAATGGTCGAGATGATGGCAGCCTCGCGGTCCTACCAGAACAACGTCGAAGTGATCAATACCACGCGCCAGCTGATGCTACGCACGTTGGACATCACCCGCAGCTAAGAAGGCTGATCCAAGATGACTTCCACCGCTCTCTACACCAACGCAGCCAGCGTCAACCCGGCCTCGACCGCTTCGTCGGCCAGTGCTCGCAAGCTGCCCGCGGGCATCAAGAGTTACGAAGAAGAGATGGCCAAGCCCAAAGCTCTGGGTACCACGGCCAATCAGCAGGACTTCCTCAAGCTCTTTACCACGCAGCTGCAAAACCAGAATCCGCTGGATCCCACGAAGAACGAGGCCTTTGTAGCCCAGCTTGCTCAGTTTTCACAGCTTGAGGCCACCACCAATATGGCCACACAACTGGCGGCCCTCACCCAGTCGCTGCAGGGTGATCGCATGATGGCCGGCGCAGCCCTGATCGGCAAGAGCGTGGTGGTGCCCAGCAGCGCCTTCCAGCTGAGCAAAGATCAGCCAGTTACTGCCGACATTGAGCTTCCCAACGGCGCTGACGGCGTGCAGGTCGACGTGCTCAACGCGGCGGGTCAGGTGGTGCACCAGCAGATCCTCGGTCCCCAGCCGGCAGGACGCCTGAACTTCACCTGGAGTGGTCAGAACAGCCAGGGCCAGACTCAGCCTGAAGGTAACTACCGATTCCGGGCCGCCGCCGTGGCCCAGGGCAAGAACATCACCCCAACCATCAGCACCACTGCAACGATTCGCGGCATTAGCCAGGAAGCCAGCGGTGAACTGATGGTGCAGGTGCAAGGTGGTCAGTCGATCAGGCTGGCTGATGTCAAGCGCATTGGCGATTAACGATTTCTTCCAAGAACTTCCCCGGATACCAGGAGTAGCACATGTCCTTTTACACATCGCTCACGGGTTTGAACTCGGCCACCGCCCAATTGGGTGTAACCAGCAACAACATTGCCAACGTGGGCACCACCGGCTTCAAGCGCTCACGCGCGGACTTTGGTGACATCTTTGCCACTTCGCCGCTGCAAAAAGCGTCGTCAACGGTGGGTCAGGGTGTGGCGCTCAAGCAGGTGAGCCAGGAATTTAGCCAGGGCAACGTGTCTTTCTCATCCAATGCCCTGGATCTGGCCATCACCGGTGATGGCTTCTTCCCGCTCAAGTCGGCCGACGGACTGCAGGACATCTACACCCGCAACGGCTCCTTCATGCTCAATGAGCAGTTCAATGTGGTCAATTCAGCCGGTCAACGCCTGATGGCTGCGACGGTGGACTCGACCGGTAGCGCTAATGTGAACGAGCGGGTGGTTCTGACCATCCCGCAAAAAACCTCCGGAGAGGCTCGACAGACCTCTCTGGTGCAGTTAGGCCTGAACTTCCCGGCGGACGCTCAGGTGGTCACCGAGCGATTTAACCGAGCCAACCCGGCCACCTACAACAAGAGCACGGCCATGACCGTCTATGACAACGGCGGCAACGGTTATTTGGCAACGGTTTATTACGTCAAGACCGCAAATGCCAACCAGAACAGCCCGTTCAATAAGTGGCAGACCTATGTATTTGTGGGCGATGACCAGGTTAACGCTTCGCTGGTGCAAGCCACTGATCCGGCTGGCGAAAAACTCTATGTGAACCAGTATGGTCAGATCAAGCCTTTTAATGAGGTCAAGGACGAAATCACCACCGCCAAGACCCAGCTGATTTCCCTGGATGAATTAACCGATGTCCGCACCTCACTGCCGGCTACTATTTCAAGCACCGAGCCGATCGACACGGTTCAGTTCGATCTGACCAACGGCGTCAACTTCAAAACCTGGGCGTCTGCCTCCGCCGACAACGCTGCCTTGCTATCCAAGGTGTTTACCCTGGATGTCGACGAATCCAACAATCCCGTTACCGTTGACCTGAGTTACCTGGGCAATGTGGACCAGAAGCTTACTGGTAACCAGATTGCCAAGGAGCTGACCAATTACCTCAATCGCTCGTTCGGTGACGAGTCCTACTTCAACCTGACCGACGCCACCAGTCGTGAGATGACGGTTCGCACCAGCCGGGTGGTGGATTCCCTGGGTGCGCCCGTTGCCATCAATCTTGCACTGAGCGCCAGCGACTTTGGCGTGACATCGATCGACTGGACCAAGATTTCCACCAAGAGCTATGAGGCGGCTATTCAGCGTTCTCTGGATCTCAAACCCGAGCTTCGGTCTCAGGTCGGCGCGCCAGTTGGCCCAACTGCCACTACAGCCGCTGCAGGGACGACTTACGAAATTTTGTCCAATGGCAATTTGACCAAAACTGTGGTGACTGCTGGCACCCCCAATAACCTCGCTACGGTCACGACCTACGGGCCCAACAGCCTGAAGGTCTCGTATGACTTTAATACGCGCACCTTCAAGTTTGTCGACGGCACCTCAACGGTCAGTATTGCCCAGGGGCCCAACGGTCGCAATGAGGTCTTTGGCCTGGGCACCACACCCGTCGAAATGGCCGAGGACGGCTCCAACAGTTTGCAGATTATTCCCAATGGATCCTTGATTCGGCCTGCCAACGAGCAGCGCAGCGGCATCCGCGTCACCTACGATGCCAGCACCAAGACCTTTGCGGTCAAGTCCGGAACGACAGGCGACGACTCCGCCATCCAGCTGACACTCAACAAGACCACGGGCGCGAACAGTTCGTCTTTGGGTGAAAAGCTGTTCGGTTTCAAGGACTCGGAAGTGACCACTTCCGCAACCGCGCTGCGGGGTATCGAGTCCACGCCCGCCGTAGCCTACGGTGGTACGCCTACGATCAACGTGACCAA
>CAZATV010000035.1:0-4584 GCA_964488145.1 uncultured Polaromonas sp.
CATGCTTTACCGCAACTTGGCGTCTATGGACGTGGAAGAAAGCATTCGCGGCAACCCCATCGATGGCGTGGTGCTGTTGATGGGTTGTGACAAAACCACGCCTTCTTTGTTGATGGGCGCATCGAGTGCCAACTTGCCCACCATTGGGGTGAGTGGTGGCCCCATGCTCAATGGCAAATGGCGCGGCCAAGAACTCGGCTCAGGCACAGGCGTGTGGAGCATGAGCGAACAAGTGCGTGCCGGCACCTTGAAGTTGCAAGATTTTTTTGAAGCCGAGAGTTGCATGCACCGCAGCCATGGCCACTGCATGACCATGGGCACCGCCAGCACCATGGCCAGCATGGTTGAGGCCTTGGGCATCGGACTGCCGGGCAATGCCGCCTTTCCGGCGGTCGACGGACGTCGCAATGTCCTGGCCCGAAGCGCAGGACGTCGCATCGTCGAGATGGTGCACGCCGACCAGACCATCAGCCAGGTGCTCACCCGCGAGGCCTTCGAGAATGCGGTTCGCACACTGGCGGCCATTGGTGGCTCCACCAACGCGGTGATCCATCTGATCGCCATTGCCGGCCGATTGGGTATCAAGCTGACCGTCGACGATTTCGAGCGACTGGGCAGCGAGATGCCTTGCCTGCTCAATCTTCAGCCCTCGGGTCAGCACCTGATGGAAGACTTCTGCTACGCCGGCGGCCTGCCGGTGGTGATGAAGGAAATTTCCCATCTCCTGCACACGGATCTGGTGACCGTCAGCGGCAAGACCGTGGCCGAAAACATCGCCGATGCGGTCAATCACGATCCCAGGGTGATCAAAACTTTCGCCCAGCCCTTCAAGGAAAAGGCGGGGATTGCCATCCTGCGTGGCAATCTGGCCCCTCGCGGGGCCGTGATCAAGCCCAGCGCGGCCACCCCCTCCCTGATGGTTCACACTGGGCGGGCGGTGGTGTTTGAAGACAGCGATGATTTTCACCGCCGCATCGACGATGAGAACCTGGACGTCGACGAGCACTGCATCCTCGTGCTCAAGAACTGCGGGCCCAAGGGCTACCCCGGCATGGCCGAGGTGGGTAATATGCCGCTGCCGCCCAAGGTACTGCGCAAAGGCATCACCGACATGGTGAGAATCAGCGATGCGCGCATGAGTGGCACCGCCTACGGCACGGTGGTGTTGCACACGGCCCCAGAAGCTGCCGCTGGCGGTCCGCTGGCCGTGGTTCGAAACGGCGACAGGATCGAGTTGAATGTGCCCGAGCGACGCCTGCAGCTGCTGATCAGCGACGATGAACTCAAAGCGCGCCTGGCCCAATGGAAGCCGCCCGAGCCGCCATTGAAGTCCGGTTACTGGAAACTCTATATCGACCATGTCCTGCAGGCCGATGAAGGGGCAGACCTCGATTTTCTGGTTGGCCAGCGAGGCGCCTTCGTACCCAAGGACAATCACTGAACCTGCCCGCAGGCCCGAGGCATCGGGGCCTGGTTCTGTCTATGCTCACATCCGCGAGGGAATGATTCCATGCGTATTCTTGTCACCGGCGGCGCCGGCTTTCTGGGTGCTCGACTGGCCCGAACCCTGCTGCGTCGCGGCCAGCTCGCGGCTCAGCCGATCAAGGAACTGGTCTTGGTCGACCTGTTCCCAGCCCCTGCCGACCTGCAGGCCGAACCGCGTGTGAAAGCCTATGCAGGCGCCTTGCTGGAACAGGGCGAGCTGCTGGCCAGCGGCTTTGACGGGGTATTTCACCTGGCCTCGGCGGTCTCGGGCGAATGCGAGCTGGACTTCGACCTGGGCCTGCGCTCCAACCTCGACAGCACGCGGCTGCTGCTCGACAGCCTCCGCCGATCGGGGAAGGCTTCGCGTTTCGTGTTCGCCAGTTCGGTCGCTGTCTTCGGACCGTATGCAGGGCAGGCCATGCCCGCCCTGGTGGGCGATACCACCCTGCCCTCACCGCAGACCTCGTACGGCACGCAAAAGCTGATGCTCGAATACCTGGTCGCCGACTACACCCGCAAGGGCTTTATCGACGGACGATCGGCCCGCCTGATGACTGTGACGGTCAGACCGGGAAAGCCCAACGGCGCTGCCTCATCCTTTTTCAGCGGCATCATCCGGGAGCCTCTGGCTGGACTGGAAAGCATCTGTCCAGTCGATGCCAGCGTATCGCATCCGGTTTCGTCACCTGGCACCACCATCAACAGCCTGCTGGCTGTTTTTGAAGCCAGCGCCAGCACGCTGGGTAACCGTCTAGCGCTCAACCTGCCCAGCGTCACGGTCACGGTGCAGCAGATGCTCGATGGGCTGGAGAAGGTGGCGGGTCGGGCTGTTCGGGCGCGGGTGCGTTTTGAGCGGGATGAACGCATTGCGTCGATCGTGAGCAATTGGGCTCGGGGCGCCTCCAGCGATCGCGCCCTGCAACTGGGCTTGCGACCGGACGCCTCTTTTGAGGCGATCGTCGAGCAGTACATCGCCGACTGCCGCAGTGAGCCGGGCTACCCAGAAGGTGCACTTGGCGGACTTTAAGATCCCTTAAAGCGGCCGGCCCAGACTTGGCCAGCCAAGGATGACAGGACACGCCTGACCCCATGACCACGACATCGACCCGCAACTTTGATGTAGTGGCCCTGGGCGAACCCATGCTCGAGTTCAATCAGGTCCAGGACAATCCGCCGCTGTACCTGCAAGGCTTTGGAGGCGACACCAGCAATGCGATCATCGCGGCCGCCAGGGCCGGCGCGCGGACCGCCTACCTCAGCCGGCTCGGCCAGGATCATTGGGCCCAGCTGCTGACCCAGTTGTGGCGCAGGGAGGGTGTGGACGTTCACGCCGTCCTCCACGACCCACAGGCGCCCACCGGCCTGTATTTCGTCAGCCATGACGCGCGAGGGCACCATTTCAGCTATGCGCGGGCGGGGTCGGCAGCCAGCCGCATGCAAGTTCAGGATCTGGAGGGGCCCTGGAGCCTTTGCATCGCGCAAAGCCAATGGCTGCATGTCTCGGGTATTTCAATGGCGATTTCGCCCTCGGCCTGTCAGACCGTGCGAGAGGCTCTGGGCGTAGCGCGCCAGAGCGGTACCCGCACCTCTCTGGACTCGAATCTGAGACTGCGACTGTGGACGCTCGATCAGGCCCGGCAAGCCCTGTCTGAAGCGCTGACCCTGTGCGACCTGTTCCTGCCCAGCCTGGAAGACATGGTGACGCTGACCGGGCTGGAGACGGCCGACGCCATCGTGGATTGGAGTCATGGCCAAGGAGCCAGGCAGGTGGTCCTCAAGCTCGGGGACCAGGGGGCCTTGTGCAGCGATGGTCACGAACGTCAACGGATCGAAGCCTACAAGGTGCAGGCGGTCGATGCCACCGGAGCGGGCGACTGTTTTGCCGGCAACCTGCTCGCGCGCCTGTCGCGCGGCGATCGCCTGATCGAGGCAGCGCGCTATGCCAACGCTGCGGCAGCCCTGTCCGTTCAGCAATACGGCGCTGTTGCTGCACTGCCCCATCCGGAGGCAGTTCATGCCTTGATGAAAGGCCGTTGATGAAACACACAGCCGCAACGATTGCAATTGATTGGGGTACCTCACGGCTGCGCGCAGCGCTACTGGATCCAGACGGCGTGATCTTGGAAAGTCGGGCCTTTGACGAGGGTATCCTTCAAGTGCCCGCCGGGCAATTCCAAGCCGTCTTCGAAAATCGCTTTGGCGACTGGCTGGACCGCAATTGGGCCCTCTGTCTGATCTCGGGCATGGCGGGCAGTCGGCAAGGCTGGAAGGAAGCGGCCTACTGTCCCTGCCCAGCCGATGCAAGCGTACTGGCAGAACATCTCCTGTGGCTGAGGCCGCGGGTGGCTTTGGTCCCGGGTTTGCATTGCATCCGAAACCCCCAGAGCGCGGGCGCAGTCTGCCCGGGTCAGGACGATGTGATGCGGGGGGAGGAAATTCAAATCTTCGGCGCGCTCGAGCTCTCGGGCCTGAGTCAGGTCACGGTGATCCTGCCGGGCACGCACAGCAAATGGGCCCGTGTCGAGGGCGGTCGCGTCGTGAGCTTTCGAACCTTCATGACGGGCGAACTGTATGGTCTGCTGAGCCAGCACTCGATCCTCTCGCGCACGCTCGATACCCGCAGCGAACTGCACGAGGCGACCTTCACCGATGCCGTCCTGCGGGTGTACCGAGAACCCGGCCTGCTAACCCATCTGTTCGGCAACAGGACGAGCGCTTTGTTTGAGCGTTTGCCCCAAGCGTATCTGGCCAGTCATCTTTCGGGCTTGCTGATTGGCGAGGAGTTACGAACAGCGGAGATGACCCAGACCCCACTCCTGCTGGTCGGCAGTCAGGCTCTCACCACGCGCTACGCGCTGGCCTTGAAGGCCTTGGGTCACCCGTGCAAGGCGCTCGCCGATGAAGCCACTTGGGCGGGCCATGCAGCGCTGGCCAGACGTCTGAGGGAGAAATAAGGGTCGAATCGCAATTTCTGTTTCGTTGAACCTCGGGCCGTCAGCTTTCTACAGGTCAGCGGGCTGAGGTGCTCTGCACAGCGAAATAAACCTAAATCCGGATTTAGGATAGAGGAGCAGGTCGGACGCAGCCAGTCCAGGGGAC
>CAZATV010000035.1:4684-26716 GCA_964488145.1 uncultured Polaromonas sp.
CCAGGGGACCACAGAAATGCCGCAGGCAACCAACACGACCCGCCAAAATTTCAGCACCTCATTTGTGGCACAGTTCAACCATGACCCCCGATGCGCCCCAAGCCTTCCGAAACGCCCTCGCCCGATGCCCCCTGGTGGCCATCTTGCGGGGCATCACACCGGCCGAGGTTCTATCCGTTGCCCAGACGCTGATCGAGCAGGGTTTTGAACTGATCGAAGTGCCGCTCAATTCGCCCGATCCGCTGCAAAGCATTGCACAACTGGCGCGTGCGCATCCTCAGCGTTTGATCGGCGCAGGTACCGTCAGCACTGCAGAGCAGGTCGACCAGATCCATACAGCCGGAGGACGGCTGATTGTCTCGCCGCACTGGGACCCACGGGTGCTTGAGGCAGCGCTGCAAAGAAAGATGCTGTGCATACCAGGCGTGGCCACCCCCACTGAAGCTTGGTCGGCCTGGCGGGCGGGCGCCCATGCCCTCAAACTGTTTCCAGCCGAGATGATCAGCCCGGCGGTGGTCAAAGCCCTGCGCGCTGTACTGCCGCATGAACTGCCGCTGTTGCCGGTGGGCGGCATCAGCACGAGCAACATGGCTGCCTATCTGCAGGCCGGTGCGAACGGATTGGGTATCGGCTCAGCGCTCTATAGCCCCGGGCTGCCTGCCGATCAAGTGGCCCAGCGGGCCGCGGCCTTTATGGCGGCCTGGCGGGCGGCTACGACACACTGAATCTGCGCCGCAGTCCGTCCAGTCCCGGTTCAGCGCTTGAAGGCCACGACCTTCTGACGCTGCTGCCCCAGACCCTCGATGCCCAGGGTCATCACGTCGCCGCGCTTGAGGTAAACCGGGGCGCTCTGCCCGTCCTTCTTGATGCCCATGCCCACGCCAGGCGGGGTGCCGGTGGTGATGATGTCACCGGGCTCAAGCGTCATGAACTCGCTGACATAGCTGACCAGCTTGGCTACCGAGAAAATCATGGTCTTGGTTGAGCCACTTTGCATGCGATGGCCGTTAAGGTCCAGCCACATACTGAGCTTTTGCGGATTGGGAATTTCGTCGCGGGTGACCAGCCAGGGGCCCACCGGTCCGAAGGTATCGCAGCCCTTGCCCTTGTCCCAAGTGCCACCCCGCTCGATTTGATACTCGCGCTCACTGACATCATTGACGACACAGTAGCCAGCCACATGCGCGAGCGCCTCTTTCTGGGAGACATAGCGGGCCCGGGTGCCGATCACCACACCCAATTCGACCTCCCAATCGGTTTTCTTCGAGCCCCGGGGCAACATGACGTCATCGTCTGGGCCCTGAATGCAGCTGAGCGTCTTCATGAAGATGATCGGCTCTTTCGGAATGGGCAGATTCGATTCGGCGGCGTGGTCAGCATAGTTCAGGCCTATCGCCACAAACTTGCGCGTGCCGGCCACAGGCGTCCCCATGCGAGGCTTGCCGCGCACCAACGGTAGACGATCGGTCTTGAGCTTGGCCAGGCGGGCCAGAGCCTTATCGGAAAGCTGGTCGGGGGTGATGTCGGTCACCACGCCGCTGAGATCGCGCAGCTGACCCTGAGCGTCGATAAGGCCCGGTTTTTCCTTGCCGGGCAGACCATAACGAACGAGCTTCATACTGTCCTTTCAGTGTTGTCAATACGTGGACCGACCGCCGGAGAGATCAAAGACGGCGCCGGTCGAAAACGAGCAGTCCTCCGTGCAGAGCCAGGTCACCAGAGCCGCCACTTCTTCGGTTGTACCAAATCGACCCATCGGAATTTTCGAGAGCATGAAGTCTATGTGAGACTGAGTCATCTGCTCAAAAATCGCGGTTCTAACGGCCGCCGGGGTGACACAGTTAACCCGTACATCGGTCTGCGCGAGTTCCTTGCCCAGCGATTTGGTCAGGCCGATCACCGCCGCCTTGCTGGCGCTGTAGGCACTGGCGTTGGGATTGCCCTCTTTGCCAGCCACCGAAGCAATATTGACGATGCGGCCCCAGCCCTGTTGGCGCATTTTGCCGGCCAATTCACGGCAGCAATGGAAGGTGCCATTGATATTGACCCGCATCACCTGATCCCAGTCGGCCACAGGATAGTCCCACAAGGTGGTGTTCGGGCCGGTGATGCCCGCACTGTTGACCAAGACATCGACCGGCCGCCCGGTTTGTGCAACCGCCTGCACCACGCTGTCGTGCACTGCCACATCTACTTGAACACCCTGGGCCGATTGGCCCAAGGTCTTGCACGCCGCCTCCAGGGCTTTCGCATCGCGATCCCACAGGGTGATCGTTGCACCCGATGCAATCATGCGCTGGGCAATGGCCAACCCCAGCCCGGCCGCCCCGCCAGTGATCACCGCGTGACGTCCGCGCATGTCGAGTTGGTTCATATCGTCATGCCTCCATCGATCGAATACGCCTGCCCCGTGACAAACCGCGATTCGTCGCTGGCCAGAAACACCAGAATGGGGGCAATTTCCTCGGCCTGTGCGATACGACCCATGGGCTGCCGCGCGACAAACGCCTTGCGGGCCGCCACCGGGTCATCGTAGGCATTGATTCGGTCGGCCAGTGATGGGGTGTCCACCGTACCCGGGCAGATGGCATTGCAGCGAACGCCCTGCCCCACGTAGTCGGCAGCCACGCTTTTGGTCAAACCAATAACCGCCGCCTTGGTCGTGCCGTATACACAGCGGCTGACGATGCCCCGCACGCTCGAGGCCACACTGGCCATATTGATGATGCTGCCGCCGCCCTTGGCGATCATGCCGGGCAAAAAGGCCTGGATCATGTGCAGGTGAGAGCGAACATTGAGCCGGAAGGCAAAGTCAAGATCCTCGTCTGTAGCCTTGAGGGCGGTGTCGTTGTGCACGAAGCCGGCGCAATTGAACAGAACATCAATCGGCCCCACTCGCGCCGCGATGGCGGCGATCGCCGATTTGTCCAGGACATCAAGCACCGCCGTCTCAACGCCAGCTGTACCAGCCAGCGACTGAAGCAACTGACCCTTGACATCGGTGGCCCAGACTTTGGCTCCTTCGGCCGCCATCGCCAGTACGCTGGCCCGCCCTATCCCCGCGCCCGCCGCCGTCACCAGAACCGTCTTGCCTTCCAATCGCTTCATTTTTTGAACTCCATATTCACTGTTTGTCTTGCCGCTATGGCCTTCCAGTCCCAGGCGATACCCAGCCCCGGTTCGTCAGACGGTACCGCATGGCCGTCCTCCACCCGCATCCCGGCCAGCGTGATGTCATCGAGCTGCGGAATGTACTCCACCCAGGGCGCATTGGGCACGGCCGCACAGAGGCTGACATGCAATTCCATCAGAAAGTGCGGGCACACCGGGATGTCAAAAGTTTCGGCCAAATGCGCAGTCTTCATCCAGGGAGTGATACCGCCAATGCGGGCCACATCAGGCTGCACGATGGAGCAGGCCCCCTGCTCCAGATACTCTCGAAACTGCATCGGGTGGTACATGGACTCCCCTACTGCCACCGGAATGGCTGTGCTCACCCGCAGGTGGCGGTGACCCGCCACATCTTCGGCCGGCATGGGCTCCTCTATCCAGGCCAGATCCAGCCCATCAAACGCATGAGCCCGACGGACCGCCTCCGGCCGATTCAAGCCCTGATTGGCGTCGGTCATCAGATCGAAGTCCGCCCCCACCGCCTCCCGAACAGCCCGCAGACGGGCGACATCCTCACTGACATGCGGTCGACCGATCTTGATCTTGGCCCCCTTGAAGCCCTGTTCGCGGGCCTGCAACGTTTGCTCGACGAGTTCCTGCGGAGACAGGTGAAGCCATCCTCCCTCCGTGGTGTAGAGCGGCACGCGCGGCCTGGCACCGCCCAGAAGCTTCCACAGGGGCAGGCCCTGGCTGCGCGCACGCCAGTCCCAGAGCGCGGTGTCCACGCAGGCCAGCGCCAGGCTGGTGATGGCACCAACGGCCGTTGCATGGGTGTGATAGAACAAGTCTTTCCAGATCGCTTCCACGCAGATCGGGTCACGGCCCAGCAAACGCGGCACCAGATGATCCTTGAGCAAAGCGATCACCGATGAACCCCCAGTCCCGATGGTGTAGGCATATCCGGTGCCCGACACGCCATCGCTGGCGTGCAAGGTCAGGATCACCGTCTCTTGAGTCACGAAGGACTGAATGGCGTCCGTACGGACCACCTTGGGTGGCAGGTCGACCTGACGCAGGGTGACGCTTTCAATTAGGGGGCGCGTTGAGGGCATTGCAAAAAATCTACCGTGGATGAGCACTAGGGGTTTCCTCGGAGACCGATTCTCTTGACCCCGCAGAGACTGGCATGGGAAGATTCTCAACTGGTCAGACCACTTGTCCAATTCGCGTAATCCCTGAGAGCCATGCCCCTGCAAGCCATCGAGACCCAGCGCCTGTATCGGCAAATTGCCGATCAATTGCGTGATCTGGTGGCCAGAGGAGAGTTTCCTGAGGGAACGCGACTGCCCGCCGAGCGCGACCTGGCGTCACAGCTCGGTGTCAGCCGCCCCTCCGTGCGCGAAGCCTTAATCGCCCTGGAGGTTGAGGGCATGATCGAGGTTCGTACCGGCTCGGGCATCTACGTCAAGCAGCCTCAAGCCCAGCGCAGATCGGTTACCGAATCGGGCGGGCTCGATGCAGACTGGGGGCCGCTGGAGGTCATCAGTGCCCGGCTGGTCATTGAGTCGGAGGTCGCGGCTCTGGCAGCCCAGCAGGCCAGCAAGACGCAGGTTCGGGCCATGCACAGCGCTCTCAAAAAAATGCAGAAAGAAGCCGATGCCGGCGAGGTTCCGCGCTGGGGCGATGAGGCCTTCCATGAGGCCATTGCAAAGGGCTGTGGTAACAGTGTGCTACTCGACACAGTCAAGCGCCTCTGGCAAGCCCGCAATGGCCCGCTGTTCGAACGCCTCGGCGCACACTTTGAACACCCTGCCTCTTGGCAGGCGGCAATTGCCGAACATGAGCAGGTGCTCGCAGCCATTGAAAGCAGAAACGGCCCGGCCGCACGACGGGCCATGCACAAGCACCTCAAGCAAGCCCACAAGAGGTACAGCGCGAGTTGGCGCCGCGCGCCGTCCTCCTAAGCCCAACCCACAGAGCGTCCGTTTTTCACCACCCCAAAGAGGAGACTTCCATGAGCAAACGAGCAAGCATCAAAAAATTGGCTGCAGCCGGCGCAATCGCGCTTGGTGCGTTGGCCACCCTGGGTAGCGCACCTGCCCTGGCCCAGCAAAAACTCAAGTGGGCCCACGTCTACGAAACCAACGAACCCTTTCACACCGAATCGGTCTGGGCCGCCGAAGAGATCAAGAAGCGCACCAATGGCAAGTTCGAGATTCAGGTCTTTCCGGCCTCTTCCCTGGGCAAGGAAACCGACATCAACCAGGGCCTGACGCTTGGCACGGTGGACATGATCATCAGCGGCCCATCCTTCGCTGCCCGGACCTATCCGCGCCTGGGCATTGCCTACTACCCCTTCATTTTCCGTGACGGCGACCACCTGGTGGCTTATTCCAAGAGCCCGGTGTTCCAGGAGATGGTCAATGAATTCCGGGCCAAAACCGGCATTCAAATTACCGCCTACGCCTACTACGGCGCCCGCCACACCACCTCGCAGAAGCCCTTTACCAATTGCGCCGGCATGAAGGGACTGAAGATCCGTGTGCCCGATGTGCCGGCCTACCGAGCCACACCTGAATCCTGCGGTGCAAATCCGACGCCCATCGCGTTTGCCGAGGTGTACCTGGCTCTGCAAAACGGGACCGTCGAGGCTCAGGAAAATCCCCTGACGACCATAGAGGCGAAGAAATTTTTTGAGGTCCAAAAGGCCATCATGCTGACCGGTCACATCGTCGATGGACTGGTCACGCAAATCGCGCCTCATGTCTGGAACAAACTGACTGATGCCGAGAAGCGAATCTTCACCGAGGTGACCCAGCAGGCCGCCGTGCGCACCACCGCGCAGATCAAGAAGCGTGAGGCCGAATTGGTCGATGAGTTCAAAAAGAAGGGGCTGCAGGTCGTGCAGGTCGATCGCAAGAGCTTTGTCGATGCAGTGCTGAAGAACAAGCCGCTGGAATCGCTGGGTTTTACCCGGGCTGACTACGACAAGATTCAGGCCGCCAAGTAAGCAAGAACCCGTGCGGATGCCTGCCGGTGGCGGGCATCCGCCCTTTTCATTTCAGGTCCTTCCATCATGAGCCAGCCACCTGACATTGACAGCGGCCCCAAAGTCATGGGAGACGACGGACAGTTTCATGCGGTCGATGAAGAGGTAGACCTGTCCGGAACCCCCGTGGAAGGCTGGATATCCCTGCTGTTTTTCTGGGCCTTGGGACTGACGGTTTTTTATCAGTTCTTCACCCGCTATGTCCTCAACGACTCGGCCGCCTGGACCGAGGAAATTGCCCGCTACTTGCTTATTGCCACAGTCTTCACGGGCGCTGCCATTGGCGTGGCCAAGAACAACCATATACAGGTAGATTTTTTCTATCGTTTCATGCCGGCAACTCTGTCGCGCTGGATGGCCCGGTTTGTCGACGTGGTGCGCATCATCTTCTTTGGGGCGGCTACCGTACTGACGTTTCAAATGATGCAAAAACTGGGCAGCTACAAAATGACCATCGTCGACCTGCCAATGAACATCGTCTACGGCGTGGTCATGGCCGGCTTTGCCGCCATGTGTTTGCGTGCCATCTGGGTGATGCGCATCCATTGGCAAAGAGGCTACACCGTGCTTGAACGGCCCGGTACCGAGATGACAGACCGTTAACCCGGACGCATACCCTCATGCTCAAAATCCTGTTCCTTTTCCTGATGAGCGGCGGCATACCGGTGGCAATCGCCATGGCCGGCGCCTCGCTCATCTATCTGTTCTTCGTGCAGAGTTCGCCGCCGTTTGTGGTGATCCACCGAATGGTCTCGGGCATCGACAGCTTTCCCCTGCTGGCCGTTCCCTTCTTCATTCTGGCCGGCAATCTGATGAACAACGCGGGCATCACCAACCGCATCTATAACTATGCACTGGCGCTAGTGGGCTGGCTCAAGGGCGGTCTGGGGCATGTCAATGTGGTCGGGTCGGTGGTATTTGCCGGCATGAGCGGTACAGCAATTGCCGATGCTGCGGGGCTGGGCACGGTGGAAATCAAGGCCATGCGCGACCATGGCTACAGCAAAGAATTTGCGGTGGGTGTAACCGCCGCCTCAGCCACCCTCGGCCCCATCATTCCGCCGAGCCTGCCCTTCGTGATCTACGGCATGATGGCCAATGTGTCAGTGGGCGCCCTGTTCTTGGCCGGGATATTGCCGGGTGTCATCATGGCTCTGCTGATGATGGTGACCGTCGCCTATTTTGCGCACAAGAACAACTGGGGTTCGGATATCGGTTTTGTCTGGTCCCGCGTGCTCAAGGCCCTGATCGAAACCGCGGTCGTGGTGATCTGGCCCGTCGTGCTGTGGTGGCTGGTGACACAGTGGGAATGGCCGGCGCAGATCACGGTGATCAGCGCTATCGCACTGCTTTTTGCGGCAGACCGCGTTTTCAAATTTCAGGCCGTGCTACCAATCATGACGCCGGTCCTGCTGATCGGCGGCATGACCACCGGGGTCTTCACGCCAACCGAGGGCGCCATTGCAGCCTGCGTCTGGGCTCTCATCCTCGGCTTTTTCTGGTATCGGACCCTGAGCTTGAAGATGTTTGTCAAGATCTGCCTCGACACGGTGGAGACCACAGCCACCGTGCTGTTCATCGTAGCGGCTGCCAGCATCTTCGGCTGGATGCTCACGGCTACCGGCGTCACAACGGCCATCAGCAGTTGGGTCTTGGGCTTCACGCGGGATCCCCTGGTTTTCCTGCTGCTGGCCAACCTGCTGATGCTGTTCGTCGGCTGTTTCCTGGAGCCGGTGGCTGCCATCACGATTCTGGTGCCGATTCTGGTGCCCATTTGCCAGCAGTTGGGCATTGATCTGGTTCACTTTGGCTTGGTCATGGTGCTCAACCTCATGATTGGGCTGCTGCATCCGCCCATGGGCATGGTGCTGTTCGTGCTCGCCCGGGTGGCTCAACTCAGCGTGGAGCGAACGACGATGGCCATTCTCCCCTGGCTGGTACCCCTGCTCGGCAGTCTAGTCGTCATCACCTACGCCCCCTCCCTGGTTCTGTGGCTGCCCAAGATGTTCTATTGACCCGAGATGAAAGTCCACCACGCGCATCTCGAGCGGCTTGTCAACGAGATCTTCGTCGCCGCCGGATGCCATCCTGCAGAAGCTGGGCAAATTGCCAGCCATCTGGTCGAGGCCAATCTCGCCGGTCATGACTCGCATGGTGTGATTCGGGTCTCGGCCTACATCGGCTGGCTGCAGGAAGGGAAGGTTCAGCCCAACCGCCGGATGCGCATCGTCCATGAAACGGGTGTCCTGGCTGTCGTCGATGGCGAGCAGGGTTTTGGGCAGGCCATCGGCATCGAGGCCACCGATCTGGGCGTGAAAAAGGCGCTTCGGGAAGGCGTTTCGGTGGTTGCACTGCGCAATTGCGGGCACCTCGGGCGCATTGGCGCCTGGCCGCTTCAGGCCGCTCACCAAGGCATCGCTTCCGTGCACTTTGTCAGCACCTCCGGTGGCGGCATCCTTGTAGCGCCCTTCGGCGGACGCAACCGCAGGCTCAGCGCCGACCCCATCGCAGCGGGTATCGCGCGCGCCGACGGACCGCCCATCATTCTGGACATGTCCTGCTGCACCATCGCCGAGGGAAAGATCAAGGTGGCGCTCAACAAGGGCAGTTCGGTACCCGAAGGCTGCATCATCGATGCACAGGGACAACCCACCCAAGACCCCCGGGTCTTCTACGCCGACCCACCGGGCTCCATTCTCTCGATCGCCGGTCACAAGGGCTACGGCCTGGGCGTGATCACCGAGCTGCTGGCCGGCGCACTGACCGGCGGCGGAGCCAGCAACCCGGCCCTCGCCGGCCAGGTTCTCAACAACATGCTCTCGATTTATTTGCGGCCCGAAGCCTTTGGGGACGATACGGCCTTCAAGAAAGAAGTTGAGCGCTTTGTCGATTGGGTCAAATCGGCCGAGCGCATCCATCCGGATCAGGACATCCTGATGCCGGGAGAGATTGAGCACAGGACACGCGCCCGCCGGCTGCGCGATGGCCTCGAGATCGATGGGGCCACCTGGGATGCGCTGGCCGGTACGGCCCACTCACTGGGTCTGAACCCTCAAGCGGTGACCTCATGAACCGCCGCGCCATCGAAGCCCTGCGCCGCCGCATCGCCTCGGGCTCGCCCGCCTTGGGTTTATGGGTCACCCTGGAGAGCCCCAGCATCACCGAAATTGCGGCTGCGCTGGGCCTCGATTGGGTCGTGATCGATGCGGAGCACGGTCACCTCGATTGGAAGGAGATCATCGAACACCTGCGTGCGCTTTCGCGTTCAAGAACGGTCGGACTGGTGCGCATTGCGACGCTGGAGACTGGATTGGTCAAACGGGCACTGGACATTGGCGCTGATGGCGTGGTCGTGCCTTGGGTCGCCTCGGCTGCCGAGGCCAGGCAGGCCGTTGCGATGGCCACTTACCCGCCGCAGGGTCACCGCGGCATCGGCGGTGAACGCGCCACGGGCTGGGGCAAAGCCTTTGTCGAGCATACGGCTGAGGCCAATGAGCACGTGCTGGTTGTACCCATCATCGAGACCGCAACAGGCGTGGCCCATGCCGCCGAAATCGTGGCGGTGGACGGCATCGAACTCATTTTTTTCGGGCCAGCCGATCTCTCCGCCTCTTACGGCTACAAAGGCGCCTGGGAAGGCGGACCCACGGCCGAGCGCATCCTGGCCGTCAAGGATCTGGCAAGGGCGGCTGGGAAGAACTGCGGCATCATGTGCACGAGCGCGGACGACCTTCGCAGCCGAATCGGCCAAGGATTTCGCATGGTGGGCATGGCCAGTGATGTGGGACTGATTGCTGGCGGACTGCAGTCGCTTGCGCAGACGGCCGGTCGCTCGCTCCATATCCGGGCCAGCCTGGAGCCCGAGGGTAGGGACATCTGATCGCGCCAGCAGTGAAACCCCCGCACCAAGCCCCAAGGCCAAATCACAATGTCGCAGCCCACTGCACCCCCAAAGGAAACCATGATGGTGAACAACTACCTGCGATTGCACCCAGCCGATGATGTGGTCATTGCACGCAGCCAGATTCTCGGCGGCGCAGTGATTGAAGGGGTGCCGGTTCGCGGCCTGATCCCGCCGGGCCACAAGATTGCACTGCGCGCCATCGAAGCCGGCCAACCGGTGCGACGCTACAACCAGATCATCGGTTTTGCCAGTCGGCCCATCGCGGTCGGCGAACATGTGCACACCCACAACCTCGACATGGGGCCTGAGAAAGGAGGCTTTGCCCGGGACTACGCAATCGGTCAGGATGTCAAGCCGCAGCCCACGCCCCTGACCGCCCATTTCATGGGCATACAGCGACCGGACGGCCGGGTGGCCACGCGAAACTACATTGGAGTGCTCTCCAGCGTGAACTGCTCTGCGACCGCCGCCCGGGCGATTGCCGATCATTTTTCGCGTCAGATCCATCCAGAGGCGCTGGCCGACTATCCGCAGGTCGATGGCGTGGTGGCGCTGACCCACGGCACCGGATGCGGGATGGACAACGACGGCTTGGGTATGCGCTTGCTGGAGCGCACCCTGGCCGGCTACGCCACCCATGCCAATTTTTGGGGCGTACTGGTGGTGGGCTTGGGCTGTGAAACCAACCAGCTCAACACCTGGTTGGCCCACAGCAGCCTGCGCGAGGGCGAGCAACTGCGGGTCTTCAACATCCAGGACACTGGCGGCACGCGACAGACGGTAGAAAAAGGCATCGCCCTGATCCGCGAGATGCTGCCCAAGGCCAACGCAGTCCAGCGCACCCCCTGCAGCGCCGCGCATATCACCGTTGGTCTGCAGTGCGGTGGATCCGATGGCTACTCCGGGATCAGCGCCAACCCGGCTTTAGGTGCTGCAGTCGATCTGCTGGTGGCTCACGGCGGAACGGCCATTTTGAGCGAAACCCCAGAGATCTATGGTGCCGAACACCTGCTGACGCGCCGTGCGGTCAAGCCTGAAGTCGCGCAAAAGCTCATTGAACGCATACGCTGGTGGGAGCAATACACCGCTTCCAACGGCGGCGAGATGAACAACAACCCCTCCCCCGGCAACAAGGCGGGCGGCCTGACCACCATTCTGGAGAAATCCCTGGGCGCCGTCGCCAAGGGAGGAACCGGCAACCTACAAGCCGTCTACGAATATGCCGAACCGGTTCGCGAACGCGGGTTCGTCTTCATGGACACGCCTGGCTACGACCCGGTCAGCGCCACCGGGCAGGTGGCTGGCGGGGCCAACCTGATCTGCTTTACCACCGGACGTGGCAGCGCCTATGGCTGTGCCCCGGCGCCGAGTCTCAAGCTGTCGACCAACACCATGCTCTGGAAGCGTCAGGAAGAAGACATGGACATCAACTGCGGAGAGATCATCGATGGCCGCAGCAGCGTAGCCGAGATGGGCCAGCGCATCTTTGAACTCATGCTCAAAACCGCCTCAGGCGAAGCCACCAAGAGCGAGCGACACGGTTACGGACAGAACGAATTCGTGCCTTGGCAGGTCGGTGCCGTGATGTAAATCTATCCGTCTGGAACCTGACCGAGGACATCAACGGGACACCCGGTGTCCGCCCCCCAACCTTCAAAGCCATCATGAGCCACACCCTTTCCGCAACGGATCTGCAAGCCTGGGTTGCCCGCATCATCGAAAAGGCAGGTAGTGAGCCGGACGAGGCCCGTCAAGTAGCCGATAACCTGGTCATGGCCAATTTGAGTGGGCACGATTCACACGGGGTGGGCATGGTGCCGCGCTACGTCGATGCGGTACTCGAAGGCGGCCTGATCCCCAATACCGGGGTCAAGGTACTGGTCGATACCGGTGCACTGCTCAATCTGGACGGGCAGCAGGGTTATGGCCAGATCACTGGAACCCAAGCCATGGCCCTGGGGATTGAACGCGCGCGCCAGCACGGCAGTTGCATCGTAAGCCTGGCCCGCTCCCACCATCTCGGTCGCATTGGCCACTTTGCTGAAATGGCCGTGGCCCAAGGACTGGTCTCGCTGCATTTCGTCAATGTGATCTCGCGACCGGTGGTGGCGCCTTTCGGCGGTGGCGACGGACGGTTTGGGACCAACCCCTGCTGTATCGGCATCCCCATGAAAGGGCGCGAGCCATTCGTCCTGGACTTTGCCACCAGTCGAGTGGCACAGGGCAAGATGCGGGTGGCCCACAACAAGGGACAGCAGGTGCCGGAAGGCTATCTGATCGACGAACTCGGACAACCCACCACCGACCCGGGCGTGGTCGTGGCGCCCCAGTCCAACGGCCTGCTGGGCGCGCTCCTGACCTTCGGCGAGCACAAGGGTTACGGTTTGGCGGTGGCCTGCGAGTTGCTCGGCGGCGCGCTCACCGGTGGCGGTACTTGGCACCATCAGGCGGATCACCGGCGGGCAGTGATCAACAGCATGCTCACCATCCTGATCGACCCCGTCAAGCTGGGGACTCAGGCCGTCTTTGAGCAGGAAGCCCCCGCCTTTGCCGACTGGTTGCGGCAAAGTCCCAGCCGCAACGGCGGCGTGCTGATCGCTGGTGAACCGGAACGCGCAGCCCGTGCTGAACGGGCTCGCACCGGTATCACGATTGATGAGGCAACCTGGGCCGAACTTCAGGCGTCGGCGACCAAGGTGGGGCTGTGACTCCGGCGCGTCTGGGACTGTCCAGCCGGTCTGTCTGGGGACCCCGGGTGCAAACCCGGGCCGACTACGAACGAAGCGGGCCACCGGGTGTTGTTCACCTGGGTCTGGGCGCTTTTCACCGAGCCCACCAAGCGATGGTCTTCGATCGTCTGCTGGCCGGAGGCGACCTGCGCTGGGGCGTGCATGGCGTCGGCATGACACAGCCCGCACTGGTTGAGGCCCTGCGCGAGCAGGACGGTCTTTATGCAGTGCGTATCGCAGATGCTCAGGGCACCCGTTGGGAAGTGCCCGGGGCCTTGTGGACCCTCAGCGTGGCGGCTACCGAGCGCGCCTGCGTGGTCCAGGCCTTGGGGGCACCCCATACCCGCTGGCTCACGCTGACCGTGACTGAAAAAGGCTACACCCCGGCCCTGGCACAACTCATCCTCGAAGGCCTGACATGGCGTCAGCGCCGGCGTCTTGGCGGACTGACGCTGGCCTCTTGCGACAATTTGCAGGCCAATGGCCAGCAGCTCAAGGCCCTGCTTATGGCCCAGTCAGGCGATGCGGCGCTCAGCCGCTGGATCGACAGCCACTGCGCTTTTCCCTGCAGCATGGTTGACCGCATCGTGCCAGCCACCCAAGAGGCCATTCAAAAGGCGGCGCTGAAACAGCTGGGGGTGCAAGACCGCACCGCACTGGGCGTCGAGGCGTTCTGGGAATGGGTCATCGAAGACCGATTTGTTGATCCGGCCGATGGGCCTTTGCTGGCCGCTCAAGGGGTACGAGTCACAACTGAGGTCCACGCCTACGAAGAGGCCAAGCTGCGCATGCTCAACGGCAGCCACACCGCCATGGCCCTGATCGGTGCCATCACCGGACGCCCTCATATCGCAGACTGCATTGGCCATCCGCCGATCCGC
The DNA here is from genome assembly GCA_964488145.1 of uncultured Polaromonas sp. GTDB lineage: Bacteria > Pseudomonadota > Gammaproteobacteria > Burkholderiales > Burkholderiaceae_C > Polaromonas. The sequence continues at coordinate 18,359 of CAZATV010000035.1, forward strand.
CGCTTCATTGAGCGACTGATCGAGCGAGAGGTCGCTCCGCACCTGGCACGGAAAGATTGGCCGGCTTACCGCGATGCGCTGGTTCAGCGCTTTGGCAATCCCCACCTACGCCACAGCGTGCACCAGATTGCCACCGACAGCTCCCTGAAGATACCGCAGCGTTGGCCGGCCTCGATCCTTGCACAGTTGCGCCGTGGCAGCAACGTGGATCACCACGCTCTGGCCGCGGCCGCCTGGCTGCGCTACGGTCTGGGCGTGGATGAATCGGAAAAGCCCTATGAAATCAGGGATCCGGATGCGGATCGCCTTCGGGCACTGGCGGCCGACCAGCGCACTGCCCCCCAGGCCAGCGTGCGCGCCCTGCTGGCTCAGCCAAACTGGTGGGGGAAGGAACTGGCTGGCCACCCGACCTGGATCGAGCGGGTCGAGCATTGGCACGGCAGCATCCTCAGTCGCGGTATGGATGGAACCATTGAGTATTTGCTCCAGGAGTTGCCGTGAAGATCGTGCAAGCCCGCGTCATCGTCTGCTGCCCCGGCCGCAACTTTGTCACCCTCAAGATCGAAACGGATCAGGGCCTGACCGGGGTGGGAGATGCCACACTCAATGGCCGCGAACTGGCAGTATCCAGCTACCTGCAGGACCATGTGGTGCCCTGCCTCATCGGCCGCGACCCACAGCAAATCGAGGACATCTGGCAGTATCTCTACAAGGGTGCCTATTGGCGACGCGGCCCGGTCACCATGACCGCCATCGCTGCCGTTGACACCGCACTTTGGGACATCAAGGCCAAGATTGCCGGGCAGCCGCTCTATCAATTGCTGGGCGGCCGCAGCCGCACCGGCGTAATGGCTTATGGCCACGCCACCGGCCGCGACATCGCGGAGACGGTTGAAGAAGTACTGCGCCACCGGGAGGCTGGCTATCGGGCCATCCGCGCCCAAAGCGGCGTACCCGGCCTGGAAAAAGTCTACGGCGTCAGCACCCACGGACGACTCTACGAGCCCGCCGATGCCGCTTTACCCTCCGAGCACGATTGGGACAGCAGCAAATACCTGCGACACACCCCGAAACTCTTCGAGGCGGTGCGGCTGGCGGTTGGGGACGAGATTGACCTGCTGCACGATGTGCACCACAGACTCACGCCGCTGGAAGCGGGGCAGCTCGGTCGCAGCCTGGAGCCCTACCGCCTGTTCTGGATGGAAGACCCCACCCCCGCCGAAAACCAGGAGGCCTTCCGGCTGATTCGTCAGCACACCACGACGCCGATTGCAGTGGGAGAGGTGTTTAACAGCATCTGGGACTGCAAGCAGTTGATCGAGGAACAATTGATCGATTACATCCGCGCCACGGTGACGCATGCTGGCGGTATCACACACCTGCGGCGTATTGCCGATCTCGCTGGCCTCTACCAGATTCGCACCGGCAGCCATGGCGCGACCGATCTTTCGCCCATCTGCATGGGTGCAGCCCTGCACTTTGACACCTGGGTGCCCAATTTCGGCGTGCAGGAATACATGCCGCACAGCGAACAGATGCTCAGTGTCTTCCCACACGACTGGCGATTTGAAAAGGGCATGCTGCTCTGTGGAGAGTCAGCTGGCCACGGCGTGGACATCGACGAGAAGCTGGCCGCGAAGTACCCTTATCAAAGGGCGTATTTGCCAGTCAATCGCCTGCAGCACGACGGTAGCCTGCACAGCTGGTGAGCGTGCCCGTAAAAAAGCCGCCCGAAGGCGGCTTTTCGTCGGAAGCAAAAAGATTACTTCTTCTCGGGAGCGGCAGGTGCTGCAGGAGCTGCTGCTGGGGCCGCAGGAGCCGAAGCGTCAGCTGCAGGTGCGGGTGCCGGTGCTGCGGCGGGTGCCGGTGCCGGGGCCGGTGCAGGAGCGGGTTCTTTCTTGCCACAAGCGGCCAGAGCGGCTGCAGCAACGATAGCTGCCAGAACGAGAGACTTGTTCATTTTTTGATTCCTTGATGAATGAGAAAAATATTTTCCACTTCTTCAGAGGTACGAACCCCGGGGGGGCTCGTACCTCCGCCAGCCCAGGCGGCTCGAGCTCGCCTGGACCAGCCCACTAGTATAAGCCCTAACAAACTCCCGGCCCAGTACCCGAACTGAGGCCAGCTCCGGCGCAGAGTTAGCCTTAAGGATCAGGCTGATCCAACTCAAGCCAGCCGTCGGCTAACCACTGCAGCACGATGGCACGCGCCTCGGGACTCAGCCGTCGCACCGCCTCAGGCCGCAGAGCCCGGGTATCGGCCAAACCGCGCAGAAGTCGCGCATCGACCCCGCCAGCGACGAACTTTTCACCGTTAAGAAAAAGATGTGAACCCTGGTAAAGCATGCGGGTTCGGCGGTGCAGGCGAAGGCCCAGTCCAGGCCGCCAAGCCGCGCAAGCCGGCTCGAACCAGATGCCCGGCTTGGGTTCGCTCAAATACTGGCCCAGAGCGCCCACCAGTGCCTTCGGGTCCCGGGACACCTGATCTATTGCCCGACGCGCAAACTCGAGCAGGCCGGAAGGCAAGTGAGCCGGATTGGCGCAGGCCGGCTGAGTCGGGTCCCGGTAAAGCCGAGGCGGGCCATCGGCTTCGGCCTCGTCCAGGCTCTCGGCCAAACGCATCAGCAGGGCCGAGGCCAATTCAGGCTGCGTCGGCGCGCGAAAGCCGATGGAATAAGTCATGCACGGGCCCCGTTTCCCTTCAGTGGCCACCGCCACGCCCTCATGGGCGTAACCGGGTGGCAGATAAAGCATGTCGCCGGCCTCGAGGACAAACTCCTGCTCCGGCTGAAAGCGGCGGAGGATCTTCAGCGGCACGCCTTCTTGCAGGCTCAAATCGGTCTGGGCGCTGATGCGCCAGCGGCGCGAGCCACTGGCCTGCAGCAAAAAGACGTCGTAGCTGTCGAAATGCGGCCCCACGCCACCGCCCTCGCTGGCAATGGAGATCATCAAGTCGTCGAGTCGGGCATCAGGCAGAAAGCGAAAACACTGCAGCAATTGGTGGCCGCCGGCATGGTGCAGGTCCACGCCCTGCACCAGCAGGGTCCATCCGGGACGTTTGAGGGACGGAAGACTGCGGCGCTTGAACGGCCCGCGTCGCATCTGCCATGTTGGAGAGCGACGACCTCGCCCCCCTCCCTCCTCCTGCAAAATCAGCCTTGACTCGACGTCCTCGCGTCCGGCCAGCGCAAACAGCTCAGCCGCACTGACCAGAGGCTCGAAAGAGGCGATGGCTTGCCGCACGCACAGAGGCTTTTTCTGCCAATGCCTGCGCATGAATTGCTGCGGGCTCAGGCCTCCCAGCAGGGGCAGGGGCTGTGAAGTATCCATGGGACAATTGTGCGATGAAAATCTCTCCTCCCTGCGTGGTTGGGCTGACCTGGGTGATGAAGGACAGCTTGGGTGAACTGCTCGACGAACTGGACGAGCCGGTCGAGTTTTTGCTGGGCGGGCGTGATTTGCTGGAGGCCGTCGAGCGCGGCCTGATCGGCAAACAGGCTGGCGACCGGGTGGATTTGCACCTGGAGCCCGAGCAAGCCTTTGGCGAATACGACGAAAATCGGGTCTTCCTGCAGGCGCGACGGCTCTTCCCGGCCGATCTGGAGGAAGGCATGCTGTTTGAAGGCAGCGCCTTGGTACAGGGCTCCAACGAGCCTATGCCCGCTGACCTGATGTACACAGTAACGGACATCTACCCCGACCATGTGGTGCTGGACGGTAACCACCCTCTGGCCGGGATCGCCATTCGTCTGCACATTCGCGTAGCTTCGGTGCGCGAAGCGAGGATGGAGGAAATCGGCGCAGGCACGCTGGGCACCGGCTTCTTCAGGCTCGAATCGGCCCCAGCCGCTCCGGACTCCGGACATCTGCACTGAAATCGCCGGAAAGCACGCGCCGGACCGTGGCCTGCGCCGCGCCCCGCTGTTGGCGACTTGCAGCTCAGGCTTTACCCGTGGAGCCGTAGCCGCCCTCGCCCCGCTGGCTGGCGACAAATTCATCGACCAAATTGAAACTGGCCTGCACCACTGGCACGATCACCAATTGGGCAATACGCTCCATAGGTTCTATGGTGAAGGCCTGCGCACTCCGGTTCCAGGCGCTGACCATCAACTGACCCTGATAGTCGCTATCGATCAGCCCGACCAGGTTGCCCAGCACGATGCCGTGTTTATGGCCAAGACCAGATCTCGGCAGAATAAGCGCCGCATACGACGGGTCCTTCAGATGCATGGCAAGCCCCGTGGGCACCAGTTGCCAGGCCCCGGGCTGCAGGGTCAGGGAGCCGTCCAAACAGGCCCGTAAATCCAGGCCGGCACTACCAGCGGTGGCATAACCAGGCATGGCCTGACGCAGCCGCTCATCGAGGATTCGGACATCAACCTTCATGTCGTTTTTTCTTCAATTCAAAAGCAATCCGCTCGACAAGACGAGCGGCCAGCACAGATTTGGGGGCTCGGGGCAGTTCCTCACTGCCGTGAGCATCGACCAGGACCAGGGCATTGTCATCCCGGCCGAAGGTCTGGGGCCCGATGTTGCCCACCAGCAGCGGCACTCCTTTGCGCTGCCGTTTCTCGCGGGCCTGGGCCAACAGATCATGGCTCTCGGCCGCGAAACCCACGCAGTAGAGCTGGCCCGACAGGGCGCGTTCGCTACGGGCCACACAGGCCAGGATATCGGTGTTCTGCACAAACTCGAGTTCCGGCGCTCGACCCTCTTGCGACTTCTTGATCTTCTGTTCGGCGACCTGGGCCGGCCGCCAATCGGCCACCGCAGCAGCGGCGATGAATACGCTGGACTGACCGGCCAAGGGTTCCACCGTGCGCCACATGTCCTGGGCCGATCGAACATCCAGGCGGCGCACCCCGCGCGGGGTCGGCAAGCTCACCGGGCCGGCCACCAAAGTGACTTCCGCGCCCGCACGCCAAGCCGCTTGCGCCACCGCAAAACCCATCTTGCCGCTGGATAGATTGGTGATGCCGCGCACAGGGTCGATGGCCTCGTAAGTGGGCCCGGCGGTCATCAAGACCCGCTGGCCTGCCAGCGCCTTGGGGGTAAAGAAGGCAACTACCTCCTCCAGTAGCTCTTGCGGCTCCAGCATGCGGCCATCGCCGGTTTCACCGCAGGCCTGGTCCCCCGAGCCAACGCCGAGCACGTGGGCGCCATCTGCTTGCAGTTGAGCGATGTTGCGCTGCGTGGCCGGATGGGCGTACATCTCGCGATTCATGGCGGGCGCCAGCAACAAAGGTACCCGCTCCAAGGGCCGGGCCAGGCACATCAGGCTGAGCAGATCGTCGGCTCGGCCATGAATCAGTCGCGCCATGAAGTCAGCGCTCGCCGGCGCAACCACCACAGCATCGGCCTGCCGGGACAGGTTGATATGGGCCATGTTGTTGCCCTCGCGGGCGTCCCACTGATCGATGAACACTGGGCGTCCACTGAGGGCCTGCAGGGTCACCGGTGTGATGAACCGGCAGGCCGATTCAGTCATGACCACCTGCACCATCGCTCCAGCCTTGACCAGGGCACGACAAAACTCCGCCGCCTTGTAGCAGGCGATTCCCCCGCTCAGGCCCAGCACAAGGTTGCGCCCGGCCAGCGGACCGGCTTGGGTAGTTTCATCCATGGGCGAGACTGTAACGGATCGATGGACGGGAGGGTTGGCATCTAAGATTTATCGCGGTAGCCGACCGGGACGACCTCTATAATTCATTTTTCACCACCTCAAGGAACCGAAAGTTCCTTCCTGACATGACCAAATTCGTCTTCGTCACTGGCGGTGTGGTGTCTTCCCTGGGCAAGGGAATCGCCTCAGCCTCCCTCGCAGCGATCCTGGAGTCGCGGGGCCTGAAAGTCACCCTGATCAAGCTCGATCCCTACATCAACGTCGACCCAGGCACCATGTCGCCGTTCCAGCACGGCGAGGTCTTTGTCACTGACGATGGTGCGGAAACCGATCTGGATCTTGGCCACTACGAGCGCTTCATTACCACCCGAATGCGGCGTAGCAATAATTTCACCACCGGCCAGATTTACAAAAGCGTGCTCGAAAAAGAGCGTCGCGGCGATTACCTGGGCAAGACCGTACAGGTGATCCCGCACATCACCAACGAAATCCAGGAATTCATCCGGCGCGGTGCAGGCGTTGAAAGTGCCGACGCCGTCGATGTGGCCATTGTGGAAATCGGCGGCACAGTCGGCGACATCGAATCTCTGCCCTTCCTGGAGGCGGCCCGTCAGATGAGCCTCAAGCTCGGGCCCAACAACGCGGCTTTTGTGCACCTCAGTTATGTGCCCTGGATCGCTGCGGCCGGCGAACTCAAGACCAAACCCACCCAGCACACGGCTCAAAAACTGCGAGAGATCGGTATTCAGGCCGATGTGCTGCTGTGCCGCGCAGACCGTCGGATCCCCGACGAGGAGCGCGCCAAGATTTCCCTGTTTTCCAATGTGCCTGAATGGGGCGTCATTTCCATGTGGGATGTCGACACCATCTACAAAGTGCCGCGCATGCTGCACGAGCAGGGCTTGGACGGGCTCATCTGCGACAAGCTCAGGCTCAACACGCCGCCGGCCAATCTGGCCCGCTGGGATCAGTTGGTGCACGAGACCGAGCATCCCGCCACCGAGGTGCGCATTGCCATGGTGGGCAAATATGTGGATTTGTCGGACAGTTACAAGTCGCTCAACGAAGCGATCCGTCATGCCGGCATGAAGAACCATGCCCGCGTGATCATCGACTATGTCGACTCCGAAACCATCACGCCCCAAACCGTTTCTCAGTTGGCCCGTTTCGACGCGATTTTGGTGCCGGGTGGGTTCGGCAAGCGCGGGATTGAGGGCAAGATTTGCGCAGCCCGTTTCGCCCGTGAAAACAAGGTACCCTACTTGGGCATCTGCCTGGGCATGCAAGTGGCCACCATTGAATTTGCCCGCCACGTCGCCGGCCTGGCCGATGCCAACTCCACCGAATTCGCCCCCGACAGCCCGCACCCGGTGATTGCCCTGATCACCGAATGGAAGGACGCTGATGGCACCATCAAAACCCGCAATGAGAAATCCGATCTGGGCGGCACCATGCGCTTGGGCGCTCAAAGCTCAGACGTGGCGCGGGGAACGCTGGCCCATCAGATTTATGGAGATGTGGTGACCGAGCGCCACCGTCACCGCTATGAGGCCAACGTCAACTACCTCGACCGCCTGCGCGAGCACGGCTTGGTCATTTCGGCCCTGACGCAGCGCGAGCAACTGACCGAGATCGTGGAACTGCCGCAGAGCCTGCATCCCTGGTATATGGGCGTGCAATTCCACCCGGAATTCAAGTCCACGCCATGGGATGGCCATCCCCTGTTCAACGCCTATATCAAGGCGGCGATGGATCACCGGGGTTCGGGCCGTTCGCTGAAGGTCGCGGCATGAAGCTTTGCGGCTTCGAGGTCGGGCTGGAGCGGCCCTTTTTCCTGATTGCCGGCCCCTGCGTGGTGGAGTCGGAAACCTTGCAGATGGAGACGGCCGGCACTCTGCGCGAGATCTGTCAATCCCTGGACATCGCCTTTATCTTCAAGTCCAGCTACGACAAGGCCAATCGCTCCTCGGGCAGCAGCTACAGGGGGCCGGGCATGGACAAGGGCCTGGAGATTCTGGCCAAAGTGCGCCAGCAATTGCAGGTTCCCATCCTGACGGATGTCCATGCCGAGTCTGAGATCCCAACCGTCGCGGCGGTTGTCGACGTCCTGCAGACGCCCGCATTTCTATGCCGACAAACCGACTTCATCAGGGCCGTGGCCCAAAGCGGCAAGCCGGTGAATATCAAAAAGGGGCAGTTCTTGGCGCCGCACGATATGAAAAATGTCATCGATAAGGCCCGCAGCGCCGCCAGAGAAGCTGGACTCGACGAGGATCGATTCATGGCCTGTGAGCGCGGCGCGAGCTTCGGTTACAACAATCTGGTCTCGGATATGCGCAGTCTGGCCATCCTGCGCGAGACCGGCGCGCCAGTGGTTTTTGATGCCACCCACTCGGTGCAGTTGCCCGGCGGCCAAGGCACCCATTCCGGCGGCCAGCGCGAAATGGTTCCTGTGCTGGCACGGGCGGCCGTTGCCGTCGGCGTGGCCGGGCTTTTCATGGAAACTCACCCCAACCCCGACCAAGCCCTCAGCGACGGGCCCAACGCGGTCCCGCTCAAGCACATGCGAGCCCTGCTGGAGAGCCTGACCGACCTCGATGCGGTCACCAAGCGCTGCGGCTACCTGGAACAACATTTCAACGCCTGAGGCCCATCCGTTTCGCAACCAAGAAAGAAAGAGCAATGAGTGCAATCGTCGACATCGTAGGCCGTGAAATTCTGGACAGTCGGGGCAAC
>CAZATV010000036.1:0-25908 GCA_964488145.1 uncultured Polaromonas sp.
CACCTGTGGATGCGGCCGGGGCTGGACATCATGAAAAGCTTTGGTGGCTTGCACCCTTTCGAGCAGTGGCACAAACCCATCCTCACCGACTCGGGCGGCTTTCAGGTCTGGAGCCTGGGCGCCATGCGCAAGATCACTGAAGAAGGCGTGCACTTTGCCAGCCCGGTCAATGGCGACAAGCTGTTCATGTCGCCCGAGGTGAGCATGCAGATCCAGACGGTGCTCAATTCAGACATCGTGATGCAGCTCGACGAGTGCACACCTTACGAAACCGATGGCCGCCTGACCACCGAGGAGCAGGCCCGCAAGAGCATGGAAATGAGCCTGCGCTGGGCCGAACGCAGCCGCGCTGAATTCGAACGTCTGGGCAATCCCAACGCCCTGTTCGGTATCGTGCAGGGCGGCATGTTCGAACACCTGCGGCAAGAATCGCTCGAGGCGCTGGTGCGCATGGACTTCCCCGGCTATGCCATCGGCGGCGTGAGCGTGGGCGAGCCCAAAGACCTGATGCGCCGCATCATGGCGCACACGCCGCACCGGCTGCCCGAGCACAAGCCGCGCTACCTGATGGGCGTGGGCACGCCCGAAGATCTGGTGCAGGGCGTGGCCGATGGGGTGGACCTGTTCGACTGCGTCATGCCCACGCGCAATGCCCGCAACGGCACGGTGTTCACCCGCTACGGCGATCTCAAGCTGCGCAACGCGCGCCACCGTGACGACCCACAGCCGCTGGATCCCAGCTGCACCTGCATGGCCTGCGCCGGTCCATCAGGTCTGGCCTGGGATCAGGGTGGTCGCGAAGGGTTCTCGCGGGCCTACCTACACCACCTCGACCGCTGCGGCGAAATGCTCGGCCCGATGCTCACCACCATCCACAACCTGCATTACTACCTCAACCTGATGCGCGAGGTACGGCAGGCGCTGGAGACGGGTCGCTTCGCTGGCTTCGTGCAACAGTTTCACAGCGACCGCGCGCGCGGCTGCTGAACTCAAGGGGCTTGGCGCACCGCAAGCCGGGCATCGCTGAGCAACTCGCCCCAAGCCAGCACATCGGCATCATGGGCCGGCTCGATCCAAGGCTCTTTCAGGGCTGCGTCGTACCACTGGCGCATGGCGGGCAGGTCGAGCAGGGTCTGCACATAAGCGCTGCATACCGCATCGAGCGGCGGGCTGTAGGTCTGCACCCGAAAGGCCACCGGACAGAAGAATGCATCCACCGCAGTGAAGGCATCGCCGGCCAAAAACGGCCCGCCAAAGCGCTGCAAGCCCTCGCGCCACAGGCGCTGCAGGCGATCGAGGTCAGCGGCCAGCGCCGTCAGGGCTTCGGAGCGCAATCGCACCCGTACGCCGCAACTCATGGAGCAGATCTGGCGCAGCGTCGAAAACCCGGAATGCATCTCGGCACTGGCGCAGCGCGCCCAGGCCCGCGCCGCCACCGACGCCGGCCACACCGCCGGATGGCGCTCGGCCAGGTACTCGGTGATGGCCAAACTGTCCCAGACGGTCAAATCCCCATCGATCAGACAGGGCACCTTGCCGGTGGGCGAGAAACGCTCAAAGCCGCTCGGCGCGCCATTCGTCGGAAAAGGGTGAAGGGACTCCTCGAAGTCCAGACCCAAGGTGCGCATCAGCACCCAGGGACGCAGTGACCAGGAGGAATAGTTCTTGTTGGCAATATGCAATTTCACACCTACCCCCCTCAAGACGAAACCACAAACACCGTCAGCACGCCGGTGTAGCCGTAGAGGCTGCTGCCGGCCACCTCGCCTGCGGCAAAAAACCCCACCAGGGGCACATCACCCAAGGCGCGCCGCACGATCTGCATTTCGGCGCTGGGGCCGCCAAAATGGGGGCCGCCCCGTCCGGAACAACTGACGTACACCGCGCCGGCGATCTGCCGCCTGGCCGGCTGCAGGGCCTGCTCTTGAGGCTGCGGAGTGCTGGCCGCCCATTCAGGCGCCTCGACCTCCTCACGGATCTCGGCGCAAATGCGCACCAGGTCGCTGCGCGCGGCCTCGACGTGGCGCTCGCAAAAACTCAGTCGCATGCCGGTCTCCACCGCATGCGCCACCGCCACGGCACGGCGAGCCGGATCCAGTCCGATGATGTGCCGCACCAGGGTGTCGGCGCCAAAGGGGCCGCCTCGGCGCAAAGGTCCTGGCTCGACACCGGCCGACCGCAAGCCGACCAGGGTGCGCCGCACCTTGGCCAGCGCTGGCTGCGGATCATCCAGACTGATCTGCAGATCGCCCAGCAGACATTCGAGTGCAGGGCGATGGTCCAATTCAAGAACCACATGGTTGTCGCAGGCGGTGATGGTGCGCTCGGGCGAAACCGGCTGGCAGCCCTGGGTGACCCGCGAGATCAGCTGCACTTCGGGTCCGAAGGCTACCCCGCTCAGGCCACCGGCAAAGACGCTGCCGGCTGCACCCTGCCCCCGCAGATGACCCTGACCGCTCTGGGCAAACTGCACCGCCGCACCGCGACTGGCGGTCAGCCCACCGAAGAGATAGCCCCCGCGGGTGGTGGCAGCCAGCTCAGCGATCAGCTCGGCCAGGTCGGGCTCGCCCGGATCGGCGTGCACCAGCGCCGTCTGGGCCACAAAGCGAGCGCCCGCAGCGCTCAGCGGTGCAACCCCCGAAAACACGCGGTATTGGTCGGAAGGCAACTCGCAGAGCATGACGGCCATCGCGGGCTCATCGAAATACTCCACTTGGTTCGATGCAATGCCCACGCCCACCGTGCCGGCCCAATCCACCACCTCGGGCAACTGGTCGCAAAGATGATCCAAGATCTCCCGAGCATGGGCCGCATAGTGGTCGGTGATGTAGATCAAGCCCAGGGTCGGCGCGCTGGCATGACCGGGCAGGGCCATCTGCGCGCGCAGCTGGGCCAAGACCAAGGCAGCAGCCATCGCCCATTGCGGATGGGTGGCATGGGCGTACGGAAACCGCTGGCTCATCAAGCCCGGACCTTAGGCTTGCGGGCCGCTGCACCCGCGGTCTGGCGTCCGGGCGACTTGGCCTTGGACGCCGGACCCTGGGCGCCGCTTGGACCGCCCGGTGAGGCACTGGCCGGCTTCTGGGCCTGGGCGCTCGACGCGCGAGCCTGCGCATCAGCCATGGCAGCACTGGCAATCTGCTGAAACTGCTGGGTCAAGGCCCCCCACCACTGCATGGGGTCGACCACGCTGGAGGCGCCTGGCCGGTCTGCTTGCGCTTTGGCACGGGCGCGCGGCGGGCGGGCCGCAGCCCGCCGTGGCTTGGCCTCCTGCGCCTGCGACGGCACGGGCGCAGACTCGGGCGCGGGCGCTGGGCCTGCCGCGGGCTTGACCGTGAAGGCCTGTGCCATGTCCTGCAAGCTCACATTCATGCCCTTGAGGGCGCCAAGCGTCATCTTCTGCACCTCGAGTGCCTGAATGGTGGCCTTGAGGGCCGCCGAATTTTGCTCCAGCCAAAAGAGCACCGCCTTGAGCTCCTGCACCCGCTTGTCGAGTTCCTCCTCGCTGAGGGTGGGTGCCACCCAGCCGGCCGGTCCGGCCGAGGGCGCCGCCCCCGCGCGGGTCAGGCTCTGCAGAAATTCAAAGCCCGGCACCCACTTGCCAAAGTCGCCAAAGCCGTTTGCATCGCTCATGGTCTTTCCTTCCGTTCTGCGCCCTGGCGGCCCGCGCACCGCCCCTGCCAAGTCTTGCATTGTGACCGCTTGGCCGAGCTTGTCGAGGCGCGCCTAGGGGGGCAAGTTCACCGGGCCGCGACAACATCCACAGTTTTTGACCGACGAGCTCTCAAACCCTCCAAGGGCTTTGCTATGCTCGCCGCCCTCATGGAACACACCCTGGCCTCTGCCACTATCTTGCTGCTGCTGATCACCGATCCGCTGGGCAATATTCCGATCTTCGTCAACAGTCTGAAGGCGGTGCCCGATCGTCGGCGTAAATGGGTCATCCTGCGCGAGGTCCTGATCGCCTTTGCGGTGTTGCTGGCCTTCATGTTTGCCGGCCAGGCCTTTCTGAAAGCCATGCACCTGTCGGAAGTGTCGCTGCAGATCGGCGGGGCCATGGTGCTGTTTCTGATTGCGCTGCGCATGGTCTTCCCGCCGCCCCCGGGCGAGAACCCGGTACCCGAACATGAACCCCTGATCGTGCCACTGGCCATCCCCGCACTGGCCGGCCCCTCGGCGCTGGCCACCGTGCTGCTGCTGGTCAGTCAGGCGCCCGAACGACGCCTGGAATGGGTGACCGCCCTGAGCCTGACCATGATCGTCTGCGCGGTGGTGTTGCTGCTGGCCGACCGGCTGCAGCGCCTCGTTGGCTTGCGGGTGATTACCGCCTTTGAGCGACTGATGGGTCTGATCCTGGTGAGCATTTCGGTGGAAATGTTCATCCGCGGCCTGAAGGTCCTGTGGCAGAACTGGCCGGCCTGAGCCGGCCACTCAGGTCTTTAGCGGTGCAATGCGCTGGTCGATCGCGCCAAAGATGCTCTGCCCATCCTTGCCCTTCATCTCGATGCGGATGGTGTCACCGAACTTCATGAATTCGGTACTGGGCTTGCCGTCAACAATAGTTTCAATGGCCCGCTTTTCAGCGATGCAGCTGTAACCCTTGGGCCAGGTCTTGCGGCCGTTTTCCTCGACGCCCCGGTTGCTGACCGTTCCGCTACCGACAATCGAGCCGGCACGCACATTGCGCGTCTTGCAGATATGCGCGATCAATTGCCCGAAGTGAAAGGTCATATCGGGGCCCGCATCGCACAGGCCCACCTTGCGTTCATTCCAGGTGGACTGCAGCGTCAGATGCACCCGGCCACCCTGCCAAGCCGCGCCGAGTTCATCGGGCGTGACCGCCACCGGGCTGAAGGCCGTGGCTGGCTTGCTCTGGAAAAAGCCGAAACCTTTGGCGAGCTCATCGGGAATCAGATTGCGCAGTGACACATCATTGACCAGCATGAGCAGGCGAATACCATCGAGCGCCTGCTCGGGACTGCTGCCCATAGGCACATCAGCGGTCACCACGGCTATCTCGGCCTCGAAGTCGATGCCGTAAGCCTCATCGGGGCAGATCACCGGATCGCAGGGGCCCAGAAAGTCATCACTGCCGCCCTGGTACATCAACGGATCGGTGTAGAAGCTCTCGGGCACCTGGCTGGCGCGCGCCGCACGCACCAGCTCCACATGGTTGATGTAGGCCGAACCATCGGCCCACTGATACGCACGCGGCAGCGGGGCCATGCAGCGCTGGGGCTCAAAAGGAAAGGCGTGACGGGCTTTGCCCTGATTGAGCGTCTGGTAGAGGTCTTCCAGCTGGGGGGCCAGGAAATTCCAGTCGTCGAGCACCTGCTGCAAGGTAGAGGCGATCGCGGTCGCATAATGGGCTGTTGTGAGGTCACGCGAGACCACCACCAGCTGTCCGTCGCGCGATCCGTCTTTGTAAGTTGCAAGTTTCATGGTTCAAGAGGGCACACGGCCCGATGGGTCAAAACGATCAGGACTTTGATCGTGCAAACAAACCTCAAGCTTAACGCCTCGCATGGACTGCGGAGCGGTCCGCCGTGGCCGGTGGCCCTGGCCCTGATCTCCTGCGTGGTTCTGGTTCATCTGTGGCTGCTGGCTGCCGCGCCAACACAGTTGGCCCCCACACCCGGACCAGCTCTCCATGCGTCGGCCATCTTGCACCACGGGCTGGCCTTTCCAGGCACCGCGGCGGCGCCGGCCCAAGCGGCAGCGCGCCCCGCACCCAGACAGGACCCAGGCTCCTCGCCATCGGGGCCCAGCCTGGATTCGGCCCGAACGAACACACCGGTAGCAACCCTCGCTGGTCTGCCTGACCAAGGGTCAGCTTCCGAGCCTGTGGCCGGCCCAGTCTCTGTGCCCCGGACTGAACCCACACAAGAAACAGCCGCCGCAGCGGAGCCTGCACCGGCAGAAGCGGCCGCCCAAGGCTCCCCCGCTTCTGCGTCGCCCCCAGTGCGGGACGCAGCGGAAGGCATCGCCCCGTCCCCCGTGGAGTCGACTGGCAAGACCACCGACAAAGCGCCACAAACCCCTGCCGCTCAGGTGGCTCTGTCCATCCCGGGTTCAGCACGGCTTAACTACCTGCTCACGGGCCGCGCTCGCGGGTTTGAATACACAGCCAACGCACAACTCGATTGGCAACACGACGGCCAGCGCTACCAGACCCGGGTGGTCATCAGCAGCTTCCCACTGCCCAGCCGCAGCCAAACCAGCGTAGGTGAACTCGGGCCGCAAGGTCTTTCGCCCCGGCGGTTTTCCGACCGCTCACGCTCCGAGGTGGCCATTCACTTTCAACCCGACCTGGGACGGATCGTGTTCAGCAACAACAGCCCGCAGGCCGTCTGGCAAGCGGGGACGCAAGACCGGCTGAGCGTGTTTTTTCAGCTCTCTGCACTGATCGGCGGCGATCCCGCACGCTTTGAGCCCGGAGCCACCATCAGCGTGGCTACTGCAGGGCTGAGACATGTAGAGCCCTGGGACTTCACCGTGGTGCGCCGCGAAAACTTGAGCCTGCCCATCGGCGAGCACGCTGCCCTGCTCCTGCGGCGCGAACCGCGTCACCTCTATGACCAGACCCTGGAGCTGTGGTTTGCGCCCGCGCTGGGCTACCTGCCCGTTCGCATCGCCGTCAGTCAAGCCAACGGCGACCGTCTAGACCAGCGTCTGGCCAGCATCGAAAAGCCCTGATGGAGCGCCAGCCCTTGAAAGGCAGGCCACGTGGCCGCAAATATCAGACACTCAGCCGATCCCACCGCACCCCATGACCCTGCAAATGCTCTACGACTCCGAGGCCTTCGTTGTCCTGCACATGGTGGCCGATGAACCCGTCCCCCCCGGAACGCCCCGGCCGCTGCAGCAGGTGCGGCACGGCTTTGAAATCGTCGACAAGCGCCACGGAAAAGAGGTCTTCCTGGAAGGCTCCTGGGCGCGCCTGTTCGAGGAAAGTCTACAGCGCTGGCGTGAGAAGGCGCCCAGCCAGGAAGAGATTGAAGCCACGCTGGAGGGCTACGCGCAGCTGGCCCACACCCCGGTCGTGCTGCATTGAGCGCGGCAGACCCAAGCCGCCGGGGTTAGCATGGGCCTATGCATCACCCTACCCCCGCTCAGCCCTTGCGGCGCCATCTTCTCACCGCAGCGGCGGCGGCGCTGGCCTTGCCGGCCGCGCGGCTGATCGCACAAACCGTCGAGAGCACCGAGCCCTTGAGCTCGCGACTGAGCCCGCTGGCAGGCATCACGGTGCTGCTGCTGGGCGAGCAGCACGATGCCCCGGACCACCAGCGCATGGCCGCCGAGGTGGTGCAGACGCTGGGCCCGGCAGGGCGGTTGGCGGCCGTGGTGATGGAAATGCTGCCGGCCGGTCGCAGCAGCGCGGCCCTGAGCCCTTCGGCTGCGCTTGAAGACGTGCGGCGAGCCCTGGCGTGGGACGACGGCGCTTGGCCCTGGGCTGCCTACGCACCGATCGTGACGGCCGCCGTGCGAGCCAGCGTGCCGGTGCTCGGCGGCGATCTGCCACGCGATCAGCTGCGTCAGAGCATGGGGCGCAGCGATCTGGAAGGGCGCTTACCGCCCGCGGCCTTGAGCCGTCAGATGCAGCTGATGCGCGAGGGACACTGCAACCTGCTGCCTGAAAGCCAGATCCTGCCGATGGCCAGAATGCAGATCGCGCGCGATATCAGCCTGGCGCAGGCCTGCGCCGAGGCGGCCCGCGCCGCACGGCCGGGCCAGACGGTGCTACTGATCTGCGGCAGCGTGCATGCCGACAAAGCCCTGGGGGTGCCACGGCATCTGCCCGCCGATCTCAGCAGCCGCAGCATTCGCCTGCTCGGCCGCGGGGTCGATCCGGCCGACGGCCAGTTCGATGCCCACTGGATCACGGAACCGGCCCCGCTCACCGACCACTGCGCTGCCCTGCGCGAGCAGTTCAAGAGCCGGTCTGCGACCCGGCCCTGAGACCGCCTCTCGGTGGGCCGCTCAGGCCTGCTCGGTGATGGCCTTGGCCAGCACCTCAACCATCTGATCAATCTGTGCCGGCTCCACAATGAAAGGTGGGCACAGCACCAGATTCTCACCGGCTGGACGGATCAGCACACCGCGATGGAAGCAGCGCAGAAAGACCTCAAAGGCGCGCTGACCCGCCACCGCCCCCGGTGCCAGCTCGACGGCGGCGGCCAGGCCCAGCGTTCGGATCCCCACCACATGAGGCAGCCCCTTGATGCGGCCATGCACCGCCTGGCCCAGCAGTGTCCCCATGCGGCCGGCGCGCTCAAACAAGCCCTCGTCGTCGAAGAGCTGCAAAGTGGCGATGGCAGCGGCGCAGGCCACCGGATGACCCGAATAGGTATAGCCATGGAACAGTTCAATGGCATGGTCGGGGCTGCTGCCATGGGACTGCATCATGGTGTCGTAGATGCGATCGGAGCAGATCACGCCTCCCATCGGAATCACGGCATTGGTGACGCACTTGGCAAAGTTGATCATGTCCGGCACCACGCCAAAGAAGTCGGCACCAAAATTCGTGCCCAGCCGGCCAAATCCGGTGATAACCTCATCGAAAATCAGCAAGATGCCGTGCTTGTCACAAATCTGGCGCAAGCGCTGCAGATAGCCCTTGGGCGGGATGTACCAACCCGCACTGCCAGCGATCGGCTCGACGATGATGGCTGCCACATTGGAGGGGTCGTGCAGGGGCAAAATGCGCTGCTCGAGTTCAAGCAACGGATCCTCGGCCCAGACTGGCTCGCTGCCCTCTATAAAGGCGTGATGGACCGGGTCATGGATAAAGCGCATGTGGTCCACCCGAGGCAGCAGCTGGGCGCCGTACACCTTGCGATTGGCGGGTAGCCCCCCCACGCTCATGCCGCCAAAATTGACCCCGTGATAGCCCTTCTCGCGACCGATGAACACCTGCCGATGGCCTTCGCCACGCGCCCGGTGATAGGCCATCGCAATCTTGAGGGAGGTATCGGCCGCCTCAGACCCGGAATTGCAGAACAGCACCTTGTTTAGATCACCCGGCGCCCGCTGGGCAATCATCTGCGCCGCACGAAAAGCCTGGTCATTGCTGGCCTGAAAGGCGGTGGCATAGTCGAGCGTGCCCAGCTGCCGCGTGATCGCCTCCCGGATGGGGCGGCGGTTGTGACCGGCCGCCACACACCACAGGCTGGAAATACCGTCGATCACCTGCCGCCCGTCGTGCGTGGTGAAGTGCATGCCATCGGCAGCCACGAATACACGCGGGTCTTTAAAGAAACTCCTGTTCGGCGTGAAGGGGAGCCACTGATGCTCCATGCTGAAGTCCGGGTAAGCCACCTTGTCTCCTTCGATCAAGAGCCCCGGGTCGGGGCGAGCGCCGATTTTCACCAGAAGCCGTCGAATACACCATAGCCCATCGACAACGGAAACCATTTGCGACAATGCCGGGCATGACTGCCACTTACATCCTCAACCTGTCCTGCCCCGACCGACCGGGCATCGTGCATGCCGTCTCCGGGTTTTTGTTCCAGCGCGGCGGCAATATCCTCGATGCGGCCCAGTACGCCGACGACAAGGACGAGGATGCCACCGGCCTGTTCTTCATGCGCGTGGCCTTTGCCTGCGAGATGCCGCTGGAGGCCCTGCGCGAAGAGCTGAGCCAGATGGCCCAGGGCTTCGACATGCGATGGAGTTTGCACATCGCCGGCGAGCCCATGCGAACCGTGATCATGGTCAGCAAAGAAGGGCACTGCCTCAACGATTTGCTGTTTCGCTGGAAGTCCGGCCTGCTCGGGCTTGATGTGCGGGCGATCATCTCCAATCACCGCGACTTCTATCAACTGGCCGCCAGCTACAACGTGCCGTTTCACCACATCCCGGTAACCGCGGCCACCAAGGCCGCGGCCGAGGCGCGGCAATACGAAATCATGACCAGCGAAGGTGCCGAGCTGGTGGTGCTGGCGCGTTACATGCAGATCCTCTCGGACGATCTGTGCCGCAAGCTGGCCGGTCGGGCCATCAACATCCACCACAGCTTCTTGCCCAGCTTCAAGGGCGCGCGCCCCTACCACCAGGCCCATGCGCGTGGCGTCAAGCTGATCGGCGCCACCGCTCACTACGTCACCTCCGACCTGGATGAGGGGCCGATCATCGAACAGGATGTGGCGCGGGTGGAGCACAGCAAGACTGTCGAAGACCTGACCGCCCTGGGCCGCGACACCGAAAGCCTGGTGCTGGCGCGCGCCGTCAAATGGCACAGCGAGCGCCGGGTGCTGCTCAACGGTCACAAGACGGTGATCTTCAAGTAGGCAAATGGCCAGCCCTGCCAGCGGCGGCAAGCGGATTCCGCCCATACAGTGCCTGCTGACCTTTGAGGCTCTGGCGCGGCTGCGCAGCGTCACCCTGGCGGCCGAAGAATTGTTTGTTACCCCCAGTGCGGTGAGCCACCGGGTGCGCCAGCTCGAGCAGATTCTGGGCACCAAATTGTTCGGGCGAGCCGATTTCTCGCTGACCACTGAAGGTATTGAATATCTGGCCCATGTGCGCGAGGGCCTGGCCACGCTGCAAAAGTTTCCCGGAGTGGCCGGTCAGAGCGCGGCGCCCGGCAAGCGCAAGCTGCGCGTGGCCGTCACACCCACCTTCGCGCGCGCCATCCTGATTCCGCGCCTGTCGCAATTTACCGAGGCGTATCCGGAGATCGATCTGACGCTGCAGGTGTCCATCCCCCTGCTTGATGTGGTGGCCGAAGACGCCGATCTGATGATCCGCTTTGGCAGCGGTCGCTATGCCGATGTCGAGTACGACTGCCTGATGAAAGATGACGTCACGCCCCTGGCCTCGCCGGCCTTCGTGCGCGAGCACGGCCCCTTCGATACGGCGCAGGACCTGGAGGGCCAGGCCTTGCTGCGGTCGCCGCTGGAACCCTGGCGTACCTGGTTTGCCGCCTGCCAGCTCGACTGGCCCGAGCCGACCGAGGGCTCGCAGTTCAACGACATCGGTCTGATGTGTGATGCGGCGGCCGCCGGCATGGGCATTGCACTGGTGAGGCTCAAGCTGGGCGCGCCCTGGCTGGACAACGGGTCCCTGGTCCGCCTGTTTGAGCAATCGGTACCCAGCCCGCACGCCCACTACCTCTGCTGGCGCACTGGCACCATGGATCGCTGGGAATGCAGTGCCTTTGCCCAGTGGCTGCGGCAGGCGGCCTGAACCGCCCGCGATACCCACACGGGCCAGTGTGAGAAAGCCCTTGCAAGGGTTTCAAGGGTCTCTGTCAAAAACTTCACGCTGCTGCGGCAGCCCTCCGGTACAGTAGGCCCACCATGAATGCACCCACCACCCCGGCCCAGCAATCACAGCTTGAACGCGCCCGGCGCCAAGCTGAAGTGGTGGCCGCTCTGAGCCAAACGCTGCCCGGCCACGCCTTGCTGTGGCACCCGGAAGACACCACGCCCTACGAATGCGATGGTTTGACCGCCTACCGGGAGCGGCCGCTGGTGGTGGCGCTGCCGGAGACCACCGAACAAGTGCAGGCTGTACTCAAGGCCTGTCACCGCCTGGGCGTGCCAGTCGTGGCGCGCGGAGCGGGCACCGGACTGTCCGGCGGGGCCATGCCGCATCGGATGGGCGTGACCCTGTCGCTGGCCAAATTCAACCGCATCCTGCAGATTGATCCGCAGGCGCGGACCGCCACCGTGCAATGCGGGGTGCGAAATCTGGCCATCTCCGAGGCCGCCGCGCCCTACGGCCTGTATTACGCACCCGACCCCTCAAGCCAGATTGCCTGCACCATAGGCGGCAATGTGGCTGAGAACTCGGGCGGCGTGCACTGCCTGAAATATGGACTGACCGTGCACAACGTGCTCAAGGTCAAGGGCTACACCATGGCCGGCGACGCGGTCGAGTTCGGCAGCACAGCACTCGACGCCCCAGGCTACGACCTGCTCAGCCTGATCATCGGCAGCGAGGGCATGCTGGCCGTCACCACCGAAGTCACCGTCAAGCTGGTACCCAAGCCGCAGTTGGCACGCTGCATCATGGCCAGCTTCGATGACGTGCGCAAAGCGGGCGAGGCGGTCGCTGCGGTGATTGCCGCCGGCATCATTCCGGCCGGGTTGGAAATGATGGATGGACCGATGACCGCAGCGGTCGAGGACTTCGTGCATGCTGGATACGACCTGAACGCGGCGGCTATCCTGCTGTGCGAAAGTGATGGCACACCCGAAGAAGTGGCCGAGGAAATCGAACATATGAGCGAGGTGCTGCGAGGTGCCGGCGCCACAGCGATTGCCGTCAGCCGCGATGAGGCTCAGCGGCTTAAATTCTGGAGCGGTCGCAAGAACGCCTTTCCCGCATCCGGCCGCATCAGCCCCGACTACATGTGCATGGACTCGACCATCCCGCGCAAGCGTCTGGCCGACATCTTGCAGGCCATTTCCAGCATGGAGGTCAAGTATGGGCTCAAGTGCCTCAATGTGTTTCACGCCGGCGATGGCAATCTGCACCCGCTGATCCTGTTCGATGCCAACGATGCCGACCAGCTGCGGCGCTGTGAGCTGTTTGGCGCCGACATCCTGGAGACCAGCGTGGCCATGGGGGGCACCGTCACCGGCGAACACGGTGTGGGGGTCGAGAAGCTCAACAGCATGTGCGTGCAATTCTCGGCCGAAGAAAACGAGCAGATGTTCGGCATCAAGCGTGCCTTCGACCCTCAGGGGCTGCTCAATCCCGGTAAGGTCATTCCGACCCTTAACCGCTGCGCCGAATACGGCCGGATGCTGGTGCGCGCAGGGCAGATCAAGCATCCGGACTTGCCGAGGTTTTGAATTCGGGGACCGGCTCGGCCCGATCGCGCCGAGGGCGGCGCTCCTACAGACTGAGGGACAGCACGCTGAGGGCGGCACTCCCGCAGACTCAGGGACGGCACGCTGAGGGCGGCGCTCCCGCAGACTCAGGGACAGCACACTGAGGGCGGCGCTCCTACAGACTGAGGGACGGCACGCTGAGGGCGGCGCTCCCGCGAGCTCGGGGGGCAAGGCCTCCGGGGCGGCGCCCCCGCACCCCCGTGCTTGAACTGGGTCGGCAGGCGCCACGCCCACGCGTCGATCGGCCTGAGCTCACCTCGGGGCCCCCGAAGGACGACAATACTGCCCATGGACTGGACGCCTCTCATTCAAACCGATCGTGGCGGTCTGACCGAATGCGTGCACTTTGGCGCCGTCGCCGTCGTCAACGCCCAAGGTCAGCTGCTGGCCAGCGCCGGCAATCCGTCGCTGATGACCTTCACCCGCTCAACCCTCAAGCCCTTTCAGGCCCTGCCCTTTGTGCAGCGAGGGGGCGTCGAACACTTCCAGCTCGAGTCGAGCCAGCTGGCCCTGCTGTGTGCCTCGCACAACGGAGAGGATCGGCATCTGGCGCAGGTCGACCGGCTGTTAACAGCCACCCGGCTGGGTTACAAGCGGCTGCAGTGTGGCTGCCACACGCCCTACTTTGTCGAACTGGGCGTCAAAGGATCGACCGGCCCCTATGATGAGCGGCACCACAATTGCAGCGGCAAACATGCTGGATTCCTAGCCTACTGTGTACAACACGGCTTGCCCCTGGACAACTATCTGTCGCCGGATCATCCGCTGCAGCAGGACATCGTCAGCCATCTGAAGCAGGCCTTGAGCCTCAGCGATGCTCAGATAGCGACGGGGACCGACGGCTGCTCGGCACCCAACTATGCGATGCCCCTGTCCCATCTGGCCCTGGGCTATGCCCGGCTGGCCGCCGGTGCGGCCGGTCCGGTGATGGGTGAGAGCCTGGCCAAGCTGTCGCAGGCCATGCGGGCTCATCCCGATCTGGTTTCAGGGACAGCCCGCAATGACGAAGCCTTCATGCGCATCGGTGGCGGAGACTGGGTCAGCAAAGTCGGTGCGGACGGGGTACAGGCCATCGGCAGCCTCAGCCGCGGCCAGGGGCTGGCCATCAAGATCAGTGACGGCAGCAAGCCGGCCTTGTTTGCCGCCTCGGTGGCGGTGATGGATCAACTGGGCTGGCTCAGCGATGCGCAGCGCAAAGCGCTCGAGCCCTGGCGCGCTTCAGCCCTGCTCAGCGTCAAAGGCCAGGCGGTGGGCAGTCGGCACGCGGTTTTCAAGCTGCAAGCGCACTGATCCCGCGACAGCACAACTAGGCCCCATCAGTCGCCCAGGGCCGGCCCAGGCAGGAGCGGGCCGAGCCCGGCAGACCAGCGAGCCAGGGCGGGTTGATCGGACTGTCCGAATCGGGCGCAATGAGCATCACCAGATCACCGCCAAAACGCCCCAGGCCCAGGGCCTGCGCCAGCGCCCGGTTTTCCTGCTCATTGCGCATGCGCACAAAACACAAAAAGCGCCGCTGTCCATTTTGATCAGCCCGCAACAGCTCGAGCCGGTGGACATGACCGTGCTCGGAAAACAGGCGATAGAGCCGCTCACGCAGATCGAGGGCATCCCCCGCCTCAGGATGCGGGAAGAGCGGCGGCTGCCCTGAAGGTACCGACGGTTGTGGCATGGACGACTGCATGTTGGGGCCTGGCTCGCAAAAAAAACAATGAGGCCCCACTCTACCGAGCCAGACCACGCTCGAGGTCGTCCCCCGATTTCCAGCCCCGAAGTAGGACACTGCGGCAGATCGGTGGCCCCCAGCAACCGTAACAAGGGCCGGCCTCGGGCGCGGCTTGCCCAAGCCCCCGTCACTAAGCTCTAAGCTGTTTGGCTAGAACTCAAGCCGCGTACCGTGTCCGATTCTTCATACCTTGCTGATGCCGATCCACCCGGCGTGACCGGTTTCTGGGTATCTCTGCCCGAGCCGACCTTGAGGGCTCGCCATGAGAGCATGCAGCTGAGCACCACCCTGGCCAGCATGACCGAGGCCTTTGCCACGCTGGACTGCGAAGGCCGACTGAGCTACCTCAATGAACCCGCTTGCCGGCTGCTGGGCCGACCGGCGAGCGAGCTGTTGGGCCAACCGGCCTGGCATGCGTTGGATGACTCCAGCAGTCAAGGACTTCGGAGCCATATCGAGCTGGCGCTAGGGTTGGATCAACCGAGCGATTTCGAGTTGTTCTCGCCACGGCTGGGTAAATGGCTGGAGCTGCGGCTCTACCCTTTCCACGACGGGCTGGCCCTTTACCTGCACGATGTGAGTGCACGACATCAGGCTCAGGCGCAATTGCTGCTGCTGCACACCTGCATTGCGCGCCTGAACGATCTGGTGCTGATCGTCGAGCAGCGTCAAGGACAAGCGCCGGAGATCGCTTTTGCAAACGCAGCCTTCTCGCGGCTGACTGGCTACAGCGCCGACGAGGTGATCGGTGGCCATCCCAGCCTGTTGCAGGGGCCCAGGACACAAAAGGGCGAGGTGGCGCGTCTTGTCACCGCGCTGACTCAGGGTCAGGCCGTACGCGGCGAACTGATGCAGTACAGCAAGGACGGGCAGAGCTTCTGGGTCGACGTGGAAGTCACGCCGGTCAATGACTCACCCGAAGGACTGCTGCGCTGGATCGCCGTGGGCAGAGACATCACCGCGCGCAAATCGCAGGAGCGGGCCTTTGAGCATCTGGCCTTTCACGATGCGCTCACCGGCCTGCCCAACCGGCAGAGCCTGATCCGTCACCTGCAGCAGTCCACCGTCTCAGCGCTCGATCCGCAAGAGATTGGGGCGCTGATGTTCATCGACATGGACCACTTCAAGATGCTCAACGACACCCTCGGCCATGACCGGGGCGACCAATTGCTGCAGCAGGTGGCCCAGCGGCTGCTGGCCTGCGTGCGAGAAGGCGACCTGGTGGCACGCCTGGGTGGCGATGAATTTGTGGTGGTTCTACAGCATCTGTCCAGACAGGATGAACAGGCTCGCCAGCGCGCACGGCAGGCCGGCGAGCTGATCCTGCACTGTCTGGGCCAGCCCTATGAGCTGGCCGGTCAGCCCTACCACGGCACTTGCAGCATCGGGGTCACGCTGTTGTCTGAGCCCGATCAAAGCGTGGCCGACCTGCTCAAGCAGGCCGACCTGGCGATGTACCAGGCCAAGGCCAGCGGACGCAACACGCTGTGCTTTTTTGATCCTCAAATGCAGGCCAGTGCCTCGGCCAAGGCGGCTCTGACGGCCGCCTTGCGGCAAGCCCTGCACGAGCAGCAGTTTGTACTGCACTATGAGCCGCAGGTGCAGGCCGATGGCCGAATCTTTGGCGTCGAAGCGCTGCTGCGCTGGCAGCACCCGACTGCCGGCCTGCGCCGGCCCAAGGAATTCATTGGGCAAGCCGAGGAAAGCGGGCTGATCCTGCCGCTGGGCCAGTGGGTGCTGGAATCGGCCTGTCGCCAACTGGCCCTTTGGTCGCAGCGCCCGCTGTGCCAGGGCCTGAAGATGGCGGTCAACGTCAGTGCCCGTCAGTTCCTGCATCCGCAGTTTGTCCAGCAAGTACTGCAAACCGCAGCGCGCCACGGCGTGGCCCCGCATCAGCTCGAGCTGGAAATCACCGAAAGTCTGCTTGCGGCCGACGTACAGGGCTGTCTGATTCGCATGCAGCATTTGCATCAGGCCGGCATTGGCTTGGCCATCGACGACTTCGGCATGGGCTATTCAGCCCTGTCCTGCCTCAAGCACATGCCCTTGCAGCGGCTCAAGATTGACCGGGCCTTTATTCACGACATGCTGCAAGACCCGCGCGATGCCGCCATTGCGCGCACCATCGTGCAACTGGCCCGCGACCTGGGACTGCAGGTCATGGCCGAAGGTGTGGAAACGCCGGCCCAGCGCGATCTGCTGGCGGCCTGCGGTTGCGATGCCTTTCAGGGCTATCTGTTCAGTCCAGCTTTGCCGGCCGACGAAATGGAAGCCTTCATGGAAGATTGGTCGGCCCAAACCCATCGTGACCCGGTCGATGCAACCGGCAGCAGCGTTGCAGGCTAGGCGGCGGGAACTCCCGGGTGACGGTAGGGCAGGCGCACCTCAAAACAACTGCCCCCGCCGGGTGCCTCCAGGCAAAGAACCTCGCCGCCGTAGCTGCGAGCGATGCTGCGCACCAGGGCCAAGCCCAGACCGACACCGCCTGCCTTTTCACTGGCGCCCGGCAGGCGGAAGAAGGGCTCAAAAATCCGCTCGCGATACGCCGGTGGCACACCCGAGCCGCCGTCGCAGACCTGCAGCCGCAGGGCTGACACCTGCCGATCGATGGTCAGCGTGACCGGCTGGCCGCCATGCCGGACCGCGTTTTCCAACAGGTTGCGCAGCAGGCGCCGCAACAGACGGGGCGAGCCCTGCAGCTCCAGCGCGCCCGAGCCAGCGGGCGGCTCCTGCAATTGCGCCCCGATGCGCGCGCACTCTTCAGCGGCCAGCCCCAACAGGTCGACCTGCTCCGAGGGCTCGGCCTGAACCTCATGACTGTCGAGTCGGCTGGCCAACAAAATCTCATCGATCAACTGATCGAGCTCACGGATGCTGCGGGCTATTTCCTGGCGCTGCAGCGGCGAGGTTTCCGGCTCCAGCAGCTCCACACTCATGCGTATGCGCGCCAGGGGTGAGCGCAGCTCATGCGAGGCATTGGCCAGCAAGGCCTTGTGTGAGGCCAGCAAGCGCTCGATCCGCTCGGCGGCCTGATTGAAGCGCTCGGCCAGGAAGGCCACTTCGTCATGGCCTTGAACCGCCACCCGCGCGCTCAGATCCCCTCGGCCCCAGCGCTCGACTCCGCTTTGCAGCGCTTCCAGCCGCTGTGTAAGACGCCGAATCACCGGGTAGGCGCCCAGAGCCACCGCCAGGGCCACCAGCACCAGCAGCCAGAAGAAACTCAGCGGCGGGCGCCAGCCCAGCCAGCCGCCGCCCGGACGGTCAGGAGGGCCAGCATGCGGCGGGCCGCCAGCACGCGCAGGCCGCG
Organism: uncultured Polaromonas sp.; assembly: GCA_964488145.1. Classification (GTDB taxonomy): domain Bacteria; phylum Pseudomonadota; class Gammaproteobacteria; order Burkholderiales; family Burkholderiaceae_C; genus Polaromonas. Next base: position 17,873 of record CAZATV010000036.1, read on the forward strand.
CAACCTCCAGCTCAAGCTGCTGGCCATCGACCGTCTGCAGCTCGAAGACCATTGCCCGTCCCGGCCGGCGCTCCGCCGGGCCCTGCGCCTGCGCGATCACTTCACCGGCCGCGTTTCGCAAGACGATCTCTCGCACCGGCAGCTCGCGCGGGGAAGCCTCGCGCGAGATGCGCCAGGCCCATCCCACCGCTACCGTGATGAGCACCACAGCAGCCACCACGGCCAGCCAGATGCGCAGATAAAGGCGAGATCCAAGCGCTTTCATGACGGCATGGCCAGCCCGGCCTCAGTCCTGCTGCTTGGCAAAGACATAGCCCACTCCGCGCACCGTCAGGATGCGCCGGGGGGCCTTGGGGTCGGCCTCGATGGCCTGCCGGATACGTCCCATGTGCACATCGATCGAGCGGTCAAAGGCTTCGAGCTCGCGACCGCGCACCGCCTCCATGATCTGGTCACGGGTGAGTACACGCCCAGCGCGCTCGGCCATGACCCGCAGCAGGTCGAACTGATAGGAGGTCAACTCGCAGACCCGGCCGGCCACCGACACCTCGCGCGCATCGCAGTCGATGGTCAGCGAGCCAAATCGCAGCGGCGGCCTCTGCGGCGCTGACATGCTCCCGGGGGCCGGTGACGAGCGGCGCAGCACGGCCCGAATGCGCGCCAGCAGCTCACGCGGCTCGAAGGGTTTGGGCAGGTAATCGTCGGCGCCCAGTTCCAGGCCCACCACCCGGTCCATCGGGTCGCCCTTGGCGGTGAGCATCAGCACCGCCGCAGCCGACTGCGCCTTGATGCGACGGCACAGGTCCAGCCCATCGATATCGGGCAACATCAAATCGAGAATAACCAGATCGGGCACCATCTCTGCCAGCGCTCTCAAGCCGGTCGTTCCATCACCGGCATGAACCACGTTAAACCCGTTTTCCCGCAGATAGTGCGCCACCATATCCGCCAAGCGGGCATCGTCCTCGATCATGAGCAAGGTCTGAGTCATCGGGCCTGCAGTTTGGATGCGGCTGGACAAGCTGGCTTCAAAGCCGGGTAAAGGCCAGGTAAAGATACCGGCGAGTCAAGCCGGGCCGCGCGAGCCTGCTGCCGGGGTATGCCAGCGCATGGCCAGCCAGACCAAGAGCAACACCGGCAGGCCCAGGCAGGCCGTGCCCAAAAAGAAAGGCGCGTAACCAAAGGCATCCACCGCCGCCCCCGAATAGCCGGCGACAAACTTGGGCAGCAGCAACATCAGCGAGCTGAACAGGGCGTACTGGGTGGCCGAGTAATTCACATGGGTCAGGCTCGAGAGGTAGGCGATAAAGGCCGCCGAAGCCAGCCCCCCTGAGAGGTTGTCGGCCGAAATCACGAAGATCAGCGCCTGCAAATCGTGGCCGCGCGTGGACAGCCAAGCAAACAGCAGATTGCTGGCGGCGCTGAGCACCGCCCCGGTCATGAGCACCCGCATCACACCCAGACGCATGGCCAGAGCGCCACCGATAAAAGCGCCCAACAAGGTCATGATCACGCCGTAGAACTTGGAGATACCCGCCACCTCGGCTTTGGTATAGCCCATGTCCACATAAAAGGGATTGGCCATGATGCCCATCACCACATCGCTGATGCGATAGACCGCGATCAGGGCCAGGATCAGGACCGCATGCCGGCCGTAACGCCGCAAGAAGTCAGCAAAAGGCTCCACCAGCGCGCCGCGCAGCCACTGGGCGGGTGTGCGGGCTGCCGGCAATTGCGCCGCAGCCGGCTCGCGCGAAAACAGCACGGTGAGCATGCCCGGCAACATGGAGGCAGCCATGACCAAATAGGCAAACTGCCAGGCTGCATGCTGGTAGTTGGCTGCCTGCGGGGTCTCGGCCCGCGAAGCCAGCCACAGTGCCCCCGCCCCCGCCCAGATCATGGCCAGCCGATAGCCGCTCTGGTAAGTGGCCGCTAATGCCGCCTGACGTTCGGCATCAGCGGACTCAATGCGAAAGGCATCTAGTGCGATGTCCTGGGTGGCTGATGCAAAAGCCAGCGCCAAAGCACACCAGACCACCGGCATCAGGGAGACCTTGGGATCATGCAAGGCCATACCGACCAGCGCCGCCACAATGACGACCTGCGCCAGCAACAGCCAGCTGCGGCGCCGGCCGAGCCGTCGCGTCAGCCAGGGCAGCGGCATGCGGTCCACCAGCGGCGCCCAGGCCCACTTGAAACCGTAGGCCAGCCCGATCCAGCTCAGAAAGCCAATGGTGGTGCGGTCGATGCCAGCCTCGCGCAGCCAGAAACTGAGCGTGCCGAAGACCAGCAGCAGGGGCAGCCCCGCCGAAAAACCCAGACTGAGCATGCGCAGGCTCGCAGGCTCCAAGTAGACCTTAAGGCTGGCGCCCCAGGACGATCGGCGGGGCTCGGCGGAGTCGGCGGGCGAGCCGCCTGCAGCGTGTGGGGAAGACATCCGGGAATAATACGGGCTCAGCCACGATTTCCCATCCGACGCTTTTCCATGCGACCGACCCTGCGATCCCTTTACCTGGCCCTCAGCCTGGGACTGGCCCTGCCCGCCGGGCCTGCCCTGGCCCAGAGCAGCGGCAACCCGCCCGTTCGAGAGGGCGTGGATGTGGGCCGCAACTCGGCCTTTACGCGCCTGGTACCGGCCGAAGAGGTGGAAGCAGCGGCAGCCAAGCAATACCAGGATCTGCTGAAACAGGCCGCCAGTCAGAACGCGCTGGCCGGTCCCAATCACCCACAGCTGATCCGCCTGCGCCGCATCGCCGATAAGCTGATTCCCTTTGCCTACAACTGGAACCCCCGTGCCCGCCACTGGAAATGGGAAATCAACCTGCTGGGCAGCAAGCAGATCAATGCCTTCTGCATGCCCGGCGGAAAGATCGCTTTCTTCAGTGGCATTCTGGACCAGCTGCAGCTGACCGATGATGAAGTGGCGCAGATCATGGGTCATGAAATTGCCCATGCGCTGCGCGAGCATGCTCGCGAACGCATGGGCAAAAGTGCAGCCACCAACATTGGGGCCGGTCTGCTGTCGCAGGTTCTGGGGCTCGGTGATCTGGGCCGCACCGTCACCAACTACGGTGCCGAATTGCTCACCCTCAAGTTCAGCCGAGACAACGAAACCGAGGCCGATCTGGTGGGCCTGGAACTGGCTGCGCGCGCCGGCTATGACCCCCGCGCCGGCATCACCCTCTGGCGCAAGATGCAGGCGGCCAGCAAAGGCGCTCCGCCTCAATGGCTCAGTACCCACCCGGCGGGATCGACCCGCATTGCTGAGATCGAAGCAGCCCTGCCCCAGGTGATGCCGATCTACGAACGCGCCAGCCGCAACTGAACCACCGCATCGGCGAACACCTACACCGGCTTGCGCAGCCGCCGACAGACGCCTTCAAGGCTCGTCGTTATGGTCAGCAGGTGTCACAAATTCCGTCCCGGCAGCAGGATGCGCTGCAAGACAAAACGCCCGAAGACATGAGGGCTCGAACCCGGCCGCAGCCTGCCCTGGGCTGCCCTCCGTTGTACTGGCCCTTCCCGCCCTGCCATCCGGATTCAGGAAGCCTCGAGCACGGACGGTCCAGTCGCTCACCGATTCGTCGCAGCCCGACCCACTGACCGCCTCGCCAGAGCGCGGGGCCAGCCCCAGGGCACCGCGCGCCACCCAAGGACCCCCGTGCCCCGCAAGCCCCGCCCCCACCTGACCGACATCCTGCTGCAGGAGCCCGCCATCCGCGTCTACGGCGCTGTCGACGAGGCGTTTCTGGGACGCTTTCTCGAACAGCTCAAGCCCTTGCGCGGTCGCACCGACCCTTTGGTTTTCGAGCTGTCCACCACCGGCGGCGACGCCGATCTGGCGCGACGCATCGCCGAGGAAATCCGTCTGTGCCGGGAGGTGGGCGGTATGGACCTCTATTTTGTCGGCAAGGCCATGGTCTATTCGGCTGGGGTGATGATCATGGCAGCTTTCCCGGTGCAAAAACGCTACCTCAGCCGCGATGCGGTGCTGCTCATTCACGCCTGGCAGATCGAAAAAGAAATCCGCTTCAGCGGCGCGCTCAAGGTCTGCGCTGCCAGCGCCCACGACTTTCTGGCCGAGCTGGAAGTGGCCGGCAAGCTGGAGCATCAAACCTTCAGCGACCTGGTACGGGGCACGCAGATGAGCTATGAGCAGCTGAGCGAACAAGTCAACAAGGCCGACTGGTATCTGCTGGCTGACGAAGCGCTGGCCCTGGGACTGGTGACGGCCTTGGTGTGAAGCCGCCCGGTCTCTTGCAGCGCCCAAGATCGCCGCGAGGGCGCGGCTCCCACACACTGACCAGGGCACGGTCAACGATCCGAGGCGTGGGAGCGCCGCCCCGGCGCGATCGTGCGATCCGGCAAGCACCGGATCGCCGGGAGGGCGCGGCTCCCACACACTGACCCGGGCGCGGTCGACGATCCGAGGCGTGGGAGCGCCGCCCCGGCGCGATCGTGCGATCCGGCAAGCACCGGATCGCCGGGAGGGCGCGGCTGCCTCCAGACGCCTGCTAGATCACCAGCTCATAGTCCACCGTCAGCGGCGCATGATCTGAAAACCGCTCGGCCTTGTACACCGCCTCGCTACGCGCCAGCGCTGCCACTGCCGGGGTGGCCAGGTGGTAGTCGATGCGCCAGCCCACATTCTTAGCCCAGGCCTGGCCGCGGTTGCTCCACCAGGTGTAAGCCTCTTCGGTGGCGGTGGGCTGCAGGCGCCGATACACATCCACCAAGCCGCCGCCCAGACCGGTACCCGGCTGCTGGGCACCGGCATTGAGCGCATCGGCCGCGGCATTGGTCACTTGCACATCGTGGCGCAGCAGCGCGCTCATCCAGGCGCGCTCCTCAGGCAGAAAGCCCGAATTCTTGAGGTTGCCCTTCCAATTCTTCAGGTCGATCTCCTGGTGCGCAATGTTCACATCGCCACACAAGATGAATTCGCGCTGCGCCTTCAAACCCAAGAGATGCGGATAGAACTCGGCCAGGAAACGAAACTTCGCCTCCTGGCGCTCAGGGCTGGAAGAACCGCTGGGAAAGTAGCAGCTGATGATGGACAGTTTCGGTGCCGCCTTGCGCCCCGGCCGGTCAAAGCGCAACTCCACATAGCGGCCCTCGGCGTCAAACTCGCCTGAGCCAAAACCGATGATCACATCTGAAGGCTCATGCCGTGTGTAAACCGCCACGCCTGAATAGCCTTTCTTCTCGGCAAAATGAAAGTGTCCTTGCAGACCCGCAAGCTGCTCGAACTGGCCCTGCACATCGGCCTGCTGGGCCTTGAGTTCCTGCACGCACATACAATCCGGACGCTCTTTTTCGAGCCAGGCCTGCAGGCCTTTGCGCGCGGCCGAGCGGATGCCGTTAAGGTTGAGGCTGGTGAGTTTGAACAAGGACATCCCCATGACAAAAGCAGGCGCGCACGATGCACTGGCGCAGGATTTCGTGCAATTTTCGCTCGATTGCGGCGTGCTCAAGTTTGGCCAGTTCAAAACCAAGGCCGGGCGCATGAGCCCCTACTTTTTCAATGCCGGGCTGTTTGACGACGGCGCCAAGCTCGGCCGGCTGGCCGCCTTCTATGCGCAGCGCCTGATGCAAAGCAGCATCGAGTTCGACATGATCTTTGGCCCGGCCTACAAAGGCATTCCCCTGGGCGCGGCCGTCAGCATCGAACTGGCGCGACTGGGCAAGGTGGTGCCCTTTGCCTACAACCGCAAAGAGGCCAAGGACCATGGCGAAGGCGGCGCCTTGGTGGGCGCGCCCCTGAAGGGCCGTGTGCTCATCGTGGACGATGTGATGAGTGCCGGCACGGCTGCACGCGAGTCCATCGCACTGATTGAGGCCGCCGGCGCCACGCCGCATGCAGTGGCCATCGCACTGGACCGACAGGAAATGGCGACCGAGAAACAGGCCGACGGCTCGACCCGCGATGTGCCACACAGCGCAGTGCAATATGTACAAAACACGCTGGGCCTTAAGGTGTGCGCGATTGCGCGGCTGGAAGATCTGCTGGCCTATCTGGCCACACGCGGCGGCGACGCAGGCAGCGAACTTGGTCAACACCTGGTGTCGGTACAAGCCTACCGCGATCGCTACGGGGTTTAAGGCATCGCGCCGAGGGCGGCGCTCCCACACCCTCTGGGCTGGCCATGGGTGCGTAGCGGCCGCGCCCTCGCGGCGACGCGCCATGGATTCGTAGGAGCCGCGCCCTCGCGGCGATACGGCCGCACTCCCAAAAAACCTTCCTCAGGCACCCGCCCCCGCCAGGAAATCGCCCTTACCAATGGCCACCCCGTTATGACGCAGGATGTTGTAAGCGGTGGTGATGTGAAAGAACATGTTGGGCAAAGCCCAGGTCTTCACATAGGCCTCCGCCGTCAGGGTGCGTGAGCCGGTCTTGCCCACCGGGAAGGTGATTTCCTTGGCCTCCAGGCCGTCAAGCGCGCCGGCCGGCACCGTCTTGAGCCAGGCCACGGTGTTGTCGACACGGGTGATCAACTCGGCCAGCGTGTTCTCCACGTTGTCGTACTTGGGCGCATCGAGCCCGGTGATGCGCGCCGCGCACAACTTGGCTGCATCGCAGGCGATGAAGATCTGGCTCTTGAAGGGCAGCATATCCGGCGCCAGCCGGTACTGCACCAGGGCCTGCTCGTCGTAGCCACGCGCGGCCACATCGGCCTGGGCCTTAGTGAGCAAGTGGCGCAGATTGCCCAGAAACTGGATGAAAACGGGAAGGGAGGCGGTGGAAAGGGTGGTGGACATAGGGACCTTTGGATCAGCGGCAAACAAAGAGGGGCCTCAGTATGCCTGCACTGCACCAATCGGTGCCGTCCTGGGCGCCCATGCGCTTGACCCGACGCATGCAATCGAGCGTCCTGATCTGATCCAGAACAATCCGGCCTTGCTGGCCCTGGAAAGTCAGCGCCATGCAGCAGTAGAGCGACCTCGTAAATATACAATCTACTCATTAAAAAGATATAATAACGCAGGCTAAACAATTCAACCACGATGCAAAAGCCAGACCTCCACGATGCAATCATCCTGGCCTGTGCTGTCGGGGGCGGTGCCATGGCCACCGCAGCGACCGAGCGGACCGGCCTGAGCCGCGTGGCCGTTTCGAGGCGCATCAAGAAGCTCGCTGACGCCGGCTATCTGCAGCGCCACGGCAGCGGCACCCGCCAAACCTACACCCTGGGCACACTGCGCTTCTGGTTGGGCGTGCAGCCCTTGCGGGACATCGTCCAGGGGGGCGGCGAAATGGCCGTCTGGGAAAGGCACCTTGCGCCCTTGCTGGCGGACGTGCGGCCGAATGTGCGCCATCTTGCCAACATCGCCTTCACGGAAATGCTCAACAACGCGCTGGACCATTCGCAGGCCCAGGCGGTCGCCATGGGCTTGCATCTGAAAGAGGGGCGTCTGCAAATGTTGGTGGCCGATGACGGCGTGGGCATTTTTGCCCGGATCGCCGAGTCAGCCCGCCTGAGCGACAGGCGGCTGGCCTTGTTGGAGTTGGCCAAGGGCAAGTTCACCACGGCCCCAGAGGGGCATTCGGGCCTGGGCATCTTTGTGTCTTCCCGCATGATGGACGGCTTTGCCATTGAATCGAGCGGTCTTCGATTTGATCCGCACGATGTGGGACAGCCCTTGCCCCGCTTTGAATGGGTCGACACCAGCACCTGCCTCAAGGCCCCTGCCCCGCAAACCGTGGTTCGGATGGACATCGCGCTGGACAGCCAGCGCCAATCGAATGATGTGTACCTGAAGTACTTTGAACCCAGTGAAGTAGGGGGCGAGGCCTTTCACACCACTGAGGTTCCCGTTCGACTGGCTCAGCTTAGCGGTGAACTCGTTTCTCGATCCCAAGCCAAATGGGTGATGGAACGGGCCACACAGTTCAAAACCGTGGTCCTCGACTTCGAGGGCGTCAAAACCGTAGGCCAATCCTTCGTCGATGAGGTTTTCCGCGTCTTTGCCACCGCACACCCCCACGTCCGGCTGCGCACCATGGGGCTGATACCAGAGGTGGCACAGTTGCTGCG
>CAZATV010000037.1:0-25758 GCA_964488145.1 uncultured Polaromonas sp.
TTCTCTCCGAGAAATTTCTACTTCTCCAGACAGTGCTTTTTCGGGGGGATTACCGGCTCACGCGCGGTGCGCGCAGCGCCGCTGCGTCCATCTGTTTTTCCGGCCAGTGTGGCGGGGGCTGCAACAGGGCCGTTTTGAACCGGGTCTTGATCCAAGCTGCCGTCTGCTGGCGTGTCGGACTTGCGTGGCCGACGGTAGCGCAGCTTGGTCAGCAAGATGGTCGAGGCCAAGGCCAGGGTGATGGCGTTGGCGATGATCAGAGGCCATTGCCCCAGGCTGAGACCATAGGCCAGCCACAGCGCAATACCCAGGGTAAAGCAGCTGTACATGCCCAGCGATATGCCGCTGACGTCGCGGGTGCGCAGGGTCAAAACCGCTTGCGGGACAAAAGAAAGGGTGGTGAGGATTGCAGCGGCGTAGCCGATCAGTTCTTGTGCAGACATGCGTTTACAGGGCGTCAGATGCGTCCGTCTTGCCGTCGTGGATACGCTCGGGCGTATACCCCTTGTTTTCAGGGTCTGACATGCCCGAGGGCGCGGTTGTAGAGCGTCAGGTCGACAAAACGGGCTGGGTCTGGCGCCTTGCCGCCCCACTGGCCCTCGATCTCGGCACGCAAGGCCAGCACGTTGCGAAATCCCGCCATGTCAAAGGCACAGTCCCTGGCCAACCCGCTGCCGCGCGTCATCAGCTCGGTGTAGGTCATCTCGGCCACTTGAGGCGTGAGTTTGAGCTCGCGCATCAAGACCCGCAGCACCAGGTCGCGTTCGGCCGGATTTTGAGCCGCCCGGCAGCCCTCGATATAGGCGGCCAGATAACGCTCGAGCGCCGGGCCGTTGGCCGCAGCCCAGGGCCTCATCACAAAGACCCCCTGCGCCTGATAGGGGCCAAAGAGATCGATGGTGCGGCCTAAACTCTTGGCGCCTCGCTCCTTGGCCAGGAAATTCCAGGGTGGATTGAGCAACGTGGCCGCGCCCTCGGGCGCGTCGAGTCCCTTCGTGCGGGCCTCCGAGCCGCCGAGCGGAAATATCCTGTAATCCTGCCCCTCCCTCAGGCCCGCATCCTTGAGGATCTTGCGCCCGATCAGTGCATACGCTGTGTTGGGGGCGTCGACCACATAGGTGCGGCCGCGCAGGTCGGCGATTTTGTGGATCTCCTGCCGGACCAGCAGCTCATTCATCCCCCCATCGCCGCCAGCCACGATGACCGCATCGGCCTTGGCCACCTCGATCATCGCTACGGTGTTGTCAACTGCGGCATGGGCGATCTCAAAACGGCCGGCGGCCAGCCCTGCGCGTTGTTCCGTTGAATTGGGCGTGAAGAAAACCTGCAGCGTGATCCCCCGGCGGGCAAAGTAGCCCTTTTCCTGCGCCATATAAATGGGCAGATTGCTGGCGCCGCGAAATAAATTGACGCGCAGCGTCACGGGGTCGTTGGGCGGCGGCGGGGTTTGCGGTACGCTGGTGCATCCGGCCAGCATGAGGGCAGCAAGGAGGGCCAGGGCTTTTTTCATCGGTTTTTCCTGTCGTGTTGAGTCTGGGGGCTCGTATGCTTGATTGCTAAGGAGAATGCGATGAAAAGATCGTTTGTGTACTTAGGGATTGCCCTGTAACGGCGGGGCTCGTACGGACGCATCATCGGCTCCGTCCATGCCCTGCTCACTTTCATGACCGACAGTGCCCTTCAGCGCGCCTCGGGTGCGCATCATTTTTTGCAGGGTCTTGCGGACCTGGGCATTGACTATGTCTTCGCCAATCTGGGCACCGACCATGTCAGCCTGATTGAGGAGCTGGCCCGCTGGGACGCGCAGGGCCGGGCGCATCCATCCTTCATTTTGTGCCCCCATGAAAATGTGGCGGTTCACATGGCCGCCGGTTATGCCGCCGTCACCGGCCAGGGCCAGGCGGTCATGGTGCATGTGGATGCGGGTACGGCCAATGCGGTGATGGGCATGCACAACATGCTGCGCGCGCGTTTGCCGGTGATGCTGCTGGCGGGTAAGGCGCCCTTCACCCTGCGCGGCGAGCTGCCGGGCTCGCGTGATAACTATGTGCATTTTGTGCAGGACCCCTTTGATATCGGCAGTCTGGTCCGCCCCTACGTCAAGTGGGAATACAACCTGCCCAGCGCGGTGGTGGCCCGTGAGGCCCTGCGGCGCGCCCACACCCTGATGCATTCGGAGCCTTCAGGCCCGGTTTTCATGACCCTGCCGCGGGAGGTGCTGGCCGAAGACGTCAGCGCCAGCGTGGACGGATTCGAGGCCCAGCGCTATGGTCCCTCGCTGCTCGGCGGTATTGATGAGGCCCGCGCGCTTCAGATGGCCGATCGCCTGCTCGCGGCCGAACGGCCGGTGGTCATCACGTCCTATCTGGGCCGCAAGGCCGAGGCAGTGGCTGCGCTCGATGAACTGGCCCAGCTGTGCGGTATGCCGGTGGTCGACTATATGCCCAGCACCCTGAGTCTGTCCCGGCAGTCGCCCTGCTTTGCCGGCTTTGACCCGGCCCAGGTTTTGCCAGGTGCCGATGTGGGCCTGTTGCTCGATATCGATGTGCCCTGGTTGCCCCGTTTCGTCAAGGCCGAGCCCCAGACCTGGTGGGCCCATGTCGATGTGGATCCGATCAAGCAGGACTACCCCATGTGGGGCTTTGCCACCGACCTCCGGGTGCAGGCTGATGCGGGTAGCGTGCTCAGGCAGGTCACTGCGCTGGTACGTCAGCGGGCCGATGCCCGGTTTCATGAGCGGGCCGCTCAGCGCATGCGGGCCCTGCGCGAGGCCAGCCAGGCGCGCCGTGCCAGTTGGGCGCAGGCGGGCGCGCGTGCAGGCCAGTTCGATGCGATTGCGCCGGCCTGGATCTGTGCGGCAATCGGTCGCGCTCTGCGCCCCCACGACATCGTCATCAACGAGGCGGTTCGCAATTCGCCTGCGGTCATGCAGCAGATTGATCGGACCGAGCCCCTGAGTTTCTTTGGCGGGGCGGGCGGCGGGCTGGGCTACAGCGGCGGCATGGCCCTCGGAGCCAGGCTCGCACGGCCCGAGTCGAGGGTGGTGCATCTTGTGGGCGACGGCGGTTTTCATTTCTGCACCCCCGATTCGGTTTACGCCACCGCACAACGTTACCGCTTGCCCATCTTCACTGTGGTGCTGGACAACGGAGGTTGGCAGGCGGTCAAGGAGGCGGTTCTGCGCGTGTACCCCGAGGGGGCTGCTGCACAGGCCGATGAGTACCAGTCCCGCCTGCAGGGTGCGGTGCGTCAGTTCGAGCAAGTCGGGCAGGCTTTTGGCGCCTATGGCGAGTGCCTGCGGGATCCGGCCCAGGCCGATGCCGCGGTGGCCCGATGCCTGCGCGCGCTGGATGAAGGCCGATCAGCGGTGCTCAACGTGCAAATCGGATTGCAGTGAACCTGACCAAACTTTCCAAGGAGAACTCATGTTGATCAAGCGGATGCTCAAGGCGGCGGCTGCTCTTGCGGGCGCCTGCATGATGCTGGCGCCAGCGCAGGCTCAGGACTATCCGAACAAGCCAGTCACTCTGGTTGTGGGCTATGCTGCCGGCGGCGGGGTCGATTTCATGGCCCGTCTGCTGGCCGAGAAGCTGGCCGACCGCCTCAAGCAGCCGGTGGTGGTGGAAAACCGCCCCAGTGTGGGGGCGGTGGTGGCCAGCACCTATGTCTCCAAGGCCAAGCCTGATGGCTATACCCTGATGATGGGCGCGCCCGGGCCCATCATCTTCAACCATGCGCTCAACGACAAATTGCCCTATGGTCCGCGCGACTTTGCGCCGATTTCCATCATGAGCCATTCGCCGCTGGTTTTGCTGGTCAATGCCAACAATCCGGCGCGCAACGTACAGGAACTGGTGGCACAGTCACGCGCCAACCCGGACAAAGCCAATTACGGGGCCAGCTCCGCTTCCTTTCAGCTGACCACCGAATTGTTCAATCGGCGCACCGGCGCTCGCTTCATGCACATCCCCTACAAGGGCGCCAACGAGGCGGTACAGGCGGTCATGTCTGGCGATGTGACCATGACCCTGGCCGATTCCGGCCCGGCCATCACTGGCCTGCAAAGCGGCCGTGTCAAGGCGCTGGCAGTGACTTCGGCCGAGCGGCTGAAGGATCTGCCCAATGTGCCCACTCTCTCCGAGCTGGGCATAGATCTCAAGGCTTCCCTGTGGATTGGCTTGCTGGCGCCGGCCGGCACACCGGCTGACATCATCAAGCGCCTGCATGAGGAGATGGTTCGCATTGTCGACATGCCCGATGTGCGGGCCCGCATCGCCAGCAAGGCCAGCACGCCGGCGACCCTTACGCCCGAAGAGTTTGCGCGGCTGATTGCCAGTGAGATCACGCTGTGGCGACAGGTCGCGCAGGAAAACAATATTCGGGGTAACTGAGGCCCGGTTTTAGGGGGCGCTTGCCGGGTCGGCCGTTCGGTCTAGCAGGTCCCTGACGCCCTGCGCAACAGTCTGCAGCGTCGGCGGACGATGCAAGTCGCCCAGGGCCAGCGAGCGTTGCGTTTCCTGCGGCGCAAACAGATCGGCCCCGGTGGCCGAGAAGAGGGCCACGCAGGGCACCCCGCAGGCTGCGGCCAGGTGGGTCAGACCGGTGTCCACGCCGACCACCATGCGGCTCTTGCCAAAGAAGGCCGCCCACTCCAGGATGGTTCTTCTCGGCGCAAGCTGCGCAGCCTCGCCCATGGCTTGCACCAGACGCTCGGATCGCTCGCGCTCCGCCGGGCTGCCCCAAGGCAGCACGGGTTCTAGCCCAAGCTCGATCAGCATCTGGCCCAGCGCAATCCAGTTCGGCTCAGGCCAGAGCTTGTCGGCAGCCGAGGTGCTGTGGACCAAAAGCACTTGACGGGCGCCCGGTCCCTGCCAGGCCTCTCGCAGCCCGTAAGAAGCGGGAGCCGGATCGTTCAGTCCAAGGGCATCGGCCACAAAGGCCCGCATTCGGGGCACGGGCTGTATCGAGCCCTGGGTCGAGCAGTAGCGGTGGTAGATTTTTGGCGCCATCCATTCGCCGCAAAAGCGGGGATCGGGACCTACCCTCAGCTCGGCCCGTGCTGCCAGAGCCACCAAGGCGCTTTTGTTGAGACCGTGAAGATCAAGAACCAGGTCATAGTGTTTGCTGCGAAGTGACTTGAGGGTCTGCGCCAGTTCGCGCCAGGTCGCAGCCGAGGCAAGCTGCCGTTTCCATCGCTTCAGGGCGATGGGCAGGATCTGGTTGATGCCGCTGTGAAGCCGGGCAATATCGACAAACCGTTCGTCCACAGCAAAGTCAATCGTGGCCTGCGGCAGCGCCCGCCGCAAGTCGGTAAGGGCTGGCAGGGCATGAACGATGTCGCCCAGCGCGGACAGACGGATGACCAGAATGCGCATGGCGAGATTGTCGCAGGGGCCTTCGCCCGCCCCCGGCTCAGGCAGGCGGTGGTACCTTGCGGTTGACCAGCATCAGACCGGCACCGATGGTGGCCAGGGCCAGAACCAGACGCAGCGTTAGCGGTTCATTGAGCAGCAACACACCAGCGACCAGACCAAAACCCGGTGTTGTCAGTGTGAAGGCGCTCATCTTGCTGGCCGGATAGTGACGCATCATCCAGTACCACAGCAGCATGCTGGCGAAGGTCACCACGATGCACTGGTAGGCCAGCAGACCGATCAAGCCCAGGTTCCACGTCTGGCTGGTCCAAGAGGGCCCGGGCAGGGCCAACAGCGCCAACAGCGGGGCAGAGCCGGCCAGCTGGTAGAACAGGCTTTTTTCGGCACTGGCCTGGTTGAGCGCGGTGGCCCGAACGCTGATGACCGTCAGCGCCCAGAAGAAGCCTGCCGCTGCCGCCATCAGGTCACCTATCCACTGGCTCGGCGGTGCCGGTCCCTCAAAACTTTCGCTGAAAGCCAAGCCCACCCCGACGAAGGCCACCAGCATGCCACCCATCTGCACCAGCGACAGCCGCTCGGATTTTTCGATGAAGGGCATGCCCAGCGCCACGACGAAGGGGGAGAGATAGAGGAAGACGCCAAAGCGGCTGGCGCTGGTGTACTGCAGCCCCAGGTAGGTAAAAGCTGCGGTTCCGGCATAAAACGCGCCCACCAAAAGCCCGCCGCGTAAAGTGCCGTCCCGATCGAACAGCGCAATACCGCGGTACCTGCACCACAGCAGAACCAGCAGCGCAGTCAGCGCGGACCGAACAGTTCCCAGGGTCATCGGATCCACCTGCGCCACCGTCAGCTTGATCACGATCTGATTGAGGCCCCACAGGGCGCAGCAGGTCAGCAGACCGGCGATCGCCACGGCGTCGAGATGATCTTTACGAACGTTCATGGGGCGGCAGTATGCCCGACGCATCTGCCGTCGCTGGACTGGCCAGCTTTGAGGTTCCCGGCTCGAGAGCTTGGCGTGTGGCTCGGGCTGATCTGTGTGCCCTACCTTCGGTTGGTTGGCTCCAGGGCCTGCGATACTGCCCCCATGTGCTTAGACATTGGGTGCCCACTCATGCCATCGCGCTTGCTCATCCGTTTTTTACCGTCTCTTTCGAAGAGGCTTCTGACACGGTTGTTTGCCCCGGTGCTTTCTTTGATGGTGATGACGCCAGCGTGGCTAGGCGCCCAGACGGCATCTGCTGCCTCCGAGGCCTTGAATCGGCCATTTGTCACCATTAACGGAGAGCCTCAGCCTGTAGCTCGCGCCGAGGTGCTCTTGCGAGAACAGGTGGCCCGCGGCGCTGTCAATTCGCCGCAGCTGCAGGCGGCGGTGAGGGATCTGTTGATCAATCAGGCGGTGATGGCCCAGGCCGCCAGCCAGGAGGGGCTGGACAAGCTCCCGCTGGTGCAGGCGCAGATTGAACTGGCCCGGCAGTCGGTGCTGGCGCAGGCGTGGCAGCAGCAGGTGGTTCAGAGCCGGGACATTTCCGAGGAAGAGTTTCGCCAGGAGTACGAGCGTCAGGTCAAGCGGCTCGGTTCGCGCCAATACCGCCTGCGCCACTTGTTGGTCAACGAAGAGGACACCGCCAAGCTTCTGCTCGATCGCATCCGTGCTGGCGGCAAGATTGCCGATCTGGCTGCTGAATTTTCCCGGGACGAAAGCACGCGTCATACCGGCGGCCTGACCGACTGGATGGCCCAGGGCGAGATCGTGCCGGCCCTGTTGCAGGCACTGGAGTCGCTCAAGCCGGGACAGTTGGCGTCCCAGGCGGTGCGCGGACCGGCGGGCTGGCATGTGCTGGCGCTGGAGGACTCTCGCCCCTTCACGGCACCGCCTCGCGAGACCCTGAGGCCGCAACTGGCGCGCGCCATCCACCAGCAGCGTCTTCAGGCGGCATTGGACAGGCTCAGGCAATCGGCGAAGGTCGAATAAGACCTTCGGCCCGTGGCAGGGCTAGTCGCCCAGACCCAGATCGCTGGAGCTCGAGTCCAGCCAGTCGGCCGCCTCGCTGGCCAGGACGGTGCCGGCCGCCGCACCGAGGCCGGCCGCCAGTGCGGTCTTGAGCACCCCCGAGCCCCAGCTGCGCGCGGCGGGCTGCGTTGCATCAACGGCTGCCGGTGGCGTGGCCTGCTGAGCTTTGAGGGCCATGCGCAGCCCCATGACCTGCTGTACCAGCCAATAGACCGCCAGTGGGTTTTGCGACAGGGTCTGGTCAATCAGGCGCTGGGCGGCTCGGTCACAGGGCTCGCGAACCGCCATGGCTTCGCGCAAGAAGGCCATCAGTTCGTCCCGCTCTTTCTCATTCATGGCTGACTCCTGGAATTCGGGTGCTTATCTTCATCCGATTGAGACGGATTGGCCAGCCCCGGGGGCTTTCCCCCGGGTGTCACAGGGTCTTGCCCTAAGAAAGGGTCCCATTGCCGTCAGGGCCCGGCTCTTACAAACTCCGCCGTACGCCTGACCCCAAAGCCGCGGCGGTCTGCCGGCGGGTGTGGGAGCGCCACACTCGGTGTGATGGGGTTCGCTTTGAGTCAGCCGGAGCCTCGACAGAGGCGACAGTGCCTTCAGGCAGAGGGGCCGGCCTTGCGGTAGATTCTGGGTTTCGCGCTGAAAACCTACCACTCCATGCAAATCCATTTCAAGCTCAATGGCACCGATCGCCGCCTTGACGTGCCCCCCCAAACCTTGCTGGTCGATGCGATCCGTGATTCGCTGGGCCTGACGGGAACCCATGTGGGCTGTGACACCAGCCAATGCGGCTGCTGCACGGTTCATCTCAATGGCTGCGCGGTCAAATCCTGTTCGATGCTGGCGGCCCAGGCCGAGGCGGCCGAGATCGTCACCATTGAGGGCTTGGGTGCAGAGGAGCTGCATCCGGTGCAGGAGGCGTTCTCGCGCTGCCACGGTCTGCAATGCGGTTTTTGCACCCCCGGGATGATCATGGCCAGTGCCGACTTTCTGCGGCACCATCCCAATCCGAGCCGCGATGATATCGAGGAGGCGCTCGAGGGCAATCTGTGCCGCTGCACCGGCTATGTGAACATCGTAGAGGCGGTGTACGAAGCGGCCCAGACTCTCCAGAAGGGGCGTCCATGAGCACCGTTCTGCTGCGCAAAGAAGACCATCGGCTGATCACGGGATCGGGCGCCTTTACCGCCGATCCGGTTCAGGCCGGTACCCTGCACGCCTGTGTGGTGCGTTCGGTGCATGCCCATGCACGCTTCAAGGCCGACTGGTCTGCGGTGCGCCAAGCCCCCGGGGTGCGTTGCGTGCTCACTGCCGAAGATGTGGCTGAGGCAGGCTTCGGTCCCCTGGTCAATGCGGCCTCCGTCAAGGACGTCCAGGGGCAACCGCAGGTGATTTGCCGTATGCCGGTATTGGCTGCCGATACGGTTCTTTTTGCAGGCCAGCCAATGGCTCTGGTGGTGGCCGATACCGCTGCGCAGGCCGCTGATGCGGCCGAGCGGGCCGATATCGTTTACGACAGCCTGCCTTGTGTGGTCACATTCGAGGACGCCACAGCCCCCGGCGCGGTTCAGTTGCATGAGCAGGCCCCGCGCAACACCTCGGTCATCTATGAGAACGGCGACAAGGCGGCGGTGGAGGCGGCCTTCGCCTCGGCCGCCTTTCGATCCGATCTCAAGGTGGTCAGTCAACGCCTGATCCCCGCACCCATGGAGCCGCGGGCGGTTCAGGCCTGGCATGAGGCGACCAGCGGACATACCCATGTGCGCACGCCCACTCAGGGCGTACCCGGCATGCTGAACCTGCTGGCCGCCATCACCGGCTGGCCGGCCGAGACGATTCATGTGCACACCCAGGACGTCGGTGGCTCGTTTGGCCTGCGCGGCACGGCCGGTTCCGAGCACGCGCTGCTCATGCTGGCCGCACGGCGTCTGAACCGGCCGGTGCGCTGGGTCTCCAGCCGCTCGGAGACTTTTCTGTGTGACTGGCATGGACGGGCCCTGACGCTGCATGGGCAGATTGCGCTGGATGCGCAGGGTCGAATTCTGGCGCTGCAATTTCGAAATCAGGTGGATGCCGGGGCCTTCAATGTCTACTACAGCACGCATATCGGTGCCCGTAACCTGTCCATCACCATGGGCGGTGTCTACAAAGTACCGGCGCTGCATATGCAGTCGCATATCTTCTACACCAACACGGTGCCGGTGTCGGCCTATCGGGGAGCGGGCCGCCCTGATATCTCGTATGCGATCGAGCGCCTGATCGATCATGCCGCGCATGAGCATGGGTTTGATCCGGTCGCCTTGCGTCGGCTCAACTTCATTGCGCCGCAGGATTTTCCCTACACCACCGCCAACGGCACCACTTATGACAACGGTGATTTCGCCCGTGTGATGGACTGCGCCCTGGCTGACTCCGATGTGCCTGGGGTGGCTCAGCGTCGCGAAAGCGCGCGTGCTCGCGGCCGTCTGTTTGGACGGGGTCTGGCCTATTACCTGGAGTCTTCGGGTCCGGGATCGGCGGCCAAGGATCAGGTGCGGGGTCGCATCGAAGGCGGTGGCCTGACCCTGCACGCCATCTCAGGCGCTTCGGGGCAGGGGCATGAGACTTCGTTTGCGCAGATCGTCGAGCGCGAACTGGGTCTGAGCGCCGAACGGGTGCGCTTCATGGCTGGCGAGGTGGGCCGCGATCTGGTGGGCAACACCACGGGGGGATCACGCACGCTCTATGGAATCGGCAGTGCGGTTTTGGATTTATGCCGGCAGTGGATGGAGCAGGGCAGGGCCGAGGTGGCAGCGCAGTGGGGCCTTGAGGCCGCTGACCTGGTCGTAGAAGGAGGGTGCTGGATGACGGCTGGCCGTGATCGGCAGCTGCGGTTTGCCGACTGGATCGCTCAGCCGTCGGTGCAAGGCCGCGAGGTCATCGGGCAGGCCTCTTCGGGCGCGACCTTTCCCAACGGTTGCCATATCGCCGAGGTGGAGATCGATCCGCAGACCGGCCAGTGCGAGGTGGTGGGCTACTGGGCCGCTGATGATGTCGGTGAGGTGATCTCGCCGGCGCAACTGCTCGGGCAGGTTCATGGTGGCGTCGTACAGGGGCTGGGGCAGGCGTTTGCCGAGCAGGCGGTGTATGACCGCCAGACCGGTCAGTTGCTCACCGGCTCCTTCATGGACTACGCCATGCCGCGCGCGGGTATGCTCAAAAGCTTTCACCATCGCAGCGTGCCGGTGCCGACCCAGCTCAACAAACTGGGTGCCAAGGGTGTGGGGGAGTCGGGTTGCTCGGGCTCGCTGCCTGCGCTGGCCAATGCAGTCGTCGATGCCTTGCGCCCCCTGGGGATCCAGTCGATTGACATGCCCTTTACGCCGGCCAAGCTCTGGTCGCTGATCGCCGCCAAGGCCTGAGCGCGGCCTGTCGTCGCATGGCAGCTCGCATCGCGCCGAGGGCGGCGCTCCCACGACAGAGGTGAAGCCTCTGTGCCGGGGGCGGTGCTCCCACGACAGAGGTGAAGCCTCGTGCCTGGGGCGGCGCTCTCACGATAGAGGTGAACCCTCGTGCCGGGGGCGGTGCTCTCACTCTTGATGCGCAAGCCTCGGGGCTAGTTTGTAGGAACCGCTGGCATCGGGTTTTCACCGCATTGCGGCCCATGGGTCCATGCTTTTAAATTCAGGCCCGCTTGTGTGTCCGTTCTCGTCTCAAGGAGTCCGGTATGGGCAAAAGGTGGTTGACTCTGCTCCCTCCCGCGGCGGTGTTGCTCTTGACCGCTTGCGTCGATCCGGTTGAAAAGTGTGTGGCCAAGAAGCAGGAGGCCTTTCGCAAGGCCAATCCCAAGGCCGATTACGCGGTCGGTTCGACGGCCAACGAAAAATTCCGCGCCGAGTGCAGGGCCAGTCATCGCAGGTGAGGGTCGGGCCCTGCGCGGGGATGCCCGGGTGCTAGATGACCGCGGTGATCCGAAAGCCTTGCCGGGGAAAGTGCACGTGTACCGTACCGGCGCGCGGGTCGGATCGTTCGATCACCACCTCCCGGGGGCTCAGGCCCACCAGTGTTCCGCGACTGGGCTCCAGCCCGTAGTCGGTGGCGGCCACCTCCACCGACTGACCCGGCTCCAGACCGGGTTCGGCCAGTAGCTCCGTGGGCGCATGGCTCTGGCTGCGTGCCGAAATTTCCAGCGCCTCGGTTGAGCTCAGGTCCTGACTTTGGCCATGGCCCAAGGCCAGCATCCGATCATGCCAGGTCAGCAGATCAGGAAAGTTTTGCAGCAGGGCGATGGCCGGTGGCCCCGCGCGGCGCAGATGCCACAGGCAGTGCGCAACGCTGAAATCGGCCACGCTGCAGACCCCCAGCAAAAACGGTCCGCGATCTTTGAGCTGCGACTGCAGCAAGCCCAGATGGTTGCGCAGGCAAGCCTGTGCATCGTTGGGTTCAAGACGCGGCACGGTGGCACGGAAGGGGTTGCGATCAGCCGCAATCGCAGCCCTTTGTTCCGCGCTGAGGTGACCGAAGCGGTATTCCAGGCAAGCCGGCTGCGCGGCAAAGTCAATCACGCTCCAGAACAGGGTCCAATCGGCCCATTGGGCCAGTGCAGGGGCCAGTGGCAGGTGCGCCGGGTGTATGCAGTCCCCCTCGCACCGCTCATCGATCACTCGGGCGATCAGCGCCGTATCGCACCAGAGGTCAGCCCCGATCTGCAGCGAGGGCGTCTTTCGATAGCCGCCGGTCAGCGCCATCAGATCGGGCTTGGGCATGATCATTGGAATCCTTACGGATCGCCAACTTGCCTTTTTCAGACCTAACATCAGCCGAACTTTCTCGCCAAACGGCGAGAGGTCGAAGTGATGCAGGATGATCTCAGCGTTCGCAGACATAGCGCATCACCTCCGCGCCTTGGGTTCTGGGGGCTACATAGTCCCAGCTTCCGGGGTTATTGGACCGACTGATCAGTGTGCCGCCGAGCATGGCGCCGGTGAAGGTGGCGCTCTGCAGGATGCGGGCACGCTGTTCCTGGCAATCGACTTCCATCAGGTAGCGGCCCGAAAGGGCGCCATTGGATCGGGCCGATGGATAGTTGGTCAGGTCCCAGTAACGCCTGAGCCGGCCTTCCTTGCGGATGGTGGCGGGATCGACGTAGACCTCGGTGTCGGAGACATTGCGCGAGACCAGTACCCAGCTGGGTGCCGTGGCAGCGCCGGCTGGGGCGGCGGCAGTACCCGCGAAATTGAGGTCGGTCAGGGCGCAAAAGTCCTGATCACGTTTTTCCTCGTGGCGACCGGACTTGTATTCAACCCGGACGTCAAAGTTACAGCCCTGCGAGGCCGGCGGCTCCACGCGAAAGGACTCGCCCACATTGAGCACGCTCTTGCCCAGCCAATCGGTGCCCCAGGAATTGGCATGGCTTGGCGAGACAAAAAGTCTGTAGATGGGTTCCTGAGACTGGTTCCACACCATCACGGTGGTGTCCTGGGTCGCGGCCGGCGCAGGGGCCGGCTCCCTGCGAGCCGGCGGCGCCGGTGAGGCCTGCGCAGACGATTCGGCGGGCCCCGCACATTCGATCCGGTGGGTAAAGCCCCTCAGGGTATCGGCCAGTTGCACCGTGTCGATGCTGGCGCCGCGCTCGACGCTGCTGTAACTCACGTTGTTTTTCCGCAGGAAATCCGTGAGGGCCTGCAGCGAGATGGCGAAGTTGACGTTTTGCGGAATGTCTCCGGTCGCCTGCGCCACAGCCGCTGCATTGAGCTTGGCCACCACCACCCCAATCACGCCTCCCGAGGCATCGACCACTGCCCCGCCGCTGTTACCCGGCTGCAAGGGCGTGGTGATCTGAATCTGGTTGGCCGAATCGCGCATGCCGCGCAGGCTGCTGACCACCCCGTTGGTGAAATTGCCTTGCTCGCTGAGCAGGCCGGTCAGCGGAAACCCAAACGCATAAGCCGACTCGCCCAGTCGTATGCTGCCGGCGCGCCTTAACGGGGCGACCGGTCCGGTCAGTCCGGTCACGCGCAGCAGGGCCAGATCCACCGTTTCATCGGTGTCGATCACGCGAGCCAGCCGTCGGCCGTCGGGCGAGATGACATCGAGCCGCTGGCAGCCGGCCACCACATGCTGATTGGTGATCAGGAAGCCTTGTGCCACGGCAAATCCGGTGCCGGTCGATCTCGGTCGGTTGCCGCCCCGGTTACGGGCCTCCGCTTCCTCGCGTCGTTTTTTCTCGACTTCAAGCTGGGCCTCCAGTTGCTGCCGGCGCCGGCGTTCACTGTCAGCCTCTGCGGCCAGGCGATCGCGTTCAGCCCGCGCAGCATCGGGTCCCGGCGCAGTTGCAGCGCTGGCCGCTACTGTGAAGCCGGTAAATGGAAACCGGGCCGTCTCCAGGGCCGCCGCGGTGGTCAGCGTGCCATCTGTCCAAAGGCCTGAGCGCCGAATCGTGCCATCGGGCCGGTATTCAATGCCCTGTCCGTTGGCTTTGCCATCACGCCATTGGCCCACATAGCGAACCCCTTCGGCCGAGCCCGGTCCATAAATGAACACCCCTAAGCCGTTGCGGCGGTCGTCCCTGAACTCGCCCAGATATCGGTCGCCGCTGGCGTGGACGTAAGTGCCCTGGCCGTTGCGTACCCCCTCGCGATAGTCGCCGGTGTAACGGTCGCCACTGACAAAGAAAAAACTGCCTGTGCCGTGACGCTTGCCTTCGCGATATTCGCCAACATATCGGTCACCACTGGCATGGGTGTAAATGCCTGTGCCATGCCGAGTCCCGTCGCGATATTCGCCTTCATAGCGGTCACCGTTGGGGAACAGGTCCAGGCCGCGGCCGTGTCGTTTGCCATCGCGAAACTCGCCGACGTACCGTCCCCCACTGGTCAGCGTGATTTCCCCTTGACAGTTGTGACGAACGCCCGTGCTCGGGCAGGCAGGCAGCGTGGACTGGGCGGCGGCTTGAAGCGTCAGCGACAGAAGAACTGCGCCCAGGGCGGGGAAGAGCATGAGGGTGAGCTTACACCCGACCTTCGGGGCTGTCATCGATGCCCTGTCCCGTATTTCCGCGCGGCACCGACCCGCGAGACCCTGATGCGGTGTAAAGTAATATGGACATAAAGTTGTGAAATATTTAGTTGACAAGCTATAGTCCGGCGGTGCGCCTAATCGGGCCTAAAAAGAGGAGACCATCGCATGAGCTACAAACAAGAGGCCCCAATCGGGGCCGTTGCCGCGCCGCCGCGCCGCACTCTGGAAGACAAGTTGCTTAAATTCATCGAGGGCCACAACCCCCAGATCTGGACCGCCATAGCGGTGCTGGCAGTGGTGGTGGTTTTCACCCGCTAGGTTCAACCGAAATCCGGCAGACGAACGCGCCCGAGTGTGCGGCTGCGGGGTGCGCTGGCAAGGCCTGACCGAAGACGTCGAGCGGTCAACGACCAGACTTAGGTTCAAGTCAGTCCCAGCATTTCGCGCAGCACGGGGTGTGCAAAGCGGCGTCGCATGGTGACGGCGTAAAACATCTCTTGAAGCTGCGCGATCTTGCAGCGCTCGACCAAAACACCGTTGCGCAGTTCGTCGCTCACCACCACCGGCGGTACCAGGGCCAGTGCACCGGTTTCGCGAGCCAGCAGCCGCAGCATGGCCATGTCATCGACTTCGGCCAACACCTGTGGCTGCACCCCCGCTTCCTCCAGCAGCAGATCGAAGGCCGGCCGAATGGCGCTGTCCTCTGAGGGCAGCAGCAGGGGCTGACCCTGCAGATCCTGCGGAAACTTAAATGCCGACCGGCCCCGCGATCGACCTGGTGGCCGCGACACCAGACTCAGCGGTTGCTGGGCGATACGACGGCTGATCCAGCCCGCAGCTTTGTCTCTGGGGGCGGGCTCGGTGGATAGCACCACGTCCAGCGCGTGGGCTGAAAGCTGCGCCAGCAATTGCCGGGGCTGACCCGAGACCAGGCGTATCTGTACCTGTTGTTCTCGCAGGATGGGCGAGAGCCAACCGAGCTGAAAATTGCGCGAGAGGGTGGCCACCGCACCCACCCGCAGCACTGCGCGGGCCGGCGCCGGTGTACCGCGCAAAGTACTGAGCAACTCCTGTCCTGCGCTGAAGATGGTGTCGGCATGGGTCAGCGCCACCCGCCCGGCCTCGGTCAGGATCAGCTGTCGATTGCGTCTTTCGAACAAGGCATGCCCCAGTCGATCTTCCAGCTGACGCAGCTGTATCGACAGTGCCGACGGCGAGACATGAAGGGTCTCTGCGGCGCGGGTGAGGTGGCGGCTGTGCGCGACCACCCAGAAATAGCGCAAGTGGTGAAAGTTCAGTTCGGCCATGACACAAGTTTAGTTTTATCAAACAATTTGTACTGATAGATGAATTGGACGCTGAATTATTTAATCCCTAAAGTGCCGGCCAGCTCTCTGCGGGGCCTTGCCCCGATCACCTCATC
Organism: uncultured Polaromonas sp.; assembly: GCA_964488145.1. Lineage (GTDB taxonomy): Bacteria > Pseudomonadota > Gammaproteobacteria > Burkholderiales > Burkholderiaceae_C > Polaromonas. Next base: position 15,809 of record CAZATV010000037.1, read on the forward strand.
AGGAATCACCATGCCCGGACTTGACCTGCTGTTGACCAATTTGTTTCAACCCATCGTGCTGGCTTTTTTATTGGGGACTTTGGCCGGCGCTGTGCGCAGCGAACTTGAATTGCCCGAGGCGGTCGTCAAGCTGCTGTCCATTTACCTCCTGTTCTCCCTGGGCCTGACCGGTGGACGCGAGCTGGCCAAGGCCGATCTGGCGGCGGTCTGGCCCTTGCTGGGCATTACCGTCCTGATGACCTTCGGCATACCGTCGCTGGCTTACCTGGTCACGCGCCGACTGGGTCGCATGGACATCAGCAATGCGGCGGCCATTGCTGCCCACTATGGCTCGGTGTCCACGGCCACCTTCTTTGCCTCCATGAGCTTTGCCACGGCCATGGGCACCCCGGCGGAGGGCTATATGGCCGCCATGGTGGCGCTGATGGAGTTTGGTGTGATCTATTCCCTGGCGCTGGCGCGGGTGGCCATGGGCCGGGCCAGCGGGGCAAGCATGCGAGGCGCTGATCTGTTCCTCAGCGTCATCCGGGGCCGGGGTATCTTGCTGCTGATGGGCGGCATGTTCATAGGCTACATCGCATCGGACAAGCAGTGGCAGCAGATTTCTCCCTTTTACGAGTCGCTCTTCAGAGGCATGCTGATGCTGTTTCTCCTGGAGATGGGCATCACCGCAGCTCGCCAGATCAAGGCGTTTAGCCAAGTGGGCCCTTTCATGGTTGGCTTCGGTGTGTGCATGCCCTTGCTGAACGGCATGGTGGGAGTCAGCCTGGCGCATCTGGCCGGCCTGTCGGTCGGCGGCGGCTTCGTTTTTGGGGCTATTTGTGCCAGCGCCTCCTTCATTGACGCCCCGGCCGCTTGTCGCGCCTCTTTGCCCGAAGCCAACCCCGGCATCTACCTGACATCCTCTCTGGGCGTGACCCTGCCGTTCAACTTGCTCATCGGCTTGCCGCTGTACTACCAGTATGCGGTGTGGCTGGCGGGCTGATCGCTTGTACGGTGGAAGACAGGTGATTCAGAGGGTTGGTGGGCCATAAACGCCAGACCTGCGCTTACTGCGCGTATGGGAGCCGCGCCCTTTCGGCGAATGTGCTTCTGCTTGACTTCAGCGATTCATCCCTGGCCGAATCGCGGCAAGGGCGGTACGCCAACAAGGGAGTCGGCTGCCGGCCATTTCCGTTTGGATGCGCGGCCTGGTGCCTGGCCCATCAGGATGAGGCGTATTTAGCCAAGTAAAGCGCACAGGACTGCTGCCACTGCGCCGAATGAATCGACGCGCCCCCGCTGGCGTGGGTGATGGCGATCGGCCAGACGCCCACGGAAAGACCGGCCCTGCGAGCGGCGCGGCAAAAGTCGAGGTCGTAGAAATGAAAGCCCAGAGCGGGGTCGAAGCGTACGCCGTGTTGTCGCAGGCGGTCGACTCGTGCAGCCATGAAGACGCCGTCAATGAGTTCAACGGCTGCCGGAGCCGGCCCGTAGGCCGACAGTTCTGCACGGCCTGCAGTGGCATGGCGGATCGCCCCTCTCAGGTGGGGATGGTCAAAGGGGCCTGCCTGCCCCTCACGGCCCGGCTGCAGGTACCAAGTGACCTGACCCGCCTGGCGGCGGATATTGCCCGCTACGCCAATGATGTCGAAGCGTTGCAGGGCTTCGATGACCCGTGCCCCAGCCATCCAGTCGTCGATGTGCACATCGTCATGCACAAAGACCAAATAGGCCTCATCGGGTGCCTCATCCAAAGCCTGGTTGTAGCAATGTCCCAGGGCTTGGCGGTTGTTCTCGAACAGGCGCAGTCTCAGCGAAGTGAGCGTGCCTATCTGGGCCAGGCAGCGGGCCAGCGGCGAAGTCGATTCAAACTGCGCTCGGGAGTCCCGGGTGGCCGATACAAAAATCAGCGGCGGCTTCATCACTTGCAGTGCGCCGCCCAGGCGCTGCGTATGGCGCCCTGGACTGCACGCGCATGTCGGTCGATGTTCCAGGCGGCGGATTTTTGCTGGCGGGCCCGCAGGCCGCGTTTGAGTTTGAGCAGAGCTGCACGGTCACTGGCCATGGCTGCTGCGATCTGCACATAAGCCTCATCGTCGTCGGCCACCCATTCGTTCAGGCCCAAAGCGCTCATGAAGCTCGCCCCCATGCGCGAGACGAAATTGTGGCCAGCCATCACCACCACCGGCACACCCATCCAAAGGGCCTGTAAGGTGGTGGTGCCGCCGTTGTAGGGCACCGGATCCAGCGCGATGTCGACATCGGCGTATTCGGCCATCATGTCGCTCAGGCCCACCGGCCCGCGAAACTCCAGCCGCGACGGCGCAATTCCCTCGCCTTCAAAGCGCCGCTCAAAAGCGGCGATGGCGCGGGCGTCCTTGAAACTCGGCGCCTTGAGCAGCAGCCGTGATTGCGGTACGGCCTTGAGCACCCGCGCCCACAACGCGATGGTGCGCGGCGTGAGCTTGGGCACGTTGTTGAAGGACCCGAAAGTCAGCGGCCGTTCAAGGTATGCATTGCCATAGTCGGGGTAGGGGTAGTCCACCTCCGGGTGATAACAGAACACCGCGCCGGGCAGCCGGATCAGTTTTTCGGTAAAGAGCGCCTCACTGCCCTTGGGCGCCACGATCTTGTCGGCCAACAGCCAGTCGATGTTGGGTACACCGGTGGATCCGGGGTAGCCCAGATAGCTCATTTGAACCGGGGCGGCTCGCTGACCGAACAGGGCCATACGGTTCATGCTGGTGTGCCCGGCCAGGTCGATCAGCACGTCGATACGGTCACGCTCCACGCGCTGGGCCAACTGGGCATCGGGCAGGTTGGCGCATTCCACCCAGCAGGCTACGCGCTTGCGCGCCTGTCGCGTCTGTTCGTCGTGTGAGACCCCGGTGAAGTAGACGGTGAGCTCCATCTCCTGTGGGTCCAGTCGGGGCAGGATGGGTTGCATGAAGATGTTGACCGGATGCTGGTGGTGAAAGTCTGCCGTGACCAGACCCACTTTGAGCCGGCGGTCGGGCTCGCGCTTGTTGGCAAACGAAGTGGCTGCGCGTGCGCCCTGGCCCAGGCCTTCGAACAGCGATCGGTGCAGGTCGGCGACTTGTTGTGCACTCAGGCGGTCGCTGTACAGCGAAGACATGGCCGCGCTCGATCGCATTCGCGAATGAGGCCCTTCAGCTTCGGCCAGTTCCCGGTAGAGGGCCAGCGCGGTATCGGCGTCGCCCATCCGGCCAGCGATGGAGGCGCGCATGGATTGGGCGCCCGGTTGCGGGCCCAGGGCCTCGGCGCGCGCCAGGGTCGCCAGCGCCTCTTCCATCTGCCAGCTCTCGGCATAAGCGTGAGCCAGGTTCCAGTGCGCCAGCGCACTGTCAGGGTGCAAGCTGACGGATCGCTGCAGAACCTGCTGCGCTTCCTGCCATAAATTGAAGCGAAACGAGGTTTCCGCCAGGCGCGCCAGCGTGGCTTCGGCAGTGGCCGCACTTGCCCGTTCGAAGGCTCGGTGTGCCTCTGGCTCCAGGCCCAGGCGCATCAGGATCTCGCCCAGATCAATCTGCATCTCGGCGAACTCGTTGGGCTCCAGTGGTTCTTGCTGCTGCTCGATGCGCTGGGCCATCAGCGCCTGGCGCATGGCCTCAAGGGCGCGCCCGGCATCGCCACGTTCGAGCCGAAAACGGGCCATACGCCAGTGAACGAGGCGGGGCAATTGAACGGGCCGCGGGCTCTCGCGGGGGAGCTCCGCTGCGCCTGGCGTACTTCGGGCAGCGGCGCCGGCCGCCAAAACTGCGCGGTGGTAGGCCTGCGCGGCCATCTCGAACTGGCCGGCCTCCTCCAGACCGCGGGCCATCGAGAGCATCGCCTCCCAGCGGCTCGGGGCTGCTTTCAGTGCTTGCTGGTAGGCCTGAGACATGACCTCGAATTCGCCCTGCCGGCGCAGCACATGGCCCAGCTCCAGCCAGGCGCTGAAGTTGCCCGCGTCCTGCGTGACGACGGTCTCAAACTGGGTACGCGCCCGCGCCAGTTCGTCAAGACGGGCAGCGCAGCGCGCCAGTTGCAGCCGCGCGGGCACAAAGCCGCTATCGAGCTTGAGCGCTGCCTCGAAGGCGCTTTGAGCCTGATCAAAGCGACCCAGGTCGTGCAAGGCATTGCCCCAGTTGAAAAAGGCCTGCACCGGCGCTCCCGGGAGAGTGGTCGCCTGACGGTACAGCTCGGCGGCAGCCTTCACGTTGCCCGCCTGACGCTGGGCATAGCCTTGTTCGATGAGCCGGCCGATTTCGCCAGTTGCCGCGCCCTCGGCTGCACTGCTCAGCAATGGCGGGGGCGAGGCCAGAGCCTGTGCCGTAGGCTTTTCAGTTCCTTTGGGGCCAGCCTTTGATGTTTTGGAATGAGGTTTCGATGATCGACTCATACGTCCAGAACCCGATGCTCCGGCAGTGTAGTCCAGGCCATCAGGTCGACCGGCTCGGCGGGGGGCAGATGGATCGACGCCTGCCGATCGACAGCTGCGGCCAAAGCGTCCAAAGTCTCTGCTGCATCGGCGCATGGCGCCTCCCGCTGCTCGGGCGCCACACGCAAAGGCTCGGACAGATCGAGCAGATCGGCCAGTGCGGGCAGGTTCACCCCCGGGTCAGGCAAGGGCGCGGCGATTGCAGCGGGCCCCTCCTGAGCGTTAGAACCGTTGTGGGCTGTGATGAACCAGACATCGGTCATGGCCAGGGTGCTGCCGTCTTCCCTGTGTGCTCGCCCCTGCCCTTCCAGGTGATTGCCGTTTTGCTCGATGGTCCCCTCTTCATACGACAGATCCAACGCCGTGAGGCCCAGGCTGTGCAGACTGTGGAGTTCGGCCGGGGTGCTGATGCCGTTGCCGTCGGCGTCGACCCAAACCTTGAGCTGTTCAAAGACGGCATCGGCGGCCGACACCTGGCCATCACCGTTGCGGTCGTGTGCGGCCAGCGCCTGCCAACCGTTGCGCGCCAGGGCGCCATTGGGCAAGGTGCTGTGGTTGCCGAACAGCTCGGCACCGCTGTCAATGCGACCGTTACCGTTGAGGTCCAGGGCCAGGAGACCGTCATGCGCGTCAACCCAGCCGCTGCGCTGATCGCTGCCATCGGCCCGAAGGTCGAAGGACACGGCTGCCTCCAGGCCCAGGGTTTGCACGCCATCGCCGTTAAGGTCGAGCACCAGGGGCGACGTGCTGTCCACGGTGACCACGTTCTGCCATTCCGAACCGCTGCGACCGCGGGCAAAGATGTAGTTCGTCCCGTTAATCACGGCCCTGGCGTTGAGCTGACCACCGTTGACCTGGTAGTCACCGCCCAGTCGTGCAAGGCCACCTGACCATGTGGCGGTGCTGATCAAGCTGCTACCGTTGAAAATTTGCACGGTGGCTGATGTGACCCCCGTGCCGGCCAGCGAGCCTTGCAAGGTCAGGTCTGATGCCCAGCCCGAAGCGAACGATCCATTCGAGCGAATGCCACTGTTGATCACCCCGACTTCCCAGCCCATGCGTGCAGCATTGAGCGCCGTGTGGGTGCTGGAAATCGTCAGCGTGTTGTCGGCCTCAGCGCCGTCGGTGTTGAACAGGATGCCGGTGGTGTCGCTGAAGCGATTGCTCGCCACACTGATCACCCCATTGGCCGTAGCGCTGTTGGAGGTGAAGGTGGCGGTGTATCGGGAAAAGCCGTTGGTCGCATCGCCAAAGCCGGGGGCGCCCGTAAAGGCTGTCAGCGTGCCGCCGGATACCGTCACATCGCTGCTGTCAAAGTCCAGGCTGGCCTGATTGAGGGTGAAGGTGAGGGTTGCCGATGCGCCATTGGCCAGCACGCTGGCCGAGGAGGTCAGGGCGATGGTGGGTCCCGGGAAGCTGACCGCCACATTCTGGCTATTGGATCGCGAAATCAAGGCACCGGCGCTGGGCGCGCTCAGCAGGTCGGCCGAGACCGCGACCGTCCCCGAGCTTCCAGCGGGTGTGACCGCGGTCAGGGTGGCCGTCGGCACCAGGATATCGGTATAGCCATTGCTCAGGTCAGTGGACGACAGGGCTGCGCTGATCACCGTCTGAGCGCCCCAGTTCAGGCTCAGCGCGTTGCCCACGGCCGCGCCGGTATCGGTCAAAGAAACACGCACCAGGGCACCGCCGCCGCCATAGGCTTCGGACCAGTTGAGTCCGCCATCGAGTTCTGTACCGGAGAGGACCACGACCGGGATGGATCCAACGGCCACCTGTGAATGGACCAGCAGTTGTGCGCCGCCGCCTGCGTGATTCCAGACGCCATAGGATGCGCCATCGACCATGTCATTGGCCGCACGGCTCCAGCTGGAGAAGTCGCCCAGAATCAGCTGGTCGCCGGTGTTGCCTTCGATGCGCAGCTGTTTGCGCTTTTCAATGGCGGGCAGGGCCTCGCCGCTGGCTCCGTCGGTATTGCCGGCGTTCCAGACATTGTGGTCGCCGTATTGGAGGACCTCAGAGACCATCAGCTGCAGCGCGTTGTCTCCTGATCCGCCCAGATCGATGCGTTCGATATCGACCACCGCAGGCTCGCGCAGCGCGGCCAGATTCAGGTACAGGCCTGCACCGTCAAGCGCGACGGTGTCGATGCCGGTGCCACCGTCGATGCGCGCAACGTTCTGGCTGTCGTTGCCGGTGTTGCGCGCCAGAGCGCTCAAGTTACTGGCGTTGAGGATGAAGCTGTCGTTGCCGGCGCCGCCGTACATCACGTCGGCACCTCCACCCCCCCTCAGGGTGTCGTCGCCCCGCCCGCCGATGAACTGCTCGTTCAGGCTAGTGGTCGTGGAGGTGGTGTTGAGGCTGTCGTTGCCGGCAGTGCCCATGAAGTCGATGGCTGACAGGTTTATGCCGCCCGACAGGCCGCCGAAGATCACATAGGTCTTGCCGCCGTTGCTGCCATTGGTGAAAGCGTAGGGGGCGCCGATCAGCAGGTCGCTAAAGCCATCACCGTTGACATCGCCAGAACCGTCAACGCCCCAGCCGGCATAGTCGCTCGCCGATTCACCCAGAATCCGAAAGCCGTCGCTCGCCGCCATTGCAGTGAGCGACAAAGACGCGCCCGAAGTGCGGCCGTAGATCACATAAGACTTGCCGGCATTGCTCAGGGTGTAGTTGTCACCGAAGCTGTTGCCAATGATGAAGTCGGCCAAGCCGTCCCCGTTGAAGTCGCCGATGGGCGCCAGTCGGTGTCGGGTGCCCAGCTGCAGCGTACTTGCTGCGGTGTTGTCGATGTCATTGACGTTGATGGCAAAGCCGCGGGCGCCGCTGCCATCGACCGCGCTAGCGGCCAGCGTCAAGTTGGCCGATGTGCCTGACGCGCCATAGACCACATAGACCCGGTTGGCCGCATCGCTGATGGCCAAATCGGCCAGGCCGTCCCCGTTGATATCGCCCACCATCTCCACATCGGCACCCAGCCAACTGTTGGCGGTGCCGGTCTCGGCGCTGATCACGAAGCCGCGGGTACCGATGCTGGTGGAGGCGGTCAGGGTCACGTTGCTCGAAGCGCCGTAGACCACATAGACGCGGCCGCGGTTGCTGTCGGCCACGGGGTCGCTGATCAGCACATCGGCGTAGCCGTCGCCGTTGAAGTCGCCGCCGCCGGCAATGCGTCCGAGACGTGAAGTGTTGGCCGCTAGGCCCGTCATGGCAAAGCCGCCCACACCGGTCTCGAGCACCGAGCCTTGAACGGTGGTGTTGTCGGTACGGCCATACATCACGTAGGCCTTGCCGGTGCTGGGGGCATAAAAAGCCAGGTCGCTCAGACCATCGCCGTTAAGGTCGCCCAGCTTATCGTTACTCCAGGAGAAGTTGTCGCCAGCTCCGCCGCCGGTGTTGCCCCGGATAGCAAAGCCCCCAGTGCCCAGGGCCGAGGTCCAGATCGGGCTGCCGCCGGTGCGGCCGTAAATCACATAGGCCTCGCCCGGCCGGATGATGCCTGTGGTGCCCCGGTCCTGGCCCGCGCCCACCAGAAGATCAGCCAAGCCATCGCCATTGAGGTCACCCGCGCCATAAACATCCTGTCCCAGGCTGTCGGCATTGCGCTCGGAGTAAATGGCAAAACCCCCGCTGCCGGCGGCCACCGCGCTCAAAAAGACGGTGGTGTTGCTGGTCTGCCCGAACACCACAAAGGCCATGCCGCTCTGATCGGAATGGGTGTAGCCCGGCGAATTGCCATCGGGTACACCCACCAGGATGTCGTCGAGCCCATCGCCATTGACATCGCCCACGATGGCGACGTTTTGACCGGAGACGGTAGAACTCTGGCCCCGGATCGCGAAGCCCGAGCCGGGGCTGCCGACCTGGCCCAAGGGCAATTCGAAGGCGTAGTTCACCGAGACCGAGGTCAGCGGGCTCTGGTTTCCGGTCACCCCCGATGTGAGACGGGCCGTGACATTAACTGCGCCAAAGGCTTGTGACTGCACCTCGGCCGCGCTGAGACTGAAGTCCACATACCGGTTGGTGTTGACGTCGGTGCTCGAGAGGGTGACCGTTTTGCTGACCGTACCCCAGCCCAGGGTCAGCGTGTCGCCGATGACCGCCGGCTGGGCAGCTCCCGTGACTGGCAGTTGCACACGCACCACGGTGCCGTCGGCCGCCTCGGAGGCTGTGAACTGGCCATCGGCGGTGCCTGTGGTGGGAAAACTCGCTCCCGTGCCCGCTGTCAGCCGCTCAAAGCGTGCTTCTGGGATGCCGGTGGTGTCGCTGGTCGTGGCCGATGTGCTCCAGGCGGTGGCGTTGATCCTGGGTGCGGTAGGTAAAACGAAGTTGAGCGCCACCACCGCTGCATCGGAGCTCGAAACGAGGGTGCCCGTGCTCGGCGCGCCCAGCAGATCGGCGCTGACCAGGACATTGTCGGTCCGATCGTCCGGCGTCACCGCCGCAATGGTGGCGGTGGGCACCGCGACCTCCACATAGCCATTGCTGATGTCGGTGCCGCTCAAGGCCACAGGGGTAAGGCTCTGACTGCCCCAATTGAGCCGTATGGCATTGCCGGCGATGGCACCGGTGTCTTTGATCAGAACCCGGACGACCGTACCGCCTGCGCTGTCGCGCTCGGCCCCGGTCAGACCCCCATCGATTTCAAAAGATGAATGGACCGCAATGCTGGGGCTGACCACAAAGCCCATGTCGGCATCGACCAGAATCTGCGCGGCGCTGCTGCTGTGCCTGAGCACCCGGTAGGTGTTGCCCGCGTTGGCCACATTACCGCTGTCATAGAAGGAGCCATTGACCGTCACGCTGTCGGCACTGGTACCGTCGACCACCACCTGCTTGAAGGGGTTGAGGGCGCCCCAGCCGCTGGCTCCGCCGCTCGCGGTGGCGGTCCAGCCGCTGCCGGTGTTAAAGCGGTTGGACAGATTGCCCTGGTTGAGCACATCCAGCAGATTGAGCACCAGGGTGTTGCCGCTGCTGGCGTTGTTGGTGCTGAGGTCAAAGCGCTCAACTTGCGAAATCACCGGGCCTCGGATAGACGTCAGATTCAGGGTCAGGCCGGCACCATCGACCTTGAGGGTGTCGATGCCGGTTCCGCCGTCGATGCGGGCGATGTTCTGGCTGTCGTTACCGCTATTGCGCGCCAGCTGGGTCAGGTTGTCGGCATTGAGAATGAACACATCATTGCCGCGGCCGCCATAGAGCACGTCGGCGCCGCCGTTGCCGGTGAGGGTGTCGTTGCCGTCACCGCTGACGATCTGGTTGGCGCCGCTGGTGCCAATCAGAGTGTCCGCACCACTGGTGCCGATGAGATCGCCATGGGCGCTCTGGAAGGTCATGGACTGCAGGTCCGAGAGGCCACCAAAAACAATGAAGGACTTGCCCGACTTGGCGGTACGGCCTGCCACCGTATCTTCCCCCGAGCCGATGATCAGGTCGGCAAAGCCGTCGCCGTTGACATCGCCCGCCGCATCAATGCCGGTGATGAACATGTCGTTGAGGAAGGGCTTGATCCAGAAGCCCTGGCTGG
>CAZATV010000038.1:0-24890 GCA_964488145.1 uncultured Polaromonas sp.
AACCGATGACATCGAGGGGACCGAACAGATAAAAGCGGTGCAGGCCCAAGGGTCCTCCGGCCAGTGCCAGCCAGGTGCTCAGCGTTTTATTCTTCATAGGGACGGGCAGGACTTTAAAGTTCGGGCCTCATGGTAGCGGCCGATTCAAGCCCTCTCATCGGGCGGGCGTTTGTCGCCTGCGCCCAGCGTCATTTCCATCAGAACGATGTCCAGCCAGCGATCAAACTTCCAGCCGCACGATCGCAGCACGCCCACTTCGGTAAAGCCGACCGACCGGTGCACCCCGATTGAGCCGGCGTTGCCCGAATCCCCGATGACCGCAATGAGCTTGCGGATGCCCGCAGCCTGCGCTTGCGCAGCCAACTCGCTCAGGAGGGCTCGGCCCAGTCCGCGGCGGTGGGCCGAGGGGGCAACGTAGATCGAATCTTCGGCCGAGAAGCGATAGGCCGGTCGGGGCTTGAACCAGTTGCAGTAGGCAAAGCCCAGAATCTGGCCGGCCCCTTCTGCCACCAGAAAGGGCAGGCCTTTGGCCAGGACATCAGCGCGCCGCAGGCGCATGTCTTCCAGGCTGGGCGGGTCAATTTCGAAGGTTCCGGTACCGTGGCGCACGTGGTGGGCATAGATGGCAGTGATGGCGCTCAGATCGCCGTCTTGGCTGGAACGCAGGACAAGGTTCATGGCTTGGAGCCCGCCGGACGGGCAGGCGGCTGGTTTGGACTACAATGGAAGGCTTTGCAGCGTTTGGCTGGCCGGGTGGCCACGCCTCGTGTCTCATACGCTGCGGGATCAGCGGGGCGTTTTCCTGCCCCTCCACCCGAAGGATAAATCATGGTCGTGATTCGACTCTCCCGAGGCGGCTCCAAGCATCGCCCGTTTTTCAATATTGTTGTGGCTGACAAGCGTAACCGTCGCGACGGCCGTTTCATCGAGCGCATTGGTTTTTACAACCCGCTGGCCACGGCCAGTGAAGAGGGCTTGCGCGTGGCGATGGATCGCCTCAACTACTGGCAGGGCGTGGGTGCCCAGGCCTCCCCGACGGTAGCCCGTCTGGTCAAGCAGGCGGCGCCAGCCGCAGCCTGAGCGCGGCCATGTCCGTTTTCCAGCCATCGTCCCTGCCGGACGATGCCGTGGAAGTCGGGCGTGTGTTGGACGCCTGGGGCATCAAAGGCTGGATCAAGGTTCTGCCCCACAGCGGCGACCCCCTGGCCCTGCTGCAGGCCAAAATCTGGTGGCTACAGCCCCCGCAAGAAGCCCGGCTCCGTCCGGGCTTTTCCGCTTTCAGGGGAACCGTCCGCTTGCCGATTGAGGAGTCCAGGCTGCACGCCGATGTGATGGTGGCGCAGGTGCAAGGTCTGGGTGATCGAAGTCTGGCCGAATCGCTCAAGGGCGCCCGCATTTTTCTGCCTCGCACCGACTTTCCGGCTACCGCCTCCGACGAGTACTACTGGGTGGACCTGATTGGCCTGGAGGTCTACAACCGCCAGGGTCAATGCTTGGGCCGAGTACGCGATCTGATGGCTACCGGGCCCACTTCGGTGTTGGTGCTGGCAGCGCCAGAGCCTGCCGCCGCGCCAGACGGCGCCCCCCGACCCGATGTCTTGATTCCCTTTGTTTCAGTCTATGTGGATGCGGTTGACCTCTCCGGCCGACGCATCAACGTCGATTGGCAGCTCGACTACTGAGGCGGCGATGCGTTTTGACGTCATCACCCTGTTCCCGGAACTGTTTGAGCCCTTTATGGCGCACGGGGTAACCCGTCGCGCTTTCGAGTCAGGGCAGATACAGGTGCAGCTGTGGCCCCTGCGCAAGTTCGGTGAAGGTCCGTATCGCCGGGTGGATGACCGGCCCTACGGGGGCGGCCCCGGGATGGTGATGATGGCCGAGCCGCTGTGGCAGTGTCTGCAGCAGGTTCGGGCCGAGCGTGGCCGGACCGCGCCGGTGTGGCTGTTTTCCCCTGCGGGCCGCGTGCTCGATCAGGCCCGTGTGAGCCATGGGGCCAGCGGTGAGGGGGCCATCCTGATCTGCGGGCGTTACGAGGGCATCGATCAGCGTTTTCTGGACGCTTGTGTCGATGAGGAAATCAGTCTGGGCGATTTCGTTCTGTCGGGCGGAGAGATCGCCGCTCTGGCCCTGATCGATGCGATGGCCCGTCTACAGCCGGGGGTCCTGCACGATGAAGGCAGCCACCAGCAGGACAGTTTCAGCCCGGATCTGGGCGGCTTGCTCGATTGCCCACACTACAGCCGGCCCGAGGTCTGGCGGGGCCGAGCCGTGCCGGGCGTTCTGCTTTCGGGCCACCATGCCCAAATTGCCCAGTGGCGCCGTCAGCAAAGTCAGTCGCTGACGGCCTTGCGGCGGCCCGATCTGTTGCGTCTAGCCAACGACGTTAGCACTTCGGAGCCGCCCGCACAGGCCCTGGCCCCGGGCCAGCCGCTGGCCTCGGGGACTGGCAAAGCGTCCTAGCTATAATGGAGGGCTTTTCGGTCCTCTGGCGGCCACTGCAACCGGCGCCCCCCTTTTTCGGGCGGCGTTGTCCCTGAAGGGCTTCGGATTTGCGGTCTTTAGCGCAGCGCGTGCATGAACGAGAAAGACAGTCGAGGAATCCTCCATGAATCTGATCCAGACCCTCGAAAACGAGGAAATTGCCCGTTTGAACAAGTCCATCCCCGATTACGCCCCCGGCGATACGGTGATCGTCAGCGTCAACGTGGTGGAAGGCAACCGCAAGCGTGTGCAGGCCTTCGAAGGCGTGGTGATCGCCAAGCGCAACCGCGGCCTGAATTCGAGCTTTACCGTGCGCAAGATTTCCAACGGCGAAGGCGTGGAGCGGACCTTTCAGGTCTACAGCCCGCTGATCGCCAAGATCGAGGTCAAGCGTCGTGGCGATGTGCGCCGCGCCAAGCTCTACTACCTGCGCGACCGCAGCGGCAAGTCGGCCCGTATTCGCGAGAAGCTCGGCGCCAAGGCAGCGGCCTGACCGGTATCACTGCATGTCACGCTCTGAAAAGCCGCTACTGGTAGCGGCTTTTTCAATGGTGCTCCAGCCATGACTGCCGTCGAGCGCTTTGATCCGCGGGGGGTGGCTCCGCATCGCAGCGATCATCACCTGCAGCCTGTGCCCGCCGATCGGCTCACGCCGGAGGGTCTGCGCCTGCACTTCGCGCAGCCACCGGAATGGTCGCCAGAGATCGTGCGCGAACTGCATCTCCTGGACCGCCAGCCTGCTCTGGCTGCTGTTTTGGTGCCATTGGTCATGCGCGATTCGCAACTGACCCTGCTGCTAACCGAGCGTGGCCGCAACCTGTCCTCGCACTCGGGACAGATCGCATTTCCCGGGGGGCGCAAGGACGCATCAGACCCGGACCTCGTCCATACCGCCTTGCGAGAGGCGCAGGAAGAGGTCGGTCTTGAAGATTCTTTTGTAGAGGTGCTGGGCACCTTGCCGACTTACGTCACCGGAACAGCCTTCGTCATCACGCCAGTGGTGGCTCTGGTCAGGCCGGGCTTTTCCCTTCGACCGAACCCGGCCGAGGTGGCCGATATCTTTGAGGTCCCGCTGGACTATCTGATGAACCCAGCCCATCACCGGCACCACCAGGCCTTGATGGCCGGAGTTGAGCGTCCTTTCTTGTCCATGCCCTGGACGGCCCCCGATGAGCGCGAGCGTTTCATCTGGGGCGCAACGGCAGGCATGTTGCGCAATCTGTACCGCTTCCTGGTCAGTTGAAGAAGCCGTGAAGCGGCAACGCCGTCGGGCCAACGATATCATTGAAGTATGAGTTTCCTCGCGGTGCTGATGGCCCTGCTTTTTGAACAGGCCAGGCCCTTAACCCAGGGCAGCTTCGTGCATTCGGCCCCGCGCGTCTGGGTGCGGATGGCGGGGCGCAATTTGGATGCGGGTTTAGCGCATCACGGCTGGCTGGCTTGGTCTGCGGCAGTTTTGCTCCCGGCCTTGCTGGCGCTGGCCCTGCATCATCTGCTCTGGTGGGTACACCCGGTCTTTGCCTTCTTCTGGAACGTGGTGATCCTCTACCTGACGCTCGGGTTCCGCCAGTTCAGTCATCACTTCACGGTCATTCGCGACGCCCTTGAACTGGGCGATGAGGAGCAGGCCCGTGCGGCCCTGGCCCAATGGCAGCGGGTCGATGCCAGTTCCCTGCCGCGCAGCGAAATCGTGCGCCATGTGATCGAGCATTCAGTGCTGGCGGCACACCGTCATGTCTTTGGCGTGCTGGCCTGGTTTTCTGTCCTGGCCGCCTTGGGGTTGGGACCGGCCGGTGCAGTGATCTACCGATTGGGAGACTATGCCTACCGCTATTGGAGTCACAAGGGCCGGCAGCCGGGCGAGGGGGTCAGCCCGGCTTTGGTGGCGGCCTCCAGCCAAGCCTGGGGCCTGATCGATTACCTGCCTTCTCGGATGACGGCCATGGCCTTTGCAGGGGTTGGCAGCTTTGAGGATGCGGTGGACAGCTGGCGCCAGAGCCACGCCCAGATGGCGGGGCTGGATCTGACGCAGGTACAGCGCAATGAGACTATCGTGGTGGCAGCCACGGCCGGCGCAGTCAATGTGCAGTTGGGCGGATCGCCCCTTCGAACCGCCGTATCGGATGTGTCGCAGCCTCTGGGCCCCGCGGTGATTGCCAGCGCGGGCGGGCGCCCGCCGGAACCAGTCCATTTGCGCAGCGTGGTCGGTCTGGTCTGGCGAGCGGTGGTGCTGTGGATCGTGCTGCTGGCTTTGCTGACTTTGGCCCGTTTGCTCGGCTAAGGCTTGGGGCTTGCAGGCCGCAGCTCAATAGCGGGTCGGGCGGGACAACTCGTCGAACAATTCCAGATAAATGCGATACCGCGAGGGACTGATGGCCGACGGGCCATTGCTGGCCTCTAGGGCCCGGATCACCCCGCAACCGGGCTCATGCCGATGGGTGCAGTTGTGGAAGCGACATTCCTGTGCATGCGCAAAAAGATCGGGCATCAACGAGGCCAGTGCCGAGGCGGGTATGTGATGCAAACCGAACTCCTGAAAGCCCGGTGAGTCGATCAGGGCCGTCCGGCGATCGGCATCGAGCCAATACAGCATGGTGCGGGTGGTGGTGTGCCGACCACTGGCCAGCGCGCGCGATATTTCGGCTGTCGCAGCCCCTGCATCGGGCACCAGAGCGTTGACCAGACTGCTCTTGCCGGCTCCCGAGGGACCCAGCACCAGTGTGGTCTTTCCGTTTAGCCGCCTGTGCAGATCCCATAGGTCCCGAGATGCCCCTGCGGGCTTGATGGCCAGCGGCAACATGTGTTCCTCCATCTGGCGGTAGGGCGCCAGCCGCGCCCAGGCGCGATCGAATTCGGCGCTCAGGTCCCGCTTGTTCAAGCCGATGAGTACCGGCAGATGCTGGGCACGACAGGCCATCAGCGCGCGCGCCAGTTGGCCTTCCGAAAATTCCGGTTCGGCCGCCAGCAGAATCAGGACCTGGTCCAGATTGGCGGCAAAGGATTTGGCGCGCAGTTCGTCGCGGCGGTAGAGCAGGTTACGGCGCTCGCCGATGCCTTCGATCGTGCCCTCATCGGCAGAAGGCAGCCACTGGACGTGGTCGCCAACCACAGCCTCGTTCCTCTTGCCGCGGGGGTGGCACAGAGTGCGCTTACCGTCGGCCTCTTCCACCCAGACATGACGACCGAAGCTGGCCACCACCAGCGCTGAACGCAGCCCCGGGCTGGCGGGAGTGGAGTGCGCCGCGCGGTGGGTCAATCGAACAGGGCGTCGACCTGGGCCGCGCAGGAGAAATCACTGACCGTAATGCCTTGGGCATCGTGGGTCATGAAGCGTACCGTGCAGTGTCCGTAGCTCAGCTGCAGGTCCGGATGATGGTCGGCCGCGTTGGCGATGAAGGCCACTGCATTGGCAAAACCCATGGTGCGGTGAAAGTCGGGGAAGCGAAAGGTTTTTTCCAGCGCGCCATCGATCAGTCGCCAGCCCTGGGCCCGATCCCCGTTGAGCTGCGTCAGACGGGTGACGATTTCGGTGGGCCCGAGCGCGCTTCGGGCAGTTCGTACGACGGCAGTCATGGCGTGGCTACTGCGCTTGAATTCGACTGGAGGCGGGCCAGCCGCTCGGAGGCCGGTGGGTGCGAGTAGTAGAAACGGGCGAACAGAGGGTCGGGCGTGAGCGTGCTGGCATTGTCCTTGTACAGCTTGATCAGGGCGCTGGCCAGGTCGGCCGCCTGGGTCTGCCGGCAGGCAAAGGCATCGGCCTGAAACTCGTGCCGGCGGGACAGGTGGGCTGACAACGGAGAGACGAAGTAGCTGAACGCCGGCACCACCAGGAGGAACAGCAGCAGAGCCAGAGCGTCATTGGGCGCATTCAGATGGGGCTGTACGCCCAGGCCGGTGTAGAACCAGACCTGCTGCGACAACCAGCCCAGCAAGGCCAGTGCACCCAGACTCAGCAGGAACAAGCTGACGATGCGCTGCAGCACATGCCGGTGTTTGAAATGCCCCAGCTCATGGGCTAGCACCGCATCGACTTCGCCCGGATTGAGCTGGCGCAGCAGGGTGTCGTAGAACACCACTCGCTTGGCTGCCCCGAATCCGGTGAAGTAGGCATTGGCGTGCGCCGATCGCTTGCTGCCGTCCATCACAAACAGCCCCTTGGCGGCGAAGCCGCAGCGCTGCATCAGGGCGGTGACCCGGGTCTTGAGCTGCTCGTCCTGCAACGGCTCAAACTTGTTGAACAGTGGCGCGATTACCGTAGGGTAGAGCACCAAAATCAGCAGGTTAAAGCCCATCCAGGCCACCCAGGCCCACAGCCACCACAACGGCCCGGTGCTGCCCATCAGCCACAGAATCAGAGCGACGATGGGCAGGCCGATCAGGGCGCCCACCACCGTTGACTTGAGCAGGTCACCCAGCCAAAGGCCCAGACTCATCTTGTTAAAGCCAAACCGCTCCTCGACTCGGAACGTTGAATACCAGGACAAGGGCAGGTCCAACAGGCCCCCGATGATGGCGAAGCAGGCCACCAGGGCCAGTTGCTGGGCCAGGGGGCCCCAGGTTCCGGCAAAGTCCAGTGCCTGATTGAGCGCCGAAAGGCCGCCCAACAGGGTCCATCCCAGGAGGATGGCCGTGCTCCAGGCCAGTTCCACCACTCCCAGCCGGGATTTGGCCAGGGTGTAATCGGCTGCCTTCTGGTGCGCTTGAAGCGGGATGCTGTCAGCAAAGGCCTGGGGCACCTGGGCACGGTGGGTTGCCACATGGCGGACCTGGCGGCCATTGAGATAGAGCTTGGTCAACACCATCAGCAGCAACGCTGAGGCAAAGACCCAAGACCACAGGCTGGAGAGTTCTGTCATGAAAGAAAGTTTAGGTCATCAGCGACAATCCTCGGATGACCGAGCCACAAGCCCCCGCTGACAGCCTTGCCAAGTCAGACCAGAACCTGGTTTGGATCGACTGCGAGATGAGTGGGCTCGACCCGGAGAAGGAGCGCCTGCTTGAGATCGCCGTGGTCATCACCGGCCCGCAGTTGCAGCCGCGGATCGAGGGGCCGGTGCTGGTGATCCACCAAAGCCAGAGTCTGCTCGATGGCATGGACGCCTGGAACAAGGGCACACACGGCAAAAGCGGCCTGGTCGATAAGGTCAAGGCCAGCACCCTCACAGAGGCGCAGGCCGAGCAGCAACTGCTTGAATTCATCGGCCGTTACGTGCCCCGAAGCGCCTCTCCGCTGTGTGGCAACACCATCAGCCAGGACCGTCGTTTTCTGGTGCGCTACATGCCGCGGCTGGA
The DNA here is from genome assembly GCA_964488145.1 of uncultured Polaromonas sp. Lineage (GTDB taxonomy): Bacteria > Pseudomonadota > Gammaproteobacteria > Burkholderiales > Burkholderiaceae_C > Polaromonas. The sequence goes on from CAZATV010000038.1 coordinate 7,777, forward strand.
GGCTTGGTTTCACTACCGCAATCTCGATGTCAGCACGCTCAAGGAGCTGGCCAAGCGCTGGAAGCCCGAGGTCTACAGCGGGTTCAAGAAGGCCCAGAGCCACACCGCTTTGGCCGATGTGCACGAGTCGATCGACGAGTTGCTGCACTATCGCGAGCACTTCCTGCGACTGTAAGGGTCGCTCAGTCGTCGATCGAGGCGCTCCAGCGCTGGTCCCAGGCCTTACTCAGTTCGCGCCGGTCGCGTTTGGTAGGCCGGCCCCGCTCCAGACTCTGGGCCGGTTCCACCTGTAGTCGCAGTTGTTCGCGCAGTTTCTCGCGCAGCGCCAGACTCTCTGGTGTCTCTTCGTAGAGCAGCTGCGCCACCGGGGCGGGCCCGCGCAGCTGCGACAGGCCGCGCACGATCACGGTGCGGGTCATCGGTCCTCGCACGCAGACCTGGTCGCCCGCGCGTACATCGTGAGCCGGCTTGATGGTCTGGCCGTTGAGCTGCACCCGTCCCTTGTCGATTTGTTCGACCGCCAGGGCGCGTGTCTTGAAGAACCGGGCAGCCCAGAGCCACTTGTCGATGCGCATGACCTGCATCGTGGGGCGCGTCCGATGGCTACGCCTAGCGTTCGGCGCCCAGGGCGAGGGCGTGCTCGCGGCTGCGTGCCAGCGCCTGCATGTCCGGTGGCAGCAGGGTGTTCCAGCCCGCCATATGCTGCTCACAGACATCGGCCAGGGCCTCGATCCAGTCGGCCTGATCGTTGAGGCAGGCGATGTATTCGAATCGCTCTCCCCCGGCGGTGATGAAGGCCTCGCGCGCCTCGTCGCGGATTTCCTCCAGCGTCTCCAGGCAGTCGGCTGTAAAACCAGGGCAGATGACGTCGACGGTGCGCGTGCCTGACCGAGCCATGGCCACCAGGGTCGGTTCGGTGTAGGGCTCTAGCCAGCGGGCCTTGCCAAAGCGCGACTGGAAGGTCACGGTGTAGCGCTCGCGCGAAAGACCCAGGCTTTGCGCCAGCAGGCGAGCGGTCTTGTGGCATTCGCAGTGGTAGGGATCGCCTAGCTCTAGGGTGCGCGCCGGCACCCCATGGAAGCTCATGACCAGATGCTCGCCTTGCCCATGAGACTTCCAGTGGGCGCGCACCGACGCGGCCAGGGCCTCGACATAACCCGATTCGTCATGGTAGTGGTTGACAAAGCGCAGCTCGTGCATGCGTCGTGCCTTTTGGGCCCAAGCAAAAACAGCATCGAAAACGCTGGCGGTGGTGGTGCCGCTGTATTGCGGATAGGCTGGCACCACCAACACCCGGTCCACCCCGAGTTGTTTGAACTCGTCGAGCTGAGAGGCGATAGACGGTGAACCGTAGCGCATGGCATGGCGCACCAGCACCCGGTGGCCCCTGCCGGCCAGCACATGGCCGAGCTGCCTGGCCTGCTTTTCGGTCCACACCCTCAGGGGTGAACCTTCATCGGTCCAGATGCTGGCGTATTTGGCCGCCGATTTCTTGGGACGTACCCGCAGAATGATGCCGTGCAGGATCAGCCACCAAATCGGTCGCGGAATCTCAACCACCCGAGGGTCGCCGAGGAACTCAGCCAGATATTTGCGCAGGGCCGGCGCCGTGGGCGCATCCGGGGTGCCCAGATTGCAGTAAAGCACCCCGGTTCGTCCGCCCACGGCGGGCGGCGTTCCGTGCGTGTAGGCAGGTTCGGGGGAGAAAGCCATGTGCGTTATTCTCGCGCACCATGCTCGACCGACTCAAAGTCAAGGCCATTACCCTGGACCTCGACGACACACTCTGGCCTATATGGCCGACCATAGCACGCGCCGAGGCGGCTTTGCAGGATTGGCTGCGGCACCGCGCCCCCCGCACCGCCGAGCTCTTGGCCGACGATCTGCAGCGACATCGTCTGAGGCAAGAGGTGATGGCCCAGCAGCCTGAGCTCCAGCATCAGCTCAGTGCCATTCGTACCGAGATGATTCGCCGAGCCCTTGTCGCCTCGCGGGAGGATGACGGCCTGGCCGATCCCGCCTATGCGGTATTTTTTGACGCCAGGCAACAGGTGCAATTCTTTGAGGATGCAGTACCGGCGCTGGCCTTCCTGGCGCAGCGCTACCCCTTGGTGGCCCTGTCCAACGGCAACGCCGATGTGGAGCGAATCGGGCTGGGCACGTATTTTCGGGCGGCCATCAGTGCCGAGGCTTTTGGCATCGGCAAACCCGATCCGGCTATCTTTGAGGCCGGTGCAGCCGCGGCCGGCGTGGCTGCGCATGAGGTGTTGCACATCGGCGATGATGCCTCGCTCGACGTGCTCGGCGCTCTGGCCTGCGGCATGCAGACGGTGTGGGTCAATCGCGAGGACCATCTGTGGCCTCACTCTCAACAGCCGCACGAGACGGTCAGCAACCTGCACGAGTTGACCGAACTGCTGCGCTGAAGATTTCTTAGTCAAGGGAGCAAGCAATGAGTCTGAAGATCTATGGCATAGCCGCCTCGCGTGCGGCCCGCCCCCTGTGGGTGGCGCATGAACTGGGATTGGCCTATGAGCATGTCCCCACCCACTACGCCGACGGGGCCACCCGCCAACCGGAGTTTTTGCGGATCAACCCCAACGGCCACATTCCAGTGGTCGATGACCACGGCGTCATCGTTTGGGAGTCCATGGCCTGCGCCCTCTACCTGGCCCAGCGCTATACCGCTGCCGACGGCACCTGCCTGGCAGGGCAAACCGCGGCCGAGCAGGCCGATGTGCTGCGCTGGACGTTTTGGGCGGTGACGGAATGCGAGAAGGATGCCTTGAGCGTGCTTATGCACACCGTTGCCATGCCCGCCGATCGGCGCAAGCCCGAGTTGGCACAGGAGGCGGCCTCCCGGCTGCAGGTGCCGCTCAAGGTGCTGGAGCAACATTTGGCGGCCGGTGGTCCCTACCTGGCGGGTGAGCGCTTCACCGTGGCCGACATCTGCGTGGCCTCGGTGCTCGGTTGGGCCCAGCCTATGCCCGAGTTGTTTGGGGACAAGCCTCATGCGGCTCAATGGCTCAAGGGCTGCCTGGCGCGGCCCGCCCAGCAGGCGGTGCGGGCACTCGGGCGCAAGGGCTGATCCTCTCCACGCCTCTTCAGGCCAGGCTGGCCGCCGCGCTCAATCCCGACCTCACCGCGCCCTCCAGCGTGGCCGGGTAAGGGCCGGCGATGTAATCGCCGCAGGCCAGCAGGCTGGCATCGCCCGGCAAAACCTGCGGGCCGGGACGCTGCAGGCCCGGCGTGCAGGCGAAAGTGGCGCGTCGCTCGACCACGGTCTGCACCAGCGCCAGTTGCCTGAGCCCCAGCGCTCCTTCGGCCTGCGCCAAAACACGCTGCGCCAGGTCTTGTCGATCACCCTGACTGGCGCTGATGACGAAGGCCAGCAGGCCTTCCGGTCCGCCGAGCTGACCCCGGTCGAACACGAACTGGGCCGGCGTGCTCGCGCTCGCCTCGAGGGCCAGCATGGGTTGTGACAGACGGATCCCCGGGCCGTGGGCATAGACCGTGGTGATGGCCTCGTGTTGCAGGGCAAGCGCCTGCTGCTGCCATTCTTGCGCTTGCGGTAGGGCCGACACCAGCCGCGCTGCCTCGACGCTGGGGCAGGCCAGGACCACCGCCTCGGCCGCCTGGCCCCACCTTTGACCGTCTTGCTGCACCTCGAGCCGCCAGCCGGACAGGCTCGGTTGCAGTGCCAGCACCCGCGCGCCCAGCCGGACGGACTGTCCTTGTCCGCGCAGACTCTGCACGGCCGCCTGGGGCAGCAAGCTGCCCAGATCGCACCGCGGCAGCAGCAGATCCGAGCCATCTCGGCTGCTCATCAGCGCCTCTTGCAGCACCCGCAGAAAGACGCTGCCGCTGGCCCGCTCAATGGGTGTGTTCAGGGCCGAAACGCACAGCGGCGCTATCAGCTCGTCAATCAGCACCTGAGGTAGCTTGCTGCACACGTCTTGGACGGTCAGCTCGGCTGCGCACTCGAAGCGACGCAGCTGCCAGCCCAGGGCCCAGCGCAAAAGCTTGAATTTGTCGTTCAGGGTCCAGCCCCGTGCCCCCAGGATGCCGACGCTTACCGCCACACCAGCAGGCGTCCTGTGACGCCATTGCGGCAGGCTCAAGCCACGCCCGTTGGCAAATCGCAGCGACAGGGGCAGGCGCTCGAGCAAATGCTCGGGCCGCAGGCCCAGGCTACCCATCATGCGCAGGGTGTCGCGGTAGGCGCCGATCAGGATGTGCTGGCCGTTATCGAGTGCCAGCCTCTGGCCCTGGTGCATCCGTTCGAGTCGGCGCGCCCGTCCTCCGACCTGGCGTGCGGCTTCTAACAGCAGCACCTGCCGCCCCCGGCGCATGAGCTCGACGGCCGCCACGCAGCCGGCCCAGCCCGCGCCGATCACGGCCACCGGCATCAGTAGACCCGGCCGAAGGCCTGTGTTTTCCAGGCCAGCCAGAATTTGCGCAGCGGCGTCAGGCTGATGCGCTGGTGCAGAACCCGGTAACCATCACGCTCGATTTCGCGCAGCAAGGTCCGGTAGATGCTGGCCATCATCAAGCCCGGTTTCTGCGCCCGATAGTCAGTCGCGGGCAAAAGAGCCAGGGCTTGGTCGTAGAGCTGCAAGGCGCGCTCGGTTTGAAAGCGCATCAGGGCCGTGAAGCGGTCGGAATACTGGCGCTGCAAAAGCTCATGGGCCTTCACCTCAAACTGCTGCAGCTCGCTGATGGGCAGATAGATTCGACCGCGCATGGCATCTTCGCCCACATCGCGAATGATGTTGGTCAGCTGGAAGGCCAGCCCCAATTTGTGGGCATAGGCCGTTGTGCCGGGATCGGTCTGGCCGAAGATGCGAGCCGCCACTTCGCCCACCACGCCAGCCACGAGGTGGCAATACCGGGTGAGAGCGGGCAAATCCAGGTAGCGGCTTTGCTGCAGATCCATCTCGCAGCCATCGACCACCGAGTTCAGGTGTTCGGCGCTGATCTGGAAGACCGGCGCCCAGGGCATCAGGGCCTTGAGGACAGGATGGTTGGGCCGCCCTGCATAGGCACTGGCAATCTCGCTCCGCCACCAGGCCAGCTTGGTCTGGGCCACGCCCGGATCGTTGACCTCATCGACGACATCGTCCACCTCCCGGCAAAAAGCGTAGAAAGCCGTGATGGCCGCGCGCCGGTCCTTGGGCAGAAAGAGAAAGGCGTAGTAAAAACTGCTGCCCGAAGCGGCGGCCTTGTCTTGCACATATTGCTCGGGGGTCATGACTTCATTGTCGCCTCAAGCGCCGTGGCGACGGCCATGGGCCAGTCCAAGGGGCCTGAATCTTCAACCGGGGTCTGACGCCTGTCTGGGTCGGTTCCGACGGGGCGCCCCGGGCCTTGGCGGGGTGATGCGTCGCTTGACACGCGCATGTAACTAAGTTACAAATTGGTCCGTAGGTCTGTATCCCCTTGTTTAAGCTCAAGTCCCCTCCCGTTGAGTCGGCTCAAAAGGGGATTTCCGAATGAACATTTTGTTAGTCTCTGTGCAGTGCATCGCCGCTGCCCACTTGAAGGTCTTACTCAGTTACATCAATGGACCTGTTGAAGGTCCACCGGTCGCCTTATGAACCCCTCTTCTGAATCATCGGCGGACATCGTCATTTTTGGTGGCGCAGGGGACCTGTCCTTCAGGAAGCTGCTGCCCGCTCTTTACATGGCGCATCTGCACGGCCGCCTCGAACCGGCCACCCGAATCGTGGCCATTGGGCGACAGCCCTGGTCGCGTGAACAATACCTTCAATTCATCGGTGAACGCTCGCCGGGCTTCATGGAAGGTTCGGCCTTTGACTCCGAGCACTGGCGCTCCTTCCTGGAGCGGCTGCATTACCTCAGTGTGGATCTGTCCGATGCAGCGGCCTATGGCGCCATCGGAAAGCTGGGCCTGTCCCCGCACCTGCGCGTGTTCTATCTGGCCACAGCCCCGGGCTTGTTTGTCACCATCTGCGAGCACCTGGGAGCGGCCGGTCTGATCGACGAACGGTCGCGCATCGTGCTCGAAAAACCCCTCGGTACCGATCTGGCCTCGGCCCGGGCCATCAATTTGGCGGTGGCGCGCCAGTTCCGGGAAGATCAGATTTACCGCATCGATCACTACCTGGGCAAGGAGACGGTGCAGAACCTGATGGTTCTGCGCTTTGGGAACGCCATCTTTGAGCCGCTATGGCGTGCGCCCTACATCAAGAGCGTGCAGATCACCGTGGCCGAGACGGTGGGGGTGGGCAGCCGGGCTGGTTTTTATGACGGCGCCGGCGCCTTGCGGGACATGGTGCAAAACCACCTGCTGCAGCTGCTGTGTATTGTGGCCATGGAGCCTCCGATTTCCCTGGATGCCGATGATGTCCGCGATGAAAAGCTCAAGGTACTACGGTCGCTGCGGCCCATGCGTGCGGACGATGTGCGACGCGACACCGTGCGCGGTCAGTATGAACAGGGCGTGGCCGACGGCCAAACGGCCCGGGCCTATCTGCAGGAGCCTGGCGTGGCCGCTGACAGCCGCACGGAGACTTTTGTGGCGCTGCGGGCGCATATTGATAACGCGCGTTGGGCCCATGTGCCCTTTTTCCTGCGCACGGGTAAGCGGATGGCCCGCAGACACTCGCAGATCATCATTGAATGGGCCGAACTGCCCTTTTCAATTTTCGGGGCCAGCGCCAGGCAACAACCCAACCGGCTGATCATCACCTTGCAGCCTGAGGAATCCATTCATCTGGGGCTGATGGCCAAGGAACCCGGCTCGGGCATGAATTTGCATCCGGTTCGGCTCGAGCTCGACCTGCAGTCTTCATCGGACAAGCGTCGGGCCGAGGCCTACGAGCGGTTGCTGATTGATGTCATGAAAGGCCGCCTGACCCATTTCATGCGACGTGACGAGCTGGAGGCTGCCTGGCGATGGGTCGACCCCATCCTCCAGGGCTGGCAGGCGATGGACGATAAACCCCGCCCTTATCCGGCGGGCAGCTGGGGGCCGGCAGCGTCCTCGGCCCTGATGGCCCGGGAAAACCTCACCTGGTTCGAGGAAGCCTGATGAACCGCGATGCATCGCCGGGGCTGCGGCCGCAGCAGGCCTGCCCCCCTCTGCCGGCGGCGCAGGTGAGGGTTCCGGCCGCACAGGCCGCGCTTGCAATAGCTCGCGATGTGGCCGAGCGTCTGCGCGCGGCCCTGGCCCGGCGCGGACGTGCGCGGCTGTGCGTATCCGGTGGACGTTCGCCGATAGCCCTGTTTGAGGCCTTGAGTCGCGAGGATCTGGATTGGTCTCGGGTGCAGATCAGTCTGGCCGATGAGCGATGCGTGCCGCAAGACCATGCCGACCGCAATGAGGCCCTGGTGCGTCGCCATCTTCTGCAAGGGCGGGCCGCCCAGGCCCACTTCGTGTCCTGGCTGGCCGCCGACTTCGCGACGGGAACGCAGCCGCCTTCCGCATCCGAAGTGGCTGCGCAGTCGCGTCGAGCCGAGTCCGTGCTCGGCGAGCTGGGGCCGGCCGATGTCTTGATTCTGGGTCTGGGCCTGGACGGTCACACAGCGTCCATTTTTGCGGGTATGAATGAACTTGCCTGCGCACTCGACTTGAAATCGCAGAGGCTGTGCCTTCCGGTTGAGCCTGAAGGCCTGCCGGCCGGGCTGGCCCATGCGCGCATCACCCAGACCCTGGCCCATTTGCTCCGGTCGGGTCATATCGTCCTGCCGGTCGGACCCGACAAACAGGCCGTTCTGCAAGAGGCCCTCGCGCAAGTGCGTGACGACCTGCCGATTTCTCACGTGTTGCACCAGGCGATCGCGCCGGTGACGGTTTGGATATCCCATGAGACCTGAACTTCATCCTCGCCTGTTGGAGGTGACCGCCCGTATCGAGCAGCGCAGCGCGAGCCTGCGCGGCCCCTATCTGGCCATGCTCCAAGCCTCCAGCCGGCCCGGCGCGAACCGTGCCGGGCTGGCCTGCGCCAATGCGGCGCATGCCTATGCGGCCATGCCCGATCAGGACAAGTGGGTGCTGAGGCAAGAGCGGGCGCCCAATCTGGGCGTCATCACAGCTTACAACGACATGCTGTCAGCGCATCAACCCTACGAACACTACCCCGAACGAATTCGTCGGGCTGCGCGCATCGCTGGCGCCACCGCGCAGGTGGCTGCGGGTGTCCCTGCCATGTGTGACGGAATCACACAGGGCGAGGCAGGCATGGAGCTGTCTCTGTTTTCGCGCGATGTGATTGCCATGGCCACTGCCGTGGGTCTGTCGCACCGGGTGTTCGATGCGGCCCTGTTGCTCGGGGTTTGCGACAAGATCGTGCCGGGCCTGCTGATGGGCGTGCTCAGCTTTGGCCATCTGCCCGCTGTGTTTGTGCCCGCCGGCCCGATGAGCTCGGGCCTGTCCAATCCGGAAAAGGCGAGGGTGCGGCAGCAGTACGCGCAGGGGCTGGTCGATCGACAGGCCTTGCTTGATGCCGAGCAGGCGGCCTACCATGGCCCGGGCACCTGCACCTTTTACGGCACTGCCAACTCCAATCAGATGCTGATGGAAATCATGGGTCTGCAATTGCCGGGTTCGTCTTTCGTCAACCCCGGCACGCCCCTGCGTGAGGCCCTGACCGAGGCGGCGGTGCATCGGGCGCTGGCACGCGTGGGCGAGCCCCAATCCGGTGTGGGCTATCAGGTCGATGCGCGGGTGGTGGTCAATGGCATTGTGGGGTTGCTGGCCACGGGTGGATCGACCAACCACACCCTGCACCTGGTGGCCATGGCCCGATCGGCCGGCTGGGTCGTGCACTGGGATGATTTTGCCGATCTCTCGGCGGTGGTGCCCCTGCTGGCACGCATCTATCCGAATGGCTCGGCCGATGTGAATCATTTCCACGCCGCGGGCGGTATGGGTTTTGTCATCGCTCAGCTGCTGGGTGCCGGTCTGCTGCATGAATCTGTGCAAACCGTGATGGGGCCGGGGCTGGCCCGCTACACCCAGGAGCCGTGGCTGGAGGGCACCGCGCTGCGCTGGCGGCCGGCGCCCGTGCAGTCGGCCGATGAGCAGGTGCTGCGACCGATCGAGCGGCCGTTCAGCGCCGAGGGAGGGCTGCGCCTGATGTCGGGCAATCTGGGCCGGGCGGTGGTCAAGGTCTCGGCCATCGATCCGCGCCACCGCCGCGTCCGTGCGCCAGCGCTGGTGCTTGACGATCAGAGCCGCCTCGAGCAGCTCTTCAAACAGGGTCTGCTCCATCGCGACTTCGTGGCCGTGGTTCGCTACCAGGGCCCGCAAGCCAACGGCATGCCCGAGCTTCACAAACTCACGCCCATCCTGGGCGTTTTGCAGGACCAGGGTCATGCGGTGGCCCTGGTCACCGATGGCCGCATGTCCGGCGCGTCGGGCAAGGTGCCCGCTGCCATTCACGTCACTCCCGAGGCGCTGGCCGGCGGTCCTCTGGCGCAGGTGCGCGAGGGCGACTGGATCACGCTGGACTGTGACAGCGGCGAGCTCAGGGTGGAGGTCGATCCCCAAGAGCTGCGGGATCGGCCACGGGAGCAGCCCGATTTGCAGTCGCATCAAAGCGGCTGCGGCCGTGACCTGTTTGCCCGCATGCGCCAGCAGGTGGGCCCCGCCGAGGCGGGTGCCTCGGCCTTCTGGTCGGCTGTCTGACCTCGAGGCAGGAGAATTTCTTTATGGATGACAAGGCGTCAAGTCTCGAGTGGCCGTCTTTTCGGTCACGCATCGTTCCGGTGGTGGTGATCACCGACGTGGCCCAGGCGGTGCCGCTGGCGCAGGCTTTGTGGGAGGGCGGGATTGATGTGATCGAGATCACCCTGCGCCATGCCGCAGGTTTGCCGGCCATCGAGGCGGTGGCCCGTGAGCTTCCTGCGATGCAAGTGGGCGCAGGTACGGTGACGCGAGCCCCCGAAATGGCCCAGGCGCGTGATGCGGGGGCCCGCTTTGCACTCTCGCCAGGGCTGAGCGAGGCCCTGGTGGAGGCGGCCGAGGAGCTCAGGATGCCTTTCATCCCCGGCGTCATGACACCCGGTGAGGTGATGCGGGCCCGAGATTTCGGCTTTGATCTGGTCAAACTCTTTCCTGCTGCGCAGGCGGGCGGCACCGATATGCTCAAGGCGTTGGCCGGACCCTTGCCCGACATGCGTTTTTGCCCCACCGGTGGCGTCTCCCCCAGTAACCTGGCCGATTACCTGCGACTGCCCAACGTGGCCATGGTCGGAGGCTCCTGGCTCACCCCGGCCGATGCGCTTGGCCAGGGACGCTGGCAAGACATCACCACCCTGGCCGCGCAGGCAGTGGCAGCGGCTGCACCGGTGAACCCGGCCCCCAGCAGGAGATGAACTGGGCCGACACGGATGCCGTTGCGGCGCAATGGGGCCATGGATCCGGCCCTGCATCGCCGCGAAGGCGCGGCGGCCACCCCAGATCACCGGAGCGTTAGGCCATGAGCCAGCAGCCCTACATGCGCAGGGCGCGCCAGAGCATGATCGCCGCATCGCGCGGACCCAGCTGAGGGCGTCTGCGCAGGACTGCCGTGCCTAATTGCTCGACCCGGTCGGCGATGCGCAGGCCGCCCTGAACCACCAGCCGCAGTTCCCAGCCCGCGCGCCCCGGCACCTGCCGGACCAGAGGCGCGCCCTGATGCATCAGCGTTCGAGCCCACGCCAGCGCTTGGGCAAGGAGCGCGGCCACGGCCTGTGTGGGGCGGCGTTCCACCAGGTCGGCAGCCGTCACGGCATGGGTGGCCATCAGATCGGCCGGCAGGTAACGGCGGCCGCGATCCAGATCCACGCTGAGGTCCTGCCAGAAATTGATCAGCTGCAAGGCAGTGCAGATGGCATCGCTGCGCCCTAAGGCCGCCTCTTCCCGGATGCCGTAGAGATGCAGCAGCAGCCGCCCGACCGGATTGGCCGATCGGCGGCAGTAATCGAGCAATTGCGCCTGGCTGTCATAGTGGTGCAGGGTTACATCTTGTTCAAAGGCGCTGAGCAGATCCTCCAGCAGCGGCAGCGGCAGATGAAACTGGCGCAGTGCGAGGGCCAGCGGTCCGAAGACTGCCGGCCAACGGCCCGAACCCGGCCGGCCCGCAGCGCAGGCCAGAAGATCGTCCCGGAACTGCTGCAGATCGGCCAAGCGCTCTGCGGCGCTGGCCTGACCCTCGTCGGCCAGATCGTCGGCCGTGCGGGCAAAGCCGTACAGGGCGCGAACGGCCGGCCGCAAGTGCGGCGGGCACAGAACCGAGGCCACCGGAAAATTTTCGTAGTGATCGACGCCGTGGTGGGGTAGGGCCATGGAGGGGTTCGGTCGCATGCCGAAGGGCTTGTTGGGGATTGTCGCCGCTGTGCCGCTTGGCCTGGGCGGTAAAGTGGGCATGAGGAACGGGCTCGCCCCTTCCGGCTGCCCTTAAAATACGGCCAGACTCTGATCAGCGGGGGCTGCGGCGCGGGCAATACGCCCGGCAGGCAGGTCCCCGTTTTGATTTGCAGCGCGCGGGTGGCGAAATTGGTAGACGCACCAGGTTTAGGTCCTGACGCCAGCAATGGTGTGGGGGTTCGAGTCCCCCCCCGCGCACCACCTTCGGCCCGGTTCGCAGGGACCGCGGGGCAGGGTTGGATTCTGGCCGGTTCGGCCAGGATTTGGCCTTGCACTTCGCTAGAATGTTGGGCTTTGCGCTTTGACGCTGCTGCCACAGGCTGCAGCCGTGCAGCATCCCCCTTTTGCCCCGGTCGGGGCCGTCATGTTCTGATGGCTCTGGCCGACTGCCCGATTTTTTGGAGTACATCATGGCCGTGACCGTAGAGACGCTGGACAAGCTCGAGCGCAAGATCACCCTCAGCCTGCCGGTTGACAGCATTCAGTCAGAAGTGCAAACCCGCCTCAAGCGGCTGGCACGCACCGTCAAGATGGACGGTTTCCGGCCCGGTAAAGTTCCGATGAACGTCGTGGCCCAGCGTTACGGTTATTCGGTGCAGTACGAGGTCATGAATGACAAAGTGGGCGAGGCCTTCAACGCTGCCGCCAACGAAGCTCGCTTGCGCGTGGCTGGGCAGCCGCGCATCAGCGAGAAGGAAGGTGCACCTGAGGGCCAAGTGCAGTTCGATGCAGTTTTCGAGGTGTACCCGGAGGTCAAGATCGGTGACTTATCGTCCATCCGCATTGACAGCGTCAACGCTCAAGTCACCGATGAGGCGATTGAGCGCACCGTCGACATCCTGCGCAAGCAGCGGCGCAGCTTTGCTCAGCGTGCCCAGGATGCGGCAGCCCAGGAAGGCGATCGCGCCACCATCGACTTTGAGGGCAAGATCGACGGTGAGCCTTTTGCCGGTGGCAAAGCCGACGATTTCCAGTTCCTCATTGGCGAAGGGCAGATGCTCAAGGAATTCGAGGACGCGGTGCGTGGCATGAAGTCCGGCGAAAGCAAGACCTTTCCCCTGAACTTTCCGGCCGACTACCATGGCAAGGAAGTGGCGGGGAAGCAGGCGGACTTTCTGGTCACCGTCAAGAAGATCGAGGCAGCGCACCTGCCCGAGGTCAACGAGGCTTTTGCCAAGTCCCTGGGTATTGCCGAGGGTACGGTCGAAGCGCTGCGCAGCGACATTCGCAAGAATCTCGAGCGCGAACTCAAGTTCCGGGTGGAGGCTCGCAACAAATCGGCGGTGATGGATGCCTTGGTGGCCCAGGCCGAACTCGACCTTCCCAAGTCCAGCGTTCAGGCTGAACTCGACCGCATGGTCGAGGGCGCCCGCGCCGATCTCAAGCAGCGCGGCATCAAGGATGCTGAAAAGGCCCCGATTCCTGAAGATCTGTTCCGGCCGCAGGCTGAGAAGCGGGTCCGTTTGGGTCTGGTCGTGGCCGAGCTGGTTCGCGCCCACTCCCTGCAAGCCAAGCCCGAGCAGATCAAGGCGCACATCGACCAACTGGCTGCCAGCTATGAAAAGCCCGATGAGGTGGTGCGTTGGTACATGAGCGACCGCCGCCGCATGGCCGAAGTGGAGGCCGTGGTCATTGAAAGCAATGTGACGCAGTTCGTGCTGAACCAGGCACAGGTCACCGAAAAGACGGTGGCCTTTGATGAGTTGATGGGCCAATCCTGATCCCTCCGTTTCTGCAGGCTGCGCAGGGGCTTGTGTCGAGTGGCACAGGCCCCTGCTGTTTTGGTTACAGTAAGTCCTTAACGGGCCCGTCCGGGGCCCATCGGAGAACACCCTCATGAAGTCTTTGGATATCTATTCCGGGCCACAGGCCAGCGCTCTGGACACGCAGGCCCTAGGCATGGTGCCCATGGTGATCGAGCAGTCGGGTCGCGGTGAGCGCGCCTACGACATCTATTCGCGACTGCTCAAGGAGCGCGTCATCTTCCTGGTGGGCCCGATCAACGACCAGATGGCCAATCTGGTGGTGGCCCAGTTGCTGTTCCTCGAAAGCGAGAACCCGGACAAGGACATCTCGCTCTACATCAACTCGCCCGGTGGCTCGGTCAGCGCTGGTATGGCGATTTACGACACCATGAATTTCATCAAGCCTGACGTCAGCACTTTGTGCACCGGCATGGCCGCCAGCATGGGCGCCTTCCTGCTGGCCGCAGGCGCCAAGGGCAAGCGCTACTGCCTGCCCAATTCCAAGGTCATGATTCATCAGCCGCTCGGCGGCGCGCAGGGGCAGGCCACCGAGATCGAAATTGCCGCTCGCGAAATTCTCAAGACACGCGAGCAGCTCAACCGGATCCTGGCTGAGACCACCGGCCAGCCACGCGAGAAGATTGACAATGACACGGAGCGTGACTACTTCCTGACCGCCCCTGAGGCCAAGGACTATGGCCTGGTCGATCAGGTGATCGCCAAGCGGCCCTGACCGCTCGCAGCCGTCCCCGGCGGCCGGACAGTGCCGTCCGGGACGGTTGGGGTGACCGCGTTCGATGCGCGGCCTCGTTTGGTTATCATTGGGCAATCAAGATTCCCGCAATCCTTGAGGTTGCGCAAAGGCCACTTACATGCCCGAGAAAAAAGGCTCATCCGGCGAGAAGACGCTTTACTGCTCGTTTTGCGGCAAGAGTCAGCACGAGGTCAAGAAGCTGATCGCTGGACCTTCGGTCTTCATTTGCGACGAATGCATCGATCTGTGCAACGAAATCATCCGTGACGAGTTGCCCCCTTCGGACGAAGCCAGGTCTGACCGCGGCGACCTGCCCACGCCGTCGGAAATCAAGGCGACCCTTGATGCCTATGTGATCGGGCAAGAGGCGGCCAAGCGCATGCTGGCGGTGGCTGTTTACAACCACTACAAGCGTCTGCGGCACAAGGAAGCGGCCAAGAAAGACGACGTTGAACTGTCCAAGAGCAACATCCTGCTGGTCGGCCCCACCGGTTCGGGCAAGACCCTGCTGGCTCAGACCCTGGCGCGCACCCTCAACGTACCCTTCGTCATGGCCGATGCCACCACCCTCACCGAGGCGGGCTATGTGGGCGAAGACGTGGAGAACATCATCCAGAAGCTGCTGCAGAGCTGCAATTACGAGGTTGAGCGTGCGCAGCAAGGCATTGTCTACATCGACGAGATTGACAAGATCTCGCGCAAGTCGGACAACCCCTCCATCACCCGCGACGTCTCCGGCGAAGGCGTGCAGCAAGCGCTGCTCAAGCTCATCGAGGGCACCATGGCTTCGGTGCCCCCCCAGGGTGGACGCAAACATCCCAATCAGGATTTTCTGCAAGTTGACACCACCAACATCCTGTTCATCTGTGGCGGTGCTTTCGCCGGCCTTGAAAAGGTCATCGAGAGTCGAACTGAGGCCTCAGGCATAGGCTTTGGCGCCACGGTCAAGGGCAAGAAGGCGCGCAGCCTGACCGATGTGTTCAAGGATGTGGAGCCTGAAGACCTGATCAAGTTCGGGCTGATTCCTGAACTGGTCGGCCGGCTGCCGGTGGTGGCCACCCTGGATGAACTGACCGAAGAGGCGCTGGTGCAGATCCTGACCGAGCCGCGCAATGCCACCGTCAAGCAGTTCGCCAAGCTCATCTCCATGGAGGGGGTGGATCTGGAGATCCGGCCCTCGGCGCTCAAGGCCATTGCCCGCAAGGCGCTGGCCCGCAAGACCGGCGCCCGTGGCCTGCGATCCATCCTCGAGCATGCGCTGATCGACACCATGTACGAATTGCCCAATGCCAGCAATGTGGAAAAAGTGGTGGTCGATGAGTCCACCATCGAAGAAGAAAAGCCGCCGCTTCTGGTGCTGCGCGAAGCTGCCAAGAAGGCCTGAAACTTGCTTTTTTGGCCAACAGAAGGGTCAGAGGCTTGAAATGAGTGCTTTTCGAACCATCTGTGAATCAGTTTCTGCCGCCTGGCCTGGGCCGGTCGGCAATCTCTCGCCGCTTTGCCTCCCTTCCTGCTCTTGACTGAAGGTCTCCTATGTCCGGACACACCGCCTTGCCTGCCCTGCCGATCGATCTGCCTCTGTTGCCGCTGCGCGACGTTGTGGTGTTCCCGCACATGGTCATTCCTCTGTTCGTAGGACGGCCCAAGAGCATCAAGGCCCTGGAATCGGCCATGGAGGCCGAGCGGCGCATCATGCTGGTGGCGCAAAAGGCCGCAGCCAAGGATGAGCCCGCCGTCGACGACATGTTCTCGGTCGGCTGCGTGGCCACCATCCTGCAAATGCTCAAGCTGCCCGATGGCACCGTCAAGGTGCTGGTGGAGGGGCAGCAACGGGCCCGAGTCAACCGGATCGTAGAGGGCGAGCAGCACTTTGTCGGCAACGTCACCCCGGTCGAGCCGCAGGCCGCGCCGCCTGCCGAGCGCAGCAGCGAGATTGAGGCTTTACGCCGGGCGGTGATGCAGCAGTTCGACCACTACGTCAAGCTCAACAAAAAGATCCCCCCCGAAATCCTCACCTCAATTGCCAGCATCGACGATGCTGGCCGCCTGGCTGACACCATCGCGGCTCATCTGCCGCTCAAGCTCGATGCCAAGCAGGTCATCCTGGATCTTGGCGAGGTGCACGCGCGTCTGGAAAACCTGTTCGAACAACTCGAGCGCGAGGTCGATATCCTCAACGTGGACAAGCGCATCCGCGGCCGCGTCAAGCGCCAGATGGAGAAGAGCCAGCGCGACTTCTACCTCAACGAGCAGGTCAAGGCCATCCAGAAGGAGCTTGGCGAAGGCGAGGACGGTGCTGACATCGAGGAAATTGAGAAAAAGATCAAGGCTGCCAAGATGCCGGTGCAAGCCCGCAAGAAGGCCGAGGCCGAACTCAAGAAGCTCAAGCTGATGTCGCCCATGTCCGCCGAGGCCACGGTGGTGCGTACCTACATCGATGTGATGACCAACTTGCCCTGGAGCAAGAAGACCAAGATCAAGCACGATCTGGCGTTTGCCGAGGATGTGCTCAACGAAGACCACTACGGTCTGGAGAAGGTCAAGGACCGCATCGTTGAGTATCTGGCGGTTCAGCCGCGGGTCGACAAGGTCAGGGCCCCCATCCTCTGCCTGGTCGGCCCGCCCGGCGCGGGTAAGACTTCGCTGGGCCCGTCGATTGCCAGAGCCACGGGCCGCAAGTATGTGCGCATGGCCCTCGGGGGTATGCGCGACGAGGCCGAGATCCGCGGCCATCGCCGCACCTATATTGGCGCCCTGCCGGGCAAGGTGCTGCAAAGTCTGTCCAAGGTGGGCACCCGCAACCCCCTGTTCCTGCTTGATGAGATCGACAAGTTGGGCACTGATTTCCGGGGCGACCCGGCCAGCGCCTTGTTGGAGGTGCTGGACCCGGAGCAGAACCACACCTTCAGCGACCACTATGTGGAGGTGGACTTCGACCTGAGCGATGTGATGTTCGTGGCCACCTCCAATTCCATGAACATCCCGCCGGCGCTGCTCGACCGTATGGAAGTCATTCGTCTGGCGGGTTATACCGAAGACGAAAAAACCAGCATCGCCCTGCGCTACCTGCTGCCCAAGCAACTCAAGAACAACGGCGTCAAGGACGGCGAGCTCGAAGTCTCGGAGGCGGCGGTTCGTGACATCGTGCGCTACTACACCCGGGAGGCGGGCGTGCGCTCGCTCGAGCGCGAACTCTCCAAGATTTGTCGCAAGGTCGTCAAGGGCATCCAGCTCAAGAAGA
>CAZATV010000039.1:0-13893 GCA_964488145.1 uncultured Polaromonas sp.
CGCACTTGCATGGGGTGCAAGGGGTCGAAGGTTCGAATCCTTTCACACCGACCAATTCAAAAACCCCGATAGGCCTAGCCATCGGGGTTTTTTCGTGCCCGCGATGTCGTCCTTGGCGTTCGTCCCTAGGTCCATAACAGGTCTTGCGACATAATTGCTCATCCGTCGCCGTGTCCGCGCAGGTCTGAGGTCTGCAGCCTGAACTTTTCGCCCCTTCCGACCGTAAGCATGGATGGGTCGTGTGGATGGATCATCGTCCGGATACCCACTACTGCGCATGCTCGCCCGCCCTGTTTTCTGGTTCTGTCTGACCGCCTGTTCTTTCGCGCTGACCCTCTCCCCGGCGCGGGCCTCGGGCATGATCGGCCTGCTCAACATGGCTTTCGAGGGCAATCCTCTGCTTCAAAGCCAGACGCGTCTGATTGGTGCCGCCCAGGCTGACGTCAAAGGGGCCAACTGGCAGTTCTACCCCACGCCCTCGGTTTCCGTCGAGCAGGTCAATGCTTCCAATGGGGACGCGAGCTACAGCAACCGCGATGGTCGGGTGATCACCTTTCGTCTGCAGCAACCGCTTTGGACGGCTGGCCGATTGACGGCTGGTGTCAGCCGGGCGGAGGCCTCGGTTGCGGTAGCGCAGGCTCAATTGGAGGAAAGCCGTCAGCAGCTGGCATTGCGCACCATTGCCGCATGGGGTGAGTGGAAGGCCGGCGAGCAGAAATCCTTGGCCTTGCAGGAAAGTGTGGAGACCCATCAGCGTCTGGCCGCATTGATCCGTCGCAGGGTCGAGGGCGGTTTGTCCGCAGTGGCTGACGATGTGCTCGCGCAGGGCCGCCTGGAGCAGGTTCAGGCAGAGGCTGCGGTGGCCAAGGCGCAGCAGGCTTCAGCCCTGGCGCGCCTGGAGCAACTGACGGGACGCCGTCTTGACGCAGCGAGCCTGGAGTCGATGGCGGTCATGCCGGTCGAGCCGATCCTCCAATTGCCCATTTCCCTGGAGAAGGCCTGGGTCAACAGCCCGACGGTGGCTAAATTACAGGCGCAGATTCGTCAGCAAGAAATGGATGTGGAAATCCGCAAGGCGCAGCTGATGCCCGAAGTCTACGCGCGTGCCGAACACCAACAAGGCAGCTTCAGCTCGGTCGGGCCAAGCTCGGCCAACCGGTTTTTCATTGGTTTGTCGGCCACTCCTGGGGCTGGGCTTTCAGCTCAGTCTGCGGTGGAAGGGGCCTTGGCCAGGGTGCAGGCCTTGCAAGCCGAACTGGAGTCGAGTCGACGCAATCTCATCGAACAAGTCACTCTGGAACATGTCTCTGCGCTCACCCAGGTACAGCGACGCAAGAGTCTGGAGGCTGGCCTGAGTTTGACGCGGGACATGGTGGCCTCCTGGGATCGTCAGTTTCTGGCCGGACGCAAGACCTGGGTCGAGGTCATGAATGCAGCCCGCGAACTGTCTCAGGCTCAGACTTCGCTCGCAGACGTCAATGTGACCTATGTCATGGCCACCTGGCGGCTGGTCGTATTGGCCGAAGGCGTTCCGGCAGTGATGTCGGGGCTGGGACCGGCGGCCATCATTCATTCTCGTTGAGGGGCTGAGATCGTGAATCCTCTATTTCCCCTGCTCATGCGCTTGGCTCAGATTCAGTCTGAGCCGGTTGATCGGCTGGCGCTGCAGGCCATCCTTGAGAAGCCCGGTAGTGCCGAATCGGACCCGGCGGATGCCTCGCCCCGGCAGGTGATCGGTGAGCTGGTCGAGAAGTTGCAGTTGCCCAAGCCTCGTTGGATCCGAGGTGGCTCGGTCGATCCTTCCGATTGCCCCTGTTTGATTCACAGGCCCGATCGAGGCTGGGCCTTGCTGCGTGGCCGGACAGCCCAGAACGAATGGCTGACCGACTCCTATGACCCGCAGGCCAATCGCTGGGTGGAGACGCCCCTGCATGCGCTGGTGGATTGGCAGGCGGTCAAACTCAAGATGGCCCGCCCCTTTGACCCCTCGGCCAGCGAGATTTACCGGCTCATTCGCCGTGAAATCTTCTCGCGCAAGCGTATTTGGGTCGAAGGGGTCGTAGGTGGATTCCTGATCAACTCGATTGCGCTGGCTACTTCTTTCTACAGCATGCAGGTCTATGACCGCGTGGTGCCCACCGGGGCCAGCCAAACCCTGTGGGTGCTCACTCTGGGCGTCTTGCTGGCTATCGCCTTTGAGACGCTCGCCAAGCTGGCGCGATCGCGTGTCTTTGAACAACTGGTCGACCAGGTTGACCAAAAGCTGGCGCGAGAGGTCTACACCCGGTTCCTGTCCATACGGCTCGATCAACTGCCGCGCAGTGTGGGATCGCTGGCTGCACAGCTCAAGGGCTACGAGATGGTGCGAAGTTTCCTCACTTCGCTGACGTCCCATCTGATGATTGACGTGCCTTTTGCGCTGCTGTTCCTCTTGGTCATTGTTTGGATCGGGGGCTGGCTGGGCTTAATTCCCCTGGCTTTTTTCTGCCTGTCCCTGGCCATCGGCCTGTTTTACCGCCGCCGTGTCGATGCCTTGAGCAAGAAGTCTTTTGCCGCCAGCAATTTCAAGACGGGCCTGTTGGTGGAAACGGTAGAGGGGGCCGAGACCATCAAGTCGGGTCAGAGCGGATGGCGAATGCTTTCGCGCTGGATCTCGACCACGGACGAAGCCCGAGACGTGGAGCAGCAGACCCGTCGGGTCAGCGAATACTCCCAGTTTCTCGCCGCTGCGCTGCAGCAGATCTCCTATGTGTTGCTGGTGGCCGCTGGATCGCTGATGATCTCGCGCGGCGAAATTACCATGGGAGCCCTGATCGCGTGCTCGATCCTCTCGGGACGCGTGCTCGGTCCGGTCGCAGCCCTGCCCGAGCGGCTGATTCAATGGGCGCACACCCGCACCGCCTTGCAAGGCCTCGACCGGCTGTGGAATTTACAGGACGATCACCACGGGCAGGAGCAGGCTATTGCGCCGCATACCCTGCGGGGCCAATACACCATGGAAAAAGTGGTCGCCTCCTACGGTCAGGGCCAGGCCTTGGTGGTGAACGAATTGCAGATTCGCCCTGGCGAGCGGGTGGGGGTTCTTGGCCCGATTGGGTCTGGCAAAACCACGCTGCTACGGCTGCTCAGCGGCATGTATAAGCCACAGTCGGGCACCGTCAAGATTGACGGACTCGATCTGGCGCATGTCTCCAAGCCAGCGCTGGCCGAGCGTGTGGGCTACTTGCAGCAAGAGGGGCGCCTGTTTGCCGGTAGCCTGCGTGAAAACCTGATCCTTGGGCTGATCGATCCAGGTGATGATGTCATCCTCGAGGCTGCACGCCTGACCGGTCTGATGCAGTCGGTGATCAGTTCTCATCCGCAAGGCCTGCAGCAGATGATCCACGAGGGGGGAACCGGCCTGTCCTCTGGACAGAGGCAACTGGTCAACCTGACCCGGGTGTTCCTGCGCCGGCCGCGCATCTGGTTGCTCGATGAGCCGACTGCCTCAATGGACAGCGCCCTCGAGCAAAACCTGATCGGAGCCCTCTCGAAGACCTTACTGCCAGACGATGTGCTGGTGGTGGTGACCCATAAGCCCGAGTTGCTGCGCCTGGTCAGTCGTATCATTGTGGTTGCCAATCATCAGATCGTGATGGATGGACCGCGGGATGCCGTGCTGCAGAAGTTGAGTGCCCCACGCCAGCCGCAGCCGGCAGCGGCCGCCCCCGAAAACGCGGCTCCACCATCGGTGCAAGGAGCACGAGCATGAGCGATCGCACATCCGGCTTTCGTCTGTCCATCACGCTGGTGATGGCAGCCATGTTCGTCACCTTCATCGCGTGGGCGGCATGGTTCGAGGTGGATCAGACGGTCAGGGCGCAGGGCACGGTCATCGCCAGCGCGCGCACCCAGATCATTCAGGCGGCCGACGGCGGCGTGTTGGCCGAAATCCTGGTTCAGGAAGGCCAGGAAGTCAAACCCGGCCAGCGTCTGGCTTCGCTCGAGAGAGACCGCAGCAGCGCGTCCTATCAGGAGAGCCGGTCCAAGGCGGCCGCCCTGCAAGCGGCCCTGATTCGTGCCCGGGCTGAATCCATGAATACCAAGCCCGTCTTCCCGCCCTCTTTGCGGGCATTCCCGGAATTTGTCGCTGCGCAGGAGCGCTTGTATGTTCAAAAGCGCGCAAGTCTTGAGGACGCCACTTCTGCTCTTGAGGATGCTCTGAAGCTGGCGCGGGAAGAATTGCAGATGACCCGATCGCTTCTGGGCGCCGGCGATGTCAGTCGCATCGAAGTCATGCGTGCGATGCGACAGGTCAGCGAGCTTGAGGCCCGCCTGAGCGAGACGCGCAACAAGTATGTTCAAGAGGCGCGGCTTGAAGTCACTCGCCTGGAAGATGACTTGAGTTCGCAGCTGCACAAACTTGAGGAGCGCCGCAGTGTGCTGGAGCACACCGAGCTGGTTGCGCCGGTGGCTGGAATCGTCAAGTTCCTGCGTGTCAATACCGTCGGGGGCGTACTGCGCGCCGGGGACGAACTGATGCAGCTTTCCCCGACCGATGGCGATATGGTCATTGAGGCAAAAATAAATCCAGTCGATATTGGACAACTCGAACTCGGGTTGCCTGTGCAGGTCAAGCTCGACGCCTTTGATTTTTCCGTCTATGGAATGCTGATCGGCAAATTGACCTACATCAGCTCGGACACACTGGTGGAGCAGGGGCCCAACGGTCAAAGTATCAGTTCCTACCGGGCACATGTCCGACTCGATCCACAGCAAAGCAACCAGATGCTGTCGCGGGTTGCGCTAAAGCCCGGCATGACGGCCACCATTGATGTCAAGACCCGCACGCGCAGCGTGCTGCAGTACCTGCTCAAGCCGGTGATCAAGTCTTTCTCCGGGGCCTTGAACGAGCGCTAATCGAGCTCTTCTGCAGGATTTTCAATCATGCATATCGGGATTCTTGAAGACGACACCTTGCTGGCCAATCATCTGGCCGATGTCTTGCAGTCGGCTGGACATACGAGCGCCGTATTCAACTCGGCGCGCACTTTTTTGCCGGCGCTCAATCGCAACACCTTTGACCTGTTGGTGTTCGACTGGCGGCTGCCTGACCAGGATGGCATCAAGGTGCTCAAGCATTTGCGCGCCTCGTTCCAGAGTGAGACGCCAGTGATTTTCTTGACGGCCGTGCATGATGAACAGGCCATCGTCACTGCTTTGGAGGCCGGCGCTGATGATTACTGCGTCAAGCCCTTGCGACCGGCTGAGTTTCTGGCGCGGGTGGCGGCTTTGCAAAGGCGCATTTATCCAGCCAAACAGCCCGCCGGCCCCCAGACCTTCAATGGCTATACCTTTGACCCCCTGACGCGCTTTATCACCTGGGAAGGCGGCAAGGCGCAGTTTTCTGGCAAAGAATTTGAGTTGGCGCGTTTTCTTTTTGAAAACTCGGACCGATCGATCTCGCGCGAGCGTCTGATGCAGGAAGTCTGGGGTCGCGAGGACGACCCCTTCTCTAGGACGCTGGATGTCCACATTTCACGCGTTCGTTCTCGCTTAGGCTTGGGTGCCGAGTCCCGGATCCGGTTGCGTTCGGTGCATGGGTTTGGTTACCAGCTGATCACTTATGCAGCGCCGGGGCAGGAAGAGTAGGGGCCGGCTCGGTTGAGTGTCTCACCACGGGCTTGATCGATTTGCCCTATCGCGCCGAGGGCGGCGCCCCTACAAACCAATCGCGTGCCCCGCTGGAGTCAATGGGCGCCGCGCCCTCGCTTCGACAGGTGCCCCTTCACGGAGTCTCTTGAGCCCCCTGGGCCACAATCGTGAGATGCAAATTCAGGACTTGCTGTTCTCGCAGGGTTTCGGTACCCGCCGAGTTTGCGCCGGCTTGGTTCAGCAGGGTTTGGTGGTCGTGGACGGGCGACCCGTGAATGACCCTAGCGCCTCGTTTGAACCCGCGGGCCTGCGGTTTTGGGTTCAAGGCGTAGAGTGGCTCTATCAGGAACGCGCCTATCTGATGCTCCATAAGCCAGCGGGCTATGAATGTTCCCAGCGCCCAGGTGCCTGGCCCTCGGTGTACACCTTGCTGCCTGCTCCCTTGCGGCAACGGGCTGGCACGGCGGCCTCGGGCGTGCAGGCGGTTGGGCGGCTCGATCAGGATACGACCGGCCTGCTGCTCCTGTCGGACGATGGGCATTTCATCCACCGGATGACATCGCCCCGGCACCTGGTGCCCAAGGTTTACGACATCGGTACCCATCACCCCGTGGATCAGCGGCAGGTGGAGCAGTTGCTTTCGGGCGTCAAACTCGACCGTGAGCCCTATCCTGTGCGCGCCGCAGCTTGCCAAATGACTGGCGAGCGCGCCCTGAGCTTGACTTTGACCCAGGGCAAATACCATCAGGTCAAGCGCATGGTGGCCGCGGTGGGAAATCGCGTCGAGAGATTGCACCGATCGCGAATCGGTCAATTGGGTTTGCCCGAGGATTTGCACTCCGGACAATGGCGCTGGCTCAGTACCGCAGACTTGCAAGCCCTGGATTTTCAGGGGCTGTAGACGCCGCTGGCACCCCTCATTGGCAGGGCGGCGGCTACACTTTCGCCCCACAGAGGTGGAAGGCCTTGACTCTGAATTTCAGGGGGCCCAACCGAGTTGAGGAAGCGTTGTGATCGTTAATCGCCGGCGGGCTGCCCTGGTTAGTGTTGCGCTGAGCCTTGGGCCTTTGCGAGCCCTTGCGCAATCGCAGACGCTGGCTCCGATTTTTGTACTCAATTCCTTGGACAGCAGCGTCAGCGTGATCGACCCGCTGACCTGGACAGAGACGCGGCGCATCATCACCGGCAAAGAGCCGCACCATCTGTATCTGACCCCTGACGAAAAATCGCTCATCGTGGCCAATGCGGCGGCCGACTCCCTGACCTTCATTGATCCGCGCAGCGGCCAGGTTCAGCGCACCTTGCGTGACATCCTTGACCCCTACCATCTGCGCTTCTCGCCCGACATGAAGTGGTTCGTGACGGCCGCTAATCGGCTTCACCATGTAGACCTTTATCGCTGGGATGGCAGCCATCCGACCCTGGTCAAGCGCATCGTCACCCGCAAGACCCCGAGCCATCTCTGGATTGACTCGGCCAGCACCACCGTCTATGTCACCATGCAGGACAGTAACGAACTGGTGGCCATCGACCTGGCTTCGCAGTCCATCCGCTGGCGGACGCCCACCGGGCCGATGCCCGCCGATGTCTACGGTTTACCCGATGACAAGCGACTGCTGGTGGCACTGACTGGCAGCGATGCGGTGGAAGTGTTTGATGTCTCCGGACCTGCGCCGATACTCACTGGGCGCATCACCACGGCTGCTGGTGCGCACGCCTTTCGGGCGCAGGGGGATGGCCGGCATGTCTGGGTCAGCAACCGCGTTCACAACAGTGTCAGCAAGATAGACCTGCAGACTCTTCAGGTGGTGCAGCAGATCGCTGTACCTTCCGGGCCCGATTGCATGGATATTTCCAGAGACGGCAAGACGCTCTATGTCACTTCGCGCTGGGCCGCGCGCCTGTCGGTGATCGATCTGGTGCAGGGGCGGCTGGTGCGGCAGGTCAAGGTGGGTCGCAGCCCCCATGGGGTCTGGACGCTCGATCATGCGCCGCGCTAAGCGCCTGCATGGCCTCGGCTGGGCGGCCGTTGTTTTTGTAAGCGGCCTGATCGTCTGGAGCAGTCCCCTAGGGGCGCGTACGGCCTGCCCCGATCCCAAACAGACGGTGTATCTGACCTTCGACACGGGTCACATGGGCGTGGCCGACCTGATTGCCAATACCTTGGCCCGACACGATGTGAGGGTGACGTTTTTTGCGGCTCATGAGCGTACCCAGACTGGCGACGGCAGCCTGGGTGATGCGTGGGCCGCCTGGTGGAAGGCGCGAGCCGAGGAGGGTCATGCTTTTGCCTCCCACACCTATGACCATGCCTACTGGCTGGCCGATCTGCCCGACTCGCAGTTGCCCAAGCGATTTCGGATCCGGCCTTCGGCCGGCCCCCAGCAAGGCCAGACGCTCCTATGGAGCGCCCCCCAGTACTGCGAGGAACTTCATCGCGCCAGCCGGCGCCTGTCTGAGCTGACAGGCCAGACTCCTTTGCCCCTGTTCAGGGCGCCGGGCGGCAAGACATCGCCGGCCCTGTTGCAGGCGGCCCAGGACTGCGGTTATCGGCATGTGGCCTGGGCTGAGGCTGGCTTTCTCGGGGATGAACTGCCCAGCCAGACCTACCCCAATCAGCGACTGCTGGATCAGGCGCTGCGCCGCATTCGCGGCGGTGACATACTGGTGGCTCACTTGGGGATCTGGTCGAGGCAGGACCCCTGGGCCCCGGCGGTCCTCGAGCCCCTGATCATCGGGCTCAAGGCGCGCGGCCTGTGTTTTGCCACCCTGCGCGAGCATCCCCAGTACCGGCAGTGGATTGAGATGCAGGGCGGGGGCAAACTCGCTCGACGTCTGCAGGGGGGCTCATGATCGATCAGGTGGTCACTTTCTTTTCCGACGGGTTTTCGAATCTGCAGACGGCTCTTTTTGAGCCGCTGGTGCCGCTGCTGCATCAAGTGGGGTTGGGCCATCTGCTCGAAGATGCCTTCATGGCCTGCGGCTGGTTTCTGATGGGTTTATTCCAGATTCTCATCATGCTCACAGTTCTGCTGCCCTTGCAACGCTGGCGCCCTCTGGAAAAGCTCAGCGATCGCGCCGCGATCCGCACCGACATCGTCTACACCCTGATCCATCGTTTGGGTCTGTTCAGGCTGGCGCTGTTTTTCGCCCTGGATCCGGTTTTCAAGAGCCTTTTCGGTGCACTGCGGGCTCAAGGACTGCCCACCTGGCATCTGGACCAGCTTTGGCCCGGACTGACCGACCAGCCCTGGGCGAGTTTTCTGATCTACCTTATCGCCTTTGATTTCCTTGCCTACTGGATACACCGCTGCCAGCACCGGCTGCCGATCTGGTGGCAGCTCCACGCCCTGCACCATTCGCAGCGGCAGCTCACCTTGTGGAGCGATAACCGCAACCATTTTCTCGACGACCTGATCGTAGACCTCTTGTTTGTGGTGGCGGCTCAGCTCATTGGCGTGGCGCCCGAGCAGTTCATGCTGCTGGTGGCCTTGACCCAGCTCAGCGAGAGCCTGCAGCATGCCAATGTCAGGCTGAGCTTGGGCCGCCTGACCGAGCGTGTGTGGGTCACACCGCGGTTTCACCGGGCCCATCACGGTGTTGAGTCGGGCGAGCACAACTACGGCGTGCTGTTGCCTTGGTGGGATATGCTGTTTGGGACTGCGCGTTTTGATCTGGGGCATGGTCCCACCGGTCTGATGGATCAGGTCACGCATCGCCGCGATTACGGCGCGGGTCTGTGGGCCCAGCAGTGGTTGGGGCTCAAGCGCTTGGCTGGAAAGGGCTGAGCACCATGCAAGCCGTCATGGACGCCTTCTGGCGCGCAGCGGTCTATTGCCTGCATCCCCGGGTCATTGCCCTGTCCTTTTTACCGCTGGTGGTGACCATCCTCGCTGCGCTGGGTCTGGGCTACTTCTTCTGGGACCAGGCGGTTGAGGCCTTGCGTCTGCAGCTGCAAACCTGGGTTTGGGTGCAGTGGGTCATCGGCGCGCTCGAGGCGATTGGTCTGGGGGGATTGCGCAGCGTGCTGGCGCCTGCGCTCCTGCTCTTTGCCACCATCCCTTTCATGGTGGTGGTCTGCCTGCTCATGGTGGCCTTCTTCATGACGCCGGCCATGGTCGCGCTGGTGGGCGAGCGGCGCTTTCCCAACCTGCAGCGCCGCAGAGGGGCTTCCTTGCTAGGTAGTGTCGGCTGGTCACTGGGCTCGACCCTGATCGCCTGTCTGGCCCTGGTGCTGTCCATACCGCTGTGGTTACTGCCCCCGATGGTGCTGGTGCTGCCGCCCTTGATCTGGGGTTGGCTCAGTTACCGTGTCCTCAGCTTCGACTGTCTGGCCGATCACGCCAGCGCGCAGGAGCGCCAGCTCATCATGCGAGAGCAGCGGGTCCATCTGCTCATCATTGGCCTGATGACCGGGTATCTCAGTGCCTTGCCCAGCGTGCTGTGGGCCTCGGGCGCCATGTTCATCGCCATGGCGCCCTTGCTGGTGCCTTTGGCCATTTGGGTCTATACCCTTATCTTCGCCTTTTCATCGCTCTGGTGTGCGCATTACTGTCTGGCGCGCCTGCAGCATCTACGCGACTCGGCTGGGGCTGATCAGCTTCAGGGCTCCCTTAATCCGGGCGGTGGAGCTCTACCGCAGGCTCACCAGCCAGACTCATCGGTGTCTGAGCAACGTCCGGTCGTTTAGCCGCTCGCGGCTCGGCTGAGCTTGGGTGATGGGGGGATGCTCGCCGGGGCGAGCCGTCACGGGGCTCCAAATTTCGCCGTCCTGGTGGCCAGGGTTCCCTTACCTGTCTATTGCTGCGAGCTGGCCGACACGGGGTCCGCTTCATGAGTCGACGCAGATCCTCTTATTTATAAATTTTTATTTTTGAAATGATCTTATTAAGATATTTTTAATTTTTAATAATTCAAAAGTATCTGTTTTTGGGGGGCTCTTGGTCTTCCGTGTAAATTGGTAAATCATTGCAAAACTTGTATAAACAGAGCGTCTTGCCTTTCTTGCTGCTCGATCCGTTTCCCCGCAAGGCGTAAGCCACCGCGGAAATGAGGGCTTTGCTGTCTGGGCTCTGTAGGACTCGAGGCTGCAAGGGGAAAACCACTATTACATCAACGCTCGGGTGATTCAAATGGACCGATCTTCTTCGCCTGCCTCTCGTCAAAACCTCATCGCCGACCCAGGCAGTGAGGGCAGCCAGGCCAAAACAACTACCGCCACCCGCGGGACGACCTCCGCCGCGAAGGTTGCTTCTGCAGCGACACCCGGGGCCGGTAGCCACTCTGGTACGGGAAACAGCACGCAGCCGGCAGAACTTTCTTTTTCAGATGAAGGCCCGCGTGTTTCGCTGGGGCGTCCAGAGACCACATCCAATTCAATCTCCTCGCGAGACTTGCGCGGAAGGAAGCGAAAGGCACAGCGCTCAGACCCTTCCCTCGCCGAGCGTGAGGTGTCCATGGATGGGCTCACGGATTCGTTACCGACTCCGCCGACTAATTCTCCGCTTGGACCAGAGTCCGAATTGACGGTTGAGTGGGTTCCCGATAACAACGGGAACATTGGTTCGACGGATTTCGAGGATTTAAGCTATCAGGTGGCCCAGGTGGGAGCCGGCCCTGTGCAGGCGACCCCCTCAGCCGCTTCGACAGCAGGCTCCAGCGCTTCGACTGCGGGTTCGGCAACCACGGCCGGCAGTGCTGCAGGTGCTGCAGGTGCTGCAGGTGCTGCAGGTGCTGCAGGTGCTGTGGGGTCGGTGACCGCTGCAATGGCGGCGATGCCGATGGCTGCGCTGGTGGTGGGCGGAGCGGTGGTTGCAGCGGTGGCCGCTACGACAGGTGATTCAACTGCCCCGCCCTCTGGTCAAGGAGGCTCCTCCAGCGGTCAAGGAGGCTCTGTCAATGACACCACGGCGCCTTTGCTTCAGAGCGCGATGGCCGATGTGTCTGACGGCACCATCACCCTCACCTTCAGTGAGACGCTGGACGGTGCTCGCGCACCGTCGGCTGCCGATTTCTCGGTCAGTCAGGGTGGCGTCCCGTTGACGGTGTTGGGGGTGACCGTCACGGGACGTCGGGTTGTTCTGGCGATTGATGAGGCTCTGACCCGTAGTGCGATCAGCGTCGGCTATGACGATCCGAGTGGCGGCAATGACGTCAATGCCCTACAGGATGCCTCTGGCAACGATGTGGCCGACTTTCTGGAGTTGCTGCCTGCGGGGGTCGTTTCAGACGGCTATATCGCTGGCGCGCAGGTGTGGCTGGACACGGACGGTGATGGTAACGGTGACGTGCAGTTGGGGGAGACTGACGCCTCCGGCGTCTTCTTCTTGCCTACAGGCTTAACGGGCACAGTCATCGCGACGGGTGGAACCAATATTGATACCAATGCACCGAATTTGCTGAGCCTCAAGGCGCCAGCCGGTGCTACGGTGGTGAATCCGCTCACTACTTTGGTGCAAACCTTCATCGAGCAATCTTCCGGTCCGATCGATGCAGACGAAGCGGCAAGCCAGGTGGCCCAAGCCCTGGGCCTCAACTTGGGAACGGACAGCCTTCTTGGCTTTGATCCGCTAGCGCCGGGGGCCGGTCTTGCTTCTGTAGGCTTGGCCGCACAGAAGGCCGCCGCTACCCTGGCCACTGCAATGACTCTGGTCGCGGCCAATGCTGCCAATTCTGCAGATGCGGGGGCGGTGGTGGCGCAGTTGCTGCAAAACCTTGCGCAAGAGCTTGATCAAATTGCATCGGCCCAAACGCCATCCACAATTGTTTGGACCGACCCGGCCTTATGGTCGGCGGTACTGCAGGGCGTGCCCTCTGCGAATGCTGTAAGCGCTGGAATAAATGCAGCGGCCGCAGCGATTGACTCGGCAACCGATCTCGGCGATATCTCGGCTGCACAGGGTGACAGCTTGGTGGGAGTGTTCTCGAGTGTTACGGGCGTTGCTTTTGCCGCCCCAGGTATTGATGCGGGTGGCAGTGGCGTTCTGCGTGCCGGTGCCGAGTTGCAGGTTATCGTCACCGCAAGCGCGCCCGTTTCCGTCAGCCAGGGCGGGGGCGATGGCCCGTATCTGATTCTGAGCAATGGTGCGCGTGCGATTTACAACCCGGTACTCAGTGAGGGCGCACAGATCTACTTTACCTATAGGGTTGGGGAAGATGAGAATGTCGAGGATCTGTCTGTCCTGGAACTGAGCCTCAACGGCCGTCGTATCGTTGACGATGAAGGCCTCGATGTCATCACCACAGGGGCAATCACTGAGCCTGCCGGAGTGTTGCGGATCGACACGCTGGCGCCGGTGGTGGTGATAACAGACAGCGCCATGGGTACGGCCACTGGGGATGTGACCTTCAACTTCACCTTCAGTGAGTCGGTCAGCGGCTTTGATACGAGCAATGTGACGGTGACTGGCGGCACCAAGGGCGCCTTCAGTGGAGCGGAGGGTTCCTATACCCTGGTGGTGACTCCAGCGGTTGCCACCAATGCTGGCACGATTTCCTTGACCACTCTTGTTGAGGGCGTGGTCGATGCCGCGGGCAACCCGGCCGCGGCACCGACGGTTTACGCACAGGCTTACGACACCTTGGCGCCGACGGTGGTGATCACGGACAGTGCCGCTGACACTGCCAACGGGGACGTGACCTTCACCTTCGCCTTCAATGAGTCGGTCAGCGGCTTTGATGCAAGCAAAGTGACGGTGACTGGCGGCACCAAGGGCGCCTTTAGTGGGGCGGATGGTTCTTACACCCTAGTGGTAACTCCGGTGGCTGGCGCGGATGCCGGTACGATTTCCTTGACTACTCTCGTTGAGGGCGTAGCTGATGCCGCGGGCAACCCGGCCGTGGCACCGGCGGTTTACGATCAGGCTTACGACACCTTGGCGCCGACGGTGGTGATCACGGACAGCGCCGTCGGTACGGCCACTGGGGACGTGACCTTTACCTTCACCTTCAACGAGTCGGTAAGCGGCTTTGATGCGAACGATGTGACGGTCACTGGTGGTACCAAGGGAGCCTTTAGCGGGAGCGGTAGTTCTTACACCCTGGTGGTTACTCCTACCGCAAACACCAATGCTGGCACGATCTCATTGGCAACCAACGTTGTTGGTGTGACGGATGCGGCAGGAAATCCGGTCACCGTGCCAGCGAACTATGCCCAAGCGTATGACACGCTGGCACCGACGGTAGCGATTACGGACAGTGCCCCTGGTACGGCCACTGGGGACGTGACCTTTACCTTCACCTTCAACGAGTCGGTAAGCG
>CAZATV010000039.1:13993-21654 GCA_964488145.1 uncultured Polaromonas sp.
GGTACGGCCACTGGGGACGTGACCTTTACCTTCACCTTCAACGAGTCGGTAAGCGGCTTTGATGCGAACGATGTGACGGTCACTGGTGGTACCAAGGGAGCCTTTAGCGGGAGCGGTAGTTCTTACACCCTGGTGGTTACTCCTACCGCAAACACCAATGCTGGCACGATCTCATTGGCAACAAACGTTGTCGGCGTGGCTGATTCAGCAGGAAACTCCGTCGCTGCGCCATCGAACTACGCTCAGGGTTATGACACTCTGGTGCCGACGATCGTCTCGATGTCCAAGATTAAGGACCCCGCCGATGACTCGATCCTTCAGGGCATTCGGCTGAGGTTCAGTGAGACCCTGGGCGGACTGCCGCCGGCCGCTTCTTTATTTACTATCAATGTTGATGGATACGATGCCCAGATACAAGACGGCGTCAAGATAACAAGCATCACCCTCTCGGGCGATACGGTATCGATCTACATCACCGACATGGCCGACGGTCCGGTGTTTAACGCCGGCGTAAGCATCGCTTACAACCCGGCATTCTCTAGTCCGATCATTTCTGACTTAGCGGGGAATGCCGCCCCAGGTTTCGCGCCGACTGGGGCGGTTGCTGACGGCTTGATGCGCAACGCGGACGTGTGGATTGATGTCAATGCTGACGGTTTGGCCGTCCAAGGCGACGACTTCTATGTCGGCAAGACCGACGATGAGGGCAACTTCTTTCGCCCCCTCAATGCACCCTCAGGGTCCATCATTGCGACAGGCGGTTTTAATATTGACACTGGTGTTCCCAACACCATGTCGATTCGTGCGCCGGAGGGGGCCACTATTGTTAACCCGTTGACCACTATGGTCCAGACCATGGCCGATCAGATGACGGCTGATGGTGCAAGTCCGGATATGGACATCATCAACGGACTGGTGGCCCAGTCGCTCGGGTTGACCGGGGCGGATGGGCGGCCTCTGGACTTGACCTCCTATGATCCGATTGCATCGGGCAACGCCAATGCGCAGAAGGCGGCCGCTCAGATTGCCACCACAGCTGCTATTGCAGGTGGAGCCGATCCGGGTAATTCGGAGACGGTGCTCTCCAACCTGGCTTCAGTCTTTATTCGCGCTGGTTCAGGCGCCGTGAACCTTGCCGATGCCAATGTAGTTTCGTCCGCGCTTAGCGGTACGGCCAACTTGTCGCCGGAACTGATGAGTGCAGTTTCCGATGCTTCTTCAACTCTGCAAAGTGCAACTTCGCTTGCCGCGATCACGCAAGCGCAGTCGCGCGCTTTGGATACGGTTGGGCCGGCCGCGCCCGAGTTGAGTGTGTCATCCGCTACCACCCGCGACACCACTCCTAAGATCAGGATTGATCTGGACGTCTCCGATACCGCGGGTCGGGCGGTGGTCGCTGGTGACAAACTGATTTTTATGGAGGCCGGCTTGCCCCTGGGCGAAGCCGTCACGATCACGCCGGACCATATTCGAAGCGGCTATATCGAGCGGGACTTGCCGACACTGGCTGAGGGTAGTCACTCCATTTCTGCGCTGTTGTCGGATCAGGCGGGCAATCTGAGCGACATGTCTGATTCGCTCGTCCTGCTTGTTGACAGTACGTCCCCCCTGTCGCCCACGGTCAATGGGGTGGCGGGTGACAACATCATCGGAGGCTCTGAACTCAACTCCGAAATTTCGGGTCTTGCAGAGGCTGGCAGTACCGTCGAGCTTAGGTTCGGATCGCAAAATGACGCGGTGACTCGGTCGGTCACCAGTGACGGATCTGGTGTTTGGAGCTACACACTGGTGGCTGAGGACCTTGCTTCCTTGGGGCAGGGCAGCCCATCCCTTTATGTCACGGCCGTCGATGCGGCGGGCAACGAAAGCGCGGCCACTGGCAAGGTCCTTGAGGTTGACACGGTGGCGCCGACCGTAGTCGGATCCATCGGCAAGGCTGTTGATGATGTTTTGCCTGACACGGGGGATCTTGTATCGGGCGTAGCCGTCAGTAATGACAATACGCCGCGTCTTGAGGGTACCCTTCCGGCCAATCTGGCTGCGGGTGAGTCCCTATGGGTTTATGACACTATCGGCGCCGGCACGGTGCGGCTTGGTAAGGCCAGCGTTTCAGGTACTTTCTGGACCTTTGATGCCCCGAGTCTGGCCAGTGCGAGCCATGCTTTCACAGTGCGGGTGGAGGATGCCGCTGGGAACCTGGGCCCGGCCAGCGCCAGCTTTGAATTGACCATCAATGCTGAAGTGCCTACCACCACTGCCTCGGTGGTGGCCGGTTCGGACCTGATCAGCCAGGTTCGCCCCGCGCTGCGCGGCACCCTGAGTGCGCCGCTGGCCTCTGGCGAGTTGCTGGTTATCTACGACCGCGGCAGTAAAATTGGTGAGTTAACGTCCGCACAATCGGACGGTACATCGTGGAGTTTTACGCCCGCGACCGATCTTGTACCGGGAACACATCAGATCACAGTGGCGGTGCAGGCTTCGGGGGGCAACCAGGGCCCCAAAAGCGCGGCTTACACCTTCACGCTGGACACACAAGCACCCTCGATCAGTACCGCCTCAACCGTGGGCACCAATTCGGGGCAGTCGGCCGCGGTGGCCAGCGGCGGATCCACGCGCGACAACACCGTACTTCTGAAAGGGCAGGTGGCAGACGCCTCGGGTATTGCCCAGATAGAAATCCTTGACCAGGGCGTCGTCATCGGAACGGCAAGCCTGCAGGGCGGCAGCTGGACCTACGAGACCGCAGCACTGACGGATGGAGCGCATTCCTTTGTGGCCAGCGCCCGGGACAACGCGGGTAATCTGGCATCCAGCGGCGCGGTCACCTTGACGGTAGACACGGTGGCGCCGCAGGCCGCCTCTGTCCATGCCTTTGCTGGTGATAACAAGGTCAATGCTTCTGAACTGGCTACAGGCAATCTGGTGTTTTCGGGAACGGCCGAGGCCGGTGCTCGAATGCTGATCAATCTGAATGCGGCCACGGGCGTGACGCGGGCGGTCACCGCCAATGGCGCGGGTACCTGGACTTACACCTTTACTTACGACGATTTCGTGGCCCTGGGGCAAGGTGTGCGTGCAGTCAGCGTAACGGCTGCCGATGCGGTGGGTAATGTTGGCGCGCCGGCATCGACCGTCATCGAGGTCGACACCAAGGCGCCCGCCTTGACGGCTTTCGCCTTGGCCGAAAGTAGTGACACGGGCGTCAAGGGTGATGGTCGCTCCAATCTGGCCCAACCCACCTTGCAGTTTGTGGCTGAGGCCGGTTCGAGCCTGCTGATCAATTGGGACACCTCTGCAGCCGGTGGCGGTAGCTTCGTGGCCGCCGGTGTCGCCGATGGGGCTCTGCAAAGCTTCTCAGCCCCTACTGCCTATACGAGCAGCGGATCCAAGATGATTGCGGTGCGGGCTGTCGATGCAGCCGGTAATGTCAGCGAGCGCACCGGCTCCTTTAATTTCGACATCACGGCGCCTGGTGCCCCGACAATTTCTTACGCCGTTGGTGTGGCGACCAATGGTGCCAACGCTGACTTGGCCCGGGCTGGCGCCGTGCGGGTCAGCGCCGAGGCCGGCGCTCAGGTTTCTATGACCTTTTCTAACGGCGGCAAGTCGGTCACCAAGAATTTCTTCGGCAGCGGTTCACCCCAGCCGGTGGGCCTGTCGGCAGATGACCTCAAGATCCTGGGTGATGGCACCATCAGCTTGAGTGCTACCCAGGTCGATGCGGCGGGCAACACACAAGCAGTCGCGGCCAGTGTTGGCAGCTTTGTGTTGGACACGGCGGTGGCTCTCACCAATGCGCTTCTCAGTGCCGCAGCAGGCGCTCGCTTCAATACCGCTGGTATTCCGGTGGTCAACAACGGTGGGGTCACGGCGCCCACTTCAGCCACCGTAGAAGCCGGCGCCACCGTGCAGTACCGCGTTGGTATCGTCGCCCAGGATGGGGCGGTCAGCTATTCGGGATCCAATGAGGGCTGGAGCACCACCTACACGGCGCCCACAAGTGACGGCAGTTACCGGGTGCAGGTGCGGCAGCTAGACAAGGCTGGCAACGCTTCGGCCCCGCAGACCCTTGCCTTCGTACTGGACAACAGCGCTCCAACGGTGACGGCATCCATCGCCCGGGTGGTTGATGACGTAATACCTCAGACGGGCCCTCTTGTTCTGGGTGATGCCCCGCCTGTCAGCAACGACAACACGCCGACCCTCAGCGGTACCTTAAGTGCCTCACTGGGACTTGGCGAGACCTTGGTGGTTTATGACTCGGTTGGCGGCTCCACCACTCGTTTGGGGGTCGCTGATGTTTCGGGTACCAGTTGGGACTTCACCCCGCAGGGCCTGAGCAACGCGGTTCACGCCTTCACGGTTCGTGTGGAGGATCTGGCGGGCAATTTGGGGGTTTCCTCAGCTGCGGCGACCATTGAAGTCAACACCAGCCGCCCACAGACTACGGTAAGCATCGATAGTTCTGCGGCTTACATCTCCAGTGGCTCCCCACAGATCACCGGCACCTTGAGTGCAGAGCTGGAGTCCGGCGAGACAGTGCAGGTTTTTTCGTCGGGCCGGCTTCTCGGGGCGGCCGTCGTTGAAGGCGCTGCCTGGACCTTCACACCGACCACTGCTTTGCCTGATGGCGTACACAGCCTGACCGCTGCGGTCCGAGCCGAAAACAGCGTGTTGGGAGATTTCAGCACCGCTTATTCCTTTACCGTCGATACGGTAGCGCCGTCGGCCATCATCCATGCTGTGGTGGGGACTGATACCGGTGCGACGGCCGCTATTCAATACGCAGCCCCAACAGCTGCCGCTACCCGAGATGGAACCCTGGCGCTTACCGGTCTGGTGGGCAGCGATGCGGTGACGGCCCAGGTGCTCGATGGCAGCACGGTGCTGGGAGCGGCCACCCTGAGCAGCGGTCAGTGGACATTCACCACGCCTGCGCTTAGCGATGGCGAACACAGTCTGGCGGTGCGCGCTGTTGACGCCGCCGGTAACGTCCGGATCAGCGAGGTTGTCAAGGTGCGGGTCGACACGTCTGCACCGAACGCGGCCGTGCTTGCAACCGTGGCGGGAGACGACAAGATCAGC
The DNA here is from genome assembly GCA_964488145.1 of uncultured Polaromonas sp. Classification (GTDB taxonomy): domain Bacteria; phylum Pseudomonadota; class Gammaproteobacteria; order Burkholderiales; family Burkholderiaceae_C; genus Polaromonas. Next base: position 19,079 of record CAZATV010000039.1, read on the forward strand.
GCCAATGAGATGGCGGCCGGCAACCTGTCTCTGACAGGTACTGCCGAAGCAGGCGCCCGGGTTCTCATTGGCTTGCCCGGAGCGGTTGGTGCCCCCCGAGTGGTGGTGGCCGATGGTTCAGGCAGTTGGACCTATGCATTGCGCAGGGAGGATGTCGCTGCCCTGGGCCAGGGCTCGCGCGATGTGAGCTTTACCGTCAGCGATGCAGTGGGGAACCTGAGCGCTGCGGTCACCAAGACGATCAGCGTCGACACAGTGGCCCCCATCCTGTCGCCGGTACTTTTGTCTTCGGGCAGCGATACAGGAGTCAGGGGCGATGGGCTGACCAGTCAGCGCGCCCCCAGCATTGAATTTACGGCCGAGGCGGGCAGCGCGCTGTCGGTCGATTGGAAAGGCAATGGCACTTTTGTCTCAGTCGGGTCCGGTTCAGGACAGCCGCAGACCGTGGCAGCGCCATCGAACACCTTTGCCGATGACGGACTCTACAGTCTGACGCTCAGGGCCACCGATTCGGCAGGAAATGTGGCCTTGCGCACCTTGCCTTTGACCGTAGACGCCTCGGCGCCGGGGGCTGTCTCTCTGGCGCTCGGACCGGGGGTATCCACCGGAGGGGCGTCGTTGGCGCGGGCCCTGGGAGGCGCCGTATCGGTAGCGGGTGAACTCGGTGCACAAATCACCGTAACCTTTACCCGTGCCAGTGGCGGTACGGTGACCAAAACCCTGCAAGGCGCCGGTGCTGACAAGCCGATTGCTGTTGCGCTCAGCCCTGAGGACGTCAAAGGGCTCGGTGACGGTCAGATCACCGTCAGCGCCGTCCAGACCGATGCGGCGGGTAATTCCAGCACCAGCCCCAGCACGGCCACCTTCAAGCTGGACACCTTTGCGGCCGTGCCTAATGCACAGCTCAGTGGTGCGGGAGCAGGTGGCCTGACCAATACCGGCGACCTGACCGCCCCCACCAACCGCGAGGATGGCGCGCTGGTCGAATACCGTATCGCGGCAATCGTTGAGAGCCAACCCCTTGTTTACGGGCCCTGGAGCCCGCTCTACACCGCCCCCACCAATAACGGCCCATACAGCGTGGAGGTTCGCCAGACCGACCTGGCGGGCAATGTGTCGGCGGCTCAGAGCCTGGTCTTTACCCTCGACAAGACGCCGCCAGTACGCACGGCAACGATCACCGCGGCCGATGATGATGTGGGCACGCCCAACGCCAATCTGGCCAGCGGAAGCACCACGGACGACAACACCCCGACTCTCAAGGGCAGCGTCTCGGCCAGCCTGTCACCGGATGAGCGCGTGGTGGTGTACGACACGGTCGCCGGCAACAAGGTTCGCCTGGGTGTGGCCGCTGTAGATGGGACAAGCTGGACCTTCACCCCGGCCGGGCTGAGCAAAGGCGCTCACGCATTGACTGCTCAGGTGGAAGATGCCGCCGGCAACGCTTCTGCAGCCAGCGCATCGTTTGGGCTGACCATTGATTCCGATCCGCCGTCAACCACGATCGCCATGATCGCAGCGCCCGGTCCTGTGAATCTAGATCCAGATCCGCAGACCCCGGCGGTAACGGTCAGCGGTACCCTGTCGGCCCCACTGGCAGAGGGCGAGGCGGTCCGTGTCTTCCGGGACGGCGTGCGCACGGATCTGGTGGCTACCGCAGTCGGCACCTCGGCCACCTTTACCGTACCCGCCGAACTGGCCAGCGGCCTTTACCGCTGGTCTATGGCCGTCAGCAGCAGTGCGGGTCTGATCGGCCCCGTGTCTCAGCCCATGGTTCTGACCGTGGACAAGGACGCACCGTCTGCGCCCACCATTTCGGCCGTACTGACCGATCAGGGGGCCAAGCCCAGTGTCTCGTCGGGCGAAAGCACCCGTGACAAGACCCTGGTGCTGACCGGTTTTGCTACTGACCCCGGCGGCGTGCAGCAGGTGGAGATCTTCGACGGCGAGACCTCGCTTGGGCTGGCTCAGCTCTCGCCCACGGGCGCCTGGACTTTCGCGACCGGCAATCTGGCCGACGGGTTGCACGCACTCACGGCCCGGGCCACAGACAAGGCGGGCAATCTGGGGGCTGCCTCCAGCGTTTTTACGGTGACGGTGGCGACAGCCAAGCCAGCGACCCCGACGATCGCCCCCTTTGCCACCGACGACAAGATCAATATTGCAGAACTGGCTGATGTTCTGGCCAATGCCAGCAACAGCATTGCCCTGACGGGGACGGCATCGGCCAACGCCAGGATCACCATCACCTTGCCGGGTGGGCTGGTGCGCGAGGTAACTGCCAACGAATCGGGCGCTTGGACTTTGGCCATGAAGACGGCCGAGCTTTCTGCCCTGGGTCAGGGCAGCGCGGTCATCAGCGTTGTCGCTCGTGACGCAGTGGGTAATGTGAGCGATGCGGTCACCCGTACGGTCGAGGTGGATACCCGCGCGCCAGCTTTGGCCCTGCAGGGGCTTGACCCCGACAGCGACACCGGTGTGAAGGGTGACTCAATCTCGGCCGACACCACCCCGACGATCAGGCTGCAGACTGAAGCGGGCGCCAAGGTGTCCATCAACTGGGGCAAGGCGGGTGA
>CAZATV010000039.1:21754-24390 GCA_964488145.1 uncultured Polaromonas sp.
AGCAATGGCACTGCCGTCGTGGGCCGCAAGCTCATGGGGACGGGTGCGCCCGTCTTGCTGACGCTGTCAGATGGCGAACTCAGAGACCTCAATGTGGGTGCCGGGGGATCCCTCAAGGTGGAGGCCCGGCAAATCGATCTGGCGGGTAATGCGCAGACGGCTGCGGTCAGCTCGCTGACGGTGACTCTCGATAGTACGCCGCCCGTCGCGGGCAGTTTGACCTTGACCGATTTTCAGGATACCGGTTCGTCTGGAACTGATCGGATCACCTCTGACAAGTCCTTCGGTTTATCGCTGTCAGGCCAGGAGTTAGATGCTTCGGTTCAGCTGGAACGATTCGACGCCAGCAGCGGATCTTGGGTTGGCGCGACAGATGCCGGCGCGACCTCGGTCACTGTTTCTGTGACAACGGATGGGCAGCTTCAATATCGAGCTCGGGTGACCGATGCGGCCGGTAACCTGGCCTTCTCCGCCCCGGTCCTGGTTCGGGTGGACTCGATCACACCAGCCATTCCCATCCTGCAATCGGTGCAGCCTGATACCCAGCAGGTGGGGTTGGAGAACGGCGCATCCGACCGACTGACCAGCGCGGCCCGGCCCATGCTGACCTTACAGGCCGAGCGCGGTTCACGTATTGGCTTGCAGCGTGAAGTAACGGGCGGCGACCCTGTGCCTCTTGCGGCGGGCGACTACGAGGTCCGGGAGGTCACCAGCGCTGGCTTGAGTACCTTTACCGTAACGGTAACCAAGGACTTAACGGATGGCGTCTACGTCCTTGCGGCTATTGATTTGGCGGGCAATCCAAGTGCGCTCGAGGGTGCCCCACGGTTCACGGTAGACCGTACCGCACCGGCCATGCCTACTCTGACGGCTGTTGCGGAGGACACTTCGGCTGAGGGTCTGGAGGGCGGCAATCTGGACAGGCAAACCAAGGATTCCACCCCTGTCCTGACCCTGACCGCAGAGGCTGGATCGAAAATTGTCTTGCTTGCGCACCCTACACCCCGGCCGGTGGAAGGCGGTAGCACAGCGCCGGTTCAACCGCAGCCGCTTCCTGAGTCGACTTACACCGTGGATGAATACGCTGTCGAAGGTGAACCCAGTACCTACAAAGTCACAGTCACTGATGTTCTGCCGGATGGTGCCTACTTTGTACAGGCTGTGGACAAGGCCGGCAACGCCAGCTTTTCTAGCGATCCTTCGGTGATGCAGGCAGCCTCATTTGTGGTGGATAACGCCGCTCCGAACGTGTCCGATCTGAAAGTTGGGGGGCAGGATGGGCGGGTGACCTCGGTGGGCGCGGATACGACGGTTGAAGGACGAGCCGATCCCAAAGCGGGCCCGGTATTGGTTTTCCATGGCGACGAAGAGATCGGAAGCGCTACGGTCAACCAGACCACAGGCGCCTGGACCTACACGCTGACGGCTGACAACCTGGCCGCGCTCGGGCAAGGGGACGGTAAAACGCTGCTTGTATCGCAGACTGACGCGGCAGGAAATGCGACAACCTTGGACACACCCGCGTTTTCTGTTGATACGGTGGGCCCGCAGTGGGTCTCTGCCAGCGCAGCAGGTAATACCGTGTCACTGGTCTTCAACGAGTCGGTGAGTCCATCCTTGGCTGGCCAATTGTCGACTTTTGCGGTTTTGGTCGACGGCGCTCCTCGTGGAGTCACTGCGCTGACGGTCAGTGACCGGACCGTTCGGCTGACTCTGGCCTCTCCTATTGAGGATGATGCCGAGGTGAGCATCAGTTATAAGGACCCTACGTCGGGCGATGACCCGGCCGCCTTGCAAGACGCCTTCGGCAATGATGCGAACGATTTCACTGATCGACCAGTCTCGCTGATCTCGGGGCAGGGCACGGTGATTGATGGCTACGTCGTGGGCAGCCGAGTCTTCAGCGATCTCGATGGAGATGGCACTTGGGACGACATCGACAGTGATGGCGTTTGGGATGCGGGTGACGAGCCGATGGGCTTGACGGACGATCAAGGTCGTTACGTTTTGTCGGGCAATGTGGGCGCTGGACGCCTGATCGCACTGGCCGGCGGCTTGGATGACTTTACCGGGGTTCAACTGGTCTCGGACTTGTTAGCTCCGGAAGGCGCTAAATTCATCACACCCCTGACCACATTGATGGCTACCGGCGGATCGCAGGCCAGCGTGCTTGAGGCGCTGGACCTTCAAGCCAAGCTGCAGGCCGCTGGGGTGAGCGACCTGGGTCGCTTTGACCCGATTGCTGCGCTCAGCGATCCGGATAGCTCGGTTGTGCTGCGCGATGCGGGGGCTGCTGTTTTTGCAGCCCAGCAGGCGGTGATGACTGTTTTGCAATCAGCCCAGACCCTTGCCCCCGAGTTGGGCACGATCGCGATTGCCGAGAAGATCAATGCTTCGATCGAACAACTGCTTGAATCTGCCCCATCAAATTTGCCCCCGAACTTGCAATCTTCAATCAGTTCGGTGGTTGATTCGCTTGCTATCGATATCGTGGGGCAAAAACTGGGTGCACAGGTTGCCCCGGCGGCTCAGGCGCAGCTGGCTGGCCAGTTAGGTGGTGTGATCAAGGCGGTGGTCGGCCAGATGCAGGCGCAGTTTTCTGCTCTGGGGGGCAATGTGGCCCAGGCGATGAGCGA
>CAZATV010000040.1:0-24059 GCA_964488145.1 uncultured Polaromonas sp.
TAGCAGCCGCGCCCTCGCGGCGATGCGCCGACCGAACCGGAGCCCTCTCGCGCCGGGGCGGCGCTCCCACCGAGCCGCACCGGGCGTCATCCGGTCATGTAGGAGCCGCGCCCTCGCGGCGACATAGCAATGGTCGAACCGGTTCAACGGTATCCATCGAATCGAGCCGATTGGGTATATTTCGCGGCTTGAGGCTGGGTCACCCACGATCGGCAACTTGGCCGTGGCAAAGGGAGGGTCGACTAAACTCAATCGATCCGTCAACCTTAAAGCCAGGGTGAGTTAACGATGCCCATTCAGTTTAATGTGGCCAACGCCCAAACAGGCCAAACAAATCCCTATTCGATCAATGAGTCGCGCATGGCGCGCATTGCTGGAGCCAAGACTTTGGACGAGGCCCAACGCATGGGGATTTTTGATCGGATCAAAGATTGGTGCAGTGGCGGCGTGAAGGCAGAGGCCATAAGACAGATTTTTGAACAAGTCTCGGCGCCATTGCCTCACGAGGCCGAGCCCGTGGCCATGCTTCATCGATTCGAGCGCATGCGGGCAATGGTGGTACCAGAGCACCAGAGCGCTTTGACCGTCACTCACGAGAGTGGGCTGGGTCCTGATCGATCTCAGTGGGGTTTTAAGTTCTCGGTGGGCGATACAGACCTGTATCACTCAGGCCCCCTGGACGACACACCCGATCAGAATCAAAAAACGTTCCTCGATCACAAAACCATGTACCAAGGTCTGCGTGAAACACTGGACTACTTTTCTGGTGTGATGAAAGCGCTGGGGAGCCAAATGAACGACGTTGGACATTACATAGATGGCCGGATTGAGTCTATGTCCGATGACAAGAGCGTCCAAAGTTTCGTCAAGGACAACCTGCAAAATCCGCTTTTCTGCAAGGCCAACTTCCAAGGCATCGAAGTCACTAAGCCAGGGACTGTGTTCAATGCGGTCTTCAGATCACCCAGCGGTGAGGAGGCCGTACTCACCCTCTCCGACCGTAAGCCTAGCAAGATGGAGTTTCGCGCTCATATTCTCAAAGAAGCGCTCGCTACATCCGATTTCGAGAATCTTCAAGAATTGCTGGCCAGTGGGCATATGACCAAGAGTGATGGGGGGCTTTTTATGGCCCTGGGCAGTAGCACGGGCGGCGTCATGAACGCACTCGGTGACATCTTCGACCCCCAGGGAGAAAACCCGGTCAAGAGCGAAAAGGATTATTTTGAACGACTCCTCCAGCTTCAGCCCGTCAACAATCCGTGGCTCAAGGCTCTGTCCGAAGTCAAGGTAGGCGAAGTCAGTCTGGCCGACGTGTGCTTTCGCGAATCTATAGACGACGTGAGGATCGCGACGCTCGCCGATCACGCCCGTACGCAGCTCGATGACGAACTGAATGGAAAAATTCTCCAGCAAGTCGAGCGGGCCAAAGTTGCTCTGACCCATTCGCAGGACGATTTGCAGCAGGCTATCCCAGGCCCCAACGACCCTGCGTTTGAATCAGTCTTGAGCGAGCATTTGCCGATCGCCCAGTGGCTCAATCTCAGCCCTGAGGACTTGATGCCCGTTCTGATCCGCTTGCGTGATGGCGGCCCGGCCGAGCAGACCCAGCCCTTTTTCTCAGCGCTGCGCCAGGCTGAGATTGGCGGTACCAATATGTTGGAGTATCTGATGCGCTCGCAAGCGCCGCCGCCGCAGGCTCTGGCCAGCGGTTTGATCCCATGGGACATGAGGGCATAAGCAGAAACAAAGGCCTTGCTGGGCTGTTAGCTAAACTCAGGCAACCGTTCCTAGCAAGGGAGCAAACCAATGCAAATGTCAAACCGGACCTTTTCCTCGTTGATGAGCGAGTTCGGACAGCTCATGGGACAGTTCGTAGAGGCCGACTCGGAAGGCTTCGAGTTCGAGAGCGAGGGGGTGACGGTTCGCCTCATGCCTCATCCTTCAAATCCAGAGCTTGGCCTGCTGGAGTCGGATGTGCAGACTTTAAGTGCCGCAGAACAAGGCGATGCCCGGCTCCTGCGGATGCTCCATCAGCTCAATGAAACGTCTTCCTGGGCTACTGGTTGGCTGGTTGTGGTGGATCTCGAAGGCCAGTTGCTCATCAGACGTATGCTGGCCCTCGAAGGCGTCAGCGCGCAGGACCTCCAGGGTCATTTGCTGGAGGCAATCGATCGGGCCCGGGCGCTTCAGCACCTACTGGTCGACATGGTGGCGACCGGACCGTCAAGCTTAGCCCCTGTGGCCTTTGATCCTAGTATGCAGAGGGTTTGATATGGGTGGAGGAGCAAGGTAATGCAAATTTCAAACACACGCGGTCTGGGGGGTGGCTCCGATCGGCTCAATCGAGGCCAGCGTCAGGAGCATGTACGCGGTCAAATCGCCGCCCGCGTTAACGGCGATGAAGCCCGCGATCTGTTGCGTACCATCGAAGTTGGCGGCGCGAACAAAACCGGTTATCTGCGGCTTGATGGGTCTGGCGGCGACGGAGCGCTGCGATTTAGCAACCGCTGGAATCTTTGGCCATGGCGAAGCGCCAAAGGTGCAGTCACTGGTGCTGCCATCAAGGCACTTTTTCAAAAGGCTGGATTTCCAACCCAACACTTGGAATCTTTTCTGGCTGTTAACGCCAATCGCCAAATCAGTCATCGTCAAATCTCCGGTCTCATCGCTTCGGCTCGCATGGATAGCCTCAGCCAAGAGCAGTTGGAGGATATGAAGAGCGCTCTTGATGTGCGCAAGCAAGATCTCCTCCAGAGGTCACAAGACTTGACGGCGCTTAAGAACAGCGGCGCACCTGCAGACCCGCCAATGAAGGACCAGGAGAATGACCTTCAAGACCAGATCGCGCGGTACCGGAACGACCGGTCCGAATGGCGTTCGCAGTGTGCCAATTTTCAGGCCAGAAAAGTTCAGGAGCGACTCGTTGGTGACGTGAAAGCCGCACAGGCCGAGCTCAAGACCTCGCTGGACATGTACAGAACCATCCAGTTTCGCGGTCAGGAGGTTGGAGGCGGTGCGCGTCCTGCGGGTACTTATCTCGAAGCCCAAAAGCAGACTGCCGAAGTTTGCGCCCTCCTGCGCATCGCTGGATACAACACGATCTTGTCAATCGACGCATCCCCGGAAACCGATGTCATGCACGCCGATGTGCCCTCGGATTTGAAGTTTGAAAGGGTTTTTAAGTGGACGGATCGACAGAAAGCAAACCTCGCCGATGAGTTGGGCCGTCCGGTCGAGCCTGAAGACCACGAGGACGGCAGCGCCTATGTAGTGGAGGACTTCACAGCCCCGACGCTCGAGGTATTGCAGGGCGCGGTTAGCCTGGTGGCAAAAGCCTGCGAGGATGGAAACAAGGTGTTCATCCATTGTGGTGGCGGCGCTGGCCGGACAGGAACGGTTTTAGCGGCCCTCATGCTCTTAGACCGATTAGAGTCGGCTCGGGAAGGCGATCCTAACTTTGATCCCCTGGCGAGGGGTAAGTCGTCAGAGATTGACCATCTAACGATCGCTGACGACGACACAAAAATGGCCTATGGCTTTGTCGCCGATGTCGTGGCCGAGCTGCGACTGCAGGATCACAGCAGGCAAGGTTACCGATCGGTGGAGACGGGAGATCAGGTCCAGGTTCTAAACCAGTTTTTGGAGCAGCTCGTCGCCGATCAGGCCATCTGATACCGAACCTACCCGACCGGACTGCGACGTTGCAGCCGGCGTTCAAGCGACCACTAAACCGACGGGCATGAAGCCGCCCCAGGACGCGCCAAAGCCTTTCTTGACCTCGTCGCCGCTATGGCCACGCGCGTTGAGGTTGATGACGCCTTGTTGGTCTTCGTTAGCGTAATCGTTGTGGCCGTGCAATTGCCTGAAGCCAGGTATATGCCCCATGCCCAGCGCAGCCGGTGTCATGTCCTGGTCTGAGGGCCGAAAGTCCGTGGAGATCACGTCCACGCCCCCGGTTAGATCAACTTTTTCAAAAAACAAGGCGTTCATCTTGTCGACCAACTCTTGCGGGCTCTCGGCGGTAATCAGTGTCGAGTCGTACAAGTCATGGTCTCTCGAATAGATTCCATGGGCGCCGCGTAGTTCTGGATTACCCACGCCCACCAGGTATTGATTCGGATTACCCCCGGCAGCAACGCCGTTGTGGGTCGTCAGTACACCGGCGCTGAAGTCGGCCGCGCGAAAGCAGTCCCTTAGCAAGGCTTGGTATTGCGTGAAAGAGAGTTTTTTGGTGGCGAAGTTTCCCCAATCCTCATTGCCCTTGACGCTACGGCCCTGGGGATCGATCAGCGGCATAGTGTCATGGTTGCCCGCTATAAAGCGCACCCCCGTCTCTGTTTTCTGACCGGGGTTGTTCGGATCAATACCGCTGAGCTTGCGGATGAATAGGGACAAGGCCTCCTGGTTGTTGGTGAAGCGATCGGAAAGAATGTCCCCCAGATAGATGCAGGCTGGTTTGCCGTCCTGAGGTTTGGGCGTGACCACCAGAGCCTTGGCGATTTCATCGAGGCTTTGGCTCACCTGCACATCCGATTGAAACTTTTGCAGGCCGTTTTCGTAATCCATCGAAGCTTCTATTTCGCGTTCCAGCAAGTGCGCGAGAGCCGGCATGACCTGCTTGGGCAGCTCGGCTACACCGCTGGCTATGGCATGCAAAATCATGCGGCCCATGCTGCCGTCGGCATCGCCCATGGCAAAAGTCAACGCCGCTTGCGGTCCTTCCACCGCCTCGGTCTGTTTCACCGCCGCAGCTCGAGGAAACATTACTTGAGCGAAAGCACCGAAAGTGCTCATCGATTTTTTCATTTCTTGGGCTAGTGACTGGAACTGTTGTAGCGCCTTATCAGAAATAGGACTCTTGCGGTCACTGCACAGGGCTTGCACCTTCGCGTTGATGGCGGCATCTTCTACTTTGGTGCCGATCTCCAGGGGCTGGGCGGACAGCTTTTCAAAATCAAGACGGGATTTGATGGTCTCGGCTTGAGACCTCACGGGCGACTGACCATCGTCTCGGTTCGCTTTGGCCTCCAGGGTCTGAACCAGCTTGACAAAGGTGCGCGTTCCAACGGATCCCCCCGTCTTGCCCAGATAGGCATCGAGTGCCGCTCTAAGTTGCTTGGATCCTTCTGCACCCAACTGATCGCCGTAGGCCATCAGCAGCATGTTCCTGACCGCTGTAGTGGCCAGTTTTTGGTTGCCGCTGGTCATCCAGCCCCCTGCATTCATCGTCCCCGAGTTTGTCAGTCGCAGGTAGCCTGATCGGATGTGACCCTTGCCGTCGGTCAGTTCGGCCGCCATCCTGCCCAGCGCCTGCCTGGCCCTGGCCTCTCCGATGGACTGGCCCCGGAGGTCAAGGACGCCGTGTACGTTGGAGCCGATCCTCATGGTCGATGTGCAGGTCAGATGGGCCGAGCCGGATTAGGCGCGGTGACTCAGCCCCTGATCATGAAGGAGGCGTCCATCGCCGGCCTCATGGTTTGAGCGCCAGGCTCTGGCGCTGCGGAGATCGCCTGACACAGACCCTGCAGAGCCTGCGCACGGTCAATGCCTTCAGCCAGCAGGGCCTGCAGGTCACTGGCGCGGCTGCGGCTGATCTCCCGCTGCGTGTGCAGGCTCAGCTGATCGGCTGCATCTACGCTGATAACCCAGTCGTGTTCTAGACGGCTTTGGTGGTTCAGATGGTGCAGGGCCATCGCCAGTGACGTCGGGGTGTTGTCAAGTCGCATGACATGGACGTCGATCAGCATGCGCTCGGCATTGCGCGGATCGCTGGCGATCATGACCAGGTGCCCGTTGGCTTCGAATTCAAGACCCAGAGCGCTATCGTCCGGAGTCATTTGAACCGAAGCACAAAATTCAGCCAGCAATGCCTGAAAGCGTTCAGAGGTCGGGGTAGGCTCGTTCATAAGTGTTCCGGGTTTACCACGCTGGACTCTCGCGGTTGGGTGCCAGGCAATGTACCCAAAGTCGCCGTGTCTCGCTCTGGCCTGGCCTCAATGGTCAGCGACGCTAAGCGCCGTTTGAACCTTCCAGGAAGGGATGCGTTTTAAGCTGGCTCCAGATGACATCTCCCGCTGCGCCAGGCAGGGAAGATTCGAATACCCGTTGTAGAAAGTCAGCAAGCGCAGGGTCATTTCGCATGGCGGTCCTGACCTGCTCAGCCTGCTGCGGAGCTTCCTTTTGAACCTCCGTCAGAACATCGGCAAGAAGATTCTCAGGCTGATCGGCCGTGCGTTCGTAAGTCTTCAGAGCTTCGATCAGTATTGCATGGGAGGGCGGCTCACCTGCGTCAGGGGGAGCGCCCTTGACCAAGGCAGCCAGCATCGTGATGCCGAAGGAATAGCGGTCAGCCTCTGGTCCGAAGGAGCTTTTCGGGCTTTTCCAGGGAATTGTGTAGCCTGGTGTTCCGCCTCTAAGTCTGGATTTTTGCGGTCCGCCGTCCGGCCCCCCGGATTTCGAAAGTTTCTCGGCCTGCCCGAAGTCGATTATCTTGAGCTGTCCATCTTCGGCGAGCACGGCGTTTTCCAGTTTGATGTCTTTGTGCACCATGCCATGGGCGGCCATGTCCGACAGCCCACCATAGAAGCCGCGGGCCGTTTGCTTGAGTTGCTGGCTGCTGAAGGGGCCGGGATATTGATCCAAGGACAGGCCGGGGGCCTTGGGCATCAGGACGCCGAACAATTGAAGCCCAGCGGGCACCCGGCCCGCAGCGGCATCTTTGGCCAAGTCCTTGATCCGGCTCGCCGGCAACTTGATCACCGCTTCCGGCTCCATGCCGCCTCGGCCAAAGCCTAAAACATATTCCGAGGGGCTGGCCAGGTGAGGCGATTGGCGCAGCGCCTCCGAGTAGGTCAGCCCGATATCGCCGAGCCGGGCGCCGTTAGTGTCGGGGGCGCGACCATATTCGTCGACCAAGTCTTCCGCGCTATTGAAGCCCTTGTAGATAAAGGCATGCCCTTCGGTCTTGATCTCATAGACAGCTCCTTCTGCGCCGGGGTTTCCCAAAAGCCGAACCTCCTCGCCATAAAGTTGCTTGAGACCGGTCAGTCGGTGCCCGTCCAGTTCTCTAGCAGGGTTTGCCAAGCCGCAGCAAGAGAAATCCACCCCGAGCTTGGCGGCCACCTCAGGCTCAAGCTTGAAGCTGCGCAAAGCGCTGGTGTCCAGACGTCCGGCTTCGGTACCCCGTGCCGCCATAATCTTGTGATCGATCTCGCCGTCCCGAAAGGGTGCTGTATCGCCCTCCAGCGCCTGTACGAGTTTGACAAAGGACAGCGTGCCTACTTTGTTTTTTCCGCCCTTGTCCTCGATGTACTTCTCGACGGCGGCCAGTGCCTCTGAGCCATAGGCCTGGCCGACCAGTTTTTTAACCAGATCGGTGGCGGCGCTCGCGCCTGAACCGAGATGCCCGGCCTTGATGTGGACCTGATCGCCTGAAGACTTGAGCCTGAGGTAGCCAGATCGCACCGACCCGTCCGGCTTGACCAGATCGGCAGCCATTTCGCGCAGGAGCGCCCGGGCTCCTCCTTTGAATTCTTTAAGTTCGGCTGTTTTTTGGTGCACTTGCACCTGCTGATTAGAAACTTTCACGGTGTTTTCCTCGCGGTACAGGAGATTGTCGGGAAAGGTGTCTTTGCCGCTTACTGAGGGACGGTCTGCCGGGGCTGTGGTGCTTGCGTAGGGCAGGGCGCTGTCGTCGGACACCGGACCCATCCGACGCTCGAGATACTTGGCAAATTCGATCGCTGTCTCGCCAAAGGGCGCCCGTCCGGTCATCCCTCGGCAGCAGATTACCCAAGAGTCCTAACGCGTCAAAGCGGTTCTGCGGGCTCAGCGCGGTAGTGATCTCATGCACAATCCGGCGCGCGCGCTCTTGGCTGCAGAAACCCTGCCGACCGTCCCGCTTGAATTGGCTTGCCTGCGCCAAGCGAACGATTCGGCTGACCGCAGCATCTCCCGCCCTGTCGCCGTCGAGCATCAAGACCATACCGGGGCAGGCTATGGCCTGACCAAAATCTGGTGGCCGCTTGCTTTGCTCCGCGCCCTGCGTCTGTGTTGCGGGCAATCTGAAATCAATTCGCGTCATGGACCGAGGCTGTTGCTGTCACGCACTGCGGTTTGCCCGAAGCGTATCGAGCGCACTCTCAACCGATTGCAGTGACGCAGCCAGCGATGTTTGCAGACCAAGCACCCGCTCCTCGTAACTGGCCAGGGCGCCGGCCCTCTCGCGGATCTGGGTTTCCTCGCTGTCCCGCATCCGCTGCTGCGACAAGGCGATCCCATCGTCTAACTGGGCCAGTTCAGCCTCTAATTGGTCGATTGGCAAGGCCTCCCACCGCAACTGCTCGGCCAGCTGCGGGGCCATATCCTCGACTTGGGGGGCTGCATCGCCTTCAATTTCCCGGTTCAGCGCGTCGTCGAGCCGCTGTCGCCCCTGGTTCGCGGCTGCGAGAAAGTTTGCCACCTCGTCCGCTTCCATCTCCAACACTGGGGCTATTTGCGCATCATCCGCGTAGCGGGTCCTCAAGGACTTGAGGCTCGACAACAGGGCTTCTTGCTGCGTGTCATCATCCACGTTCGCGAGCTTTCCCAGGTAATCTTCGTAGGAATGGGCAGCCATCAAGAGTCGGCTGGAGCTTTTGATCTGGCTTTGTAATTGATCAATGCGCTCCTGTCGCTTGGCAAAGATATCGACGATCGCCTGCTTCTTGCGCTGCATTTCCTGATTCTGCCGACGAATATCGACCATTCGGCGGTCGTGGTCGGTCATGGCCTTATTGATCACTTGGTCCCGCTCTTTGACCGCCTCCAGGATCATCCTGTCGGCCAATAGCCTGTATTGATTGATCAGCGGGCCCTTCAAATCCAGATCGACGGTGAGTTGGCGGATCTGGGCTTTGCTGAGCGTCGCTGTCTGAAAGAACACCAGTTCCATGACCAGGTCATCCAGATTCTTGGCGAAGGTCTGGACCTGGTCAGCCGGAGCTAAATGGGCATTGTTAGCCTTGAGCTTGCTACGCAGTTCTTGAATCAAAGGACTGTCTGGGGTCGAGTCGGTGACCACGACTGGCTTTAAGACGACTTTACGCGCCAGGTCCCGATTTATGCTGTCGATCTGCTGGCCCGATTGCTGGCCAATGGCGTCCAATCCCTTCGCCATGTCCTGTACCTGGGCTTGCATGCGCAAGCCATCCGGATGCTTTGCGCCGAAATCGCTGGCGATTCTTGCCCGCACCTGCTCCACGGCCTCAGGAAATGCACGAATCATGCGCTGCAGAGAGAGCAGAGACAGGCGTTGAGCTTTCAGTTCCTCCCGGATTCGCGCGATGCTCTGAACTTCTTGCTGGGTGGGTGACTTGGAGCTCAGCAACTGCCCCAATCGAGCCTGCCGGCCGGTTAGGTCGGCCCCGTCAATCTTTGCCTTTAGTTGCCTGATGTCCTCAAGGTCCGGGGCCAAATAGCCGTCGATTTGGTTCTGGAGGTATGCATCCTGACGCTGCCGGACCAGTGCGGGATCCAACGCAGCGGTGAGCGTCCACGCCTGCTCAAGCACAGGCGAGATTTCGGCCTCAATCGCCTCGGCACCCTGGAGGTTTTCGCGGCAGATGGCCGCGGTTTCTTCGTCGCCTTCCAACTCGGAGGCAAAGAGTCCCATCGCCTGCCTGACCCCATCGCGCGCAGTCAGCAGAGAGCCTAAATCCTCGTCCAGAGCCTGGCTCAGGCCTTGTATGTCTCCTACAAGTTTGCCCCACTGCTGCCGCTGCACTGCGCTGCCATCGTAGGTCTCCCGAAGTTCAGCCAGTTCCTCCATTGACGAAACCAGCTTTTTCGGGGCGCCTTTGAGCTCACGCTGCTGCAGAGGCTGTGGCTCACTTCCCCATTCCAGCCCCAGCAGTTCATTCCAATCAGACAGTTGTTCGCCGAGTTGGTCAACCTGATCAACAAACGCATCCCATCGTGCCTGCTGTGCCTCCTCGTTTCGCTGCGCCATAACCTTGGCCACAAAGTCCGTGCTGTCTGCCCTGGCTCGTTTATCCATGGACACTTCACCGCTATCGCGATCCTCGAGCAGCGAGGCGGACATCCTGCTGCGTATCGGGTCGTCTTCCAACTCTGCACCGGTAAAGGATTCGTCAAGGCGGGATGAATCAGTAAATGACCGTCGATCACCGTCGAGGGCTTGCGGGTCGAATTCTTCATTGGCCAGGAACATCTGCAGGTCCTCATGGTCCTCGACCTGCCTGAACATATGTTCGCCCGAATAGCGATTGAAGCCGCCTGAGTCCTGCGCGAAAGAGCCCGCCCGTGGCTCCCAGTCATACCGATCGACGTCCTCCGCGGGCGCAAACTGCTCAGGCTGCTCCGCCTCAGACATGACAAAAGACTCGTCCATCTGTTCGCTCGCTTGCATCTCCAATTCGATGGGGGCCGCCTGGGCCTCGATGGCCATCACGGCCTCTTCGCTCGACTCGGCCTGTTTGGCGATCGAGGCATTGACCGCTTGCCGCCCCTTGGGCAGTGAGTCTATTGGCTCTGGAATCTCGCCGAGTCTGCCGATCTGCTGCGATTGAGGCCTGCGGCCCAGAGCCATAGGCTCGATCGGACGCTCCATCGGACGCTCCATCGGCTTGGCCTTCGGTGCAGGCTCTGGGGCCAGAGCATCGACCGGGAGGGCGACCTGCTGGGATGACTGGTTCTGTTGGCCTGGATTGAGTGCTGCAGCAGGTGGGAGATGGGCCGGGGCCTGCTCGGTCGCTCGCCTGAGTTGATCGACCAGCGCTTTGAGCTGTCCCCCGCGGATGACTTGATCATCGGTCTTGAGGTAGGCGTCGAGCTGGTCCGTCAGCGACTGCCGTAACGCCGGGTCGGCCACCTTTTCACCGGCACGCTCAAAGAGGCTGCGCACCACGGCTACCGTGTGTGTGGCGCGCTCATGGCTGATCAGGTATTGGCGGGCAAATCGAGGCGTGTTGTCACTGGTGCGATCGTAGATGGCCAGGCGCTTGCCCTTGAGCAATTTTTCGGCCGCTGTGCTTAGCGTATCGAGAGCCTGATCGGCGCTCACATTTTCGGTGAGCAGCCTGCCCACCTCGTTGGCCGGGCCGCGCGCCTGCGCTCGGGTGATGTTGCTGGCGCCGTCTATCCGTGTTCCACCGAAGACCATGCTCACTCCTCAGGCGCGCAGGGCGCCAGGATCCACCGGGGTGGATTGATCCGTTCGACTCCAGGTCAGGGCTTCCTGCCATAGGCCCGCCACTGCCGCTGCACGCTCGAGCCCCGAGACCATCAGATCCTGCAGTTGGCTCGCATCGGTACGGGCTAACTGTCGCTGGGTGTGCAGCACGATCCGTTCGTCTTCATCCAGGCTAAGTTGCCAGCCGTGATGAAAGCGCGCTACATGGTTGATCCGGTGCAGCAGGGCCAGCGCCGCAGCCGGCGCGTTGGCCGCGCTGGCCAGATCGACCTCTATCACCAAGCGTTCGTCGGAGCTGCCATCGGGCATCACCCGCAGCTGATAAGGGCCGGCCTGCAGTAGCAGCCCGGCATCCTCCGGCTCGGTGCTAAGTCCACTGGCTTGGCCCAGGGACTGGATCAAGGCCTGAAAGCGCGGGTTAGCGGACGGGGCGAGGTTTGGTTTGTTCATCACTGCCCCACAAAAGCGAACATCAGGCGATTTCCCATGGCACCGTCCATCGAGTCATCCAGGGAATCGTCACGCTGAGACTCCATCATGCCCTTATCGAGAACGCGTTCGGCGATATCGTCGAGGCTGTCGGCTACTGCAGCCTCCAGCGGCTTACCCTTAACAATTCTCGAGCACAGGGCTTCGCAGGCGCTGCGCTCTTCCTGGCGTACTTTCTCCTTGGGAAGTCCCGTGACCACAGTGACCTTGGGATCAGGGGACCAGGCGTTGTTTGTGTTCAGCAACTCCTGGTGCATGAAAAGACCCCCATAGAGGTGACTGTCGGCCTTCTGTCGCATAAGTGGCTTGTCCACGGCGTCAGTTCCAACTAACAGCAAGTCCTGACTCAGCTCGCCCGGGACCTTGCTGAGTTTGGCGTAAATCTGGCCGATCACGATCCTGGCTGAAGCCAGCTCGGCCAGAGCCCGTAGGGAGCGCGGCGATCGTTGCCCGCGCAGCTGCTCGATGGGATGCTGTTCAAGCTGCTCTCTGAGCTCTAAGTCGCAGCTCTGCAAGTCGTTTAAGAATTGACGGACGCTGGGCTGCCCGGTCTGGATCCAGGCCTGCAGTTTCTTCGGGTCGTCAAAGCCGGTCATTCGTTGGCTCAGCTCACTGGTCCTCTTAGCCAGCGCGACAGCGCCTTCGTGGTCGACAGACCTCTCCAGCCGGGCGGGCGCGCCCGGGCCCATGCGCGCGAGGAAGGCATCTTCCAGGCTGTCCTTGAGCCAGCGCAGTTGTTCCTGCTGCTGGGACGGCAGACTCCCAGGATTGGCCAGTGTGATCTCCAGGCGCCTGAGCTCACGGCCCGCCAGGTGCAAGGCTGAGGCTGGATCCTTGGCCAGCAAATCACCGGCTTGGATCCATGGGGTGAGTATGTCGGATGTGGCACCCTTGGACGAGCGGTTCAAAGCCGCCTCCAGCGCTTCGACCCCCTCCTGGTCGGACCGGTCCAGGCCAGCGCGGTACAAGCGCAGGACACCGGGGGGAGGCTTGTTTTCAGCCAGATCGATCGCCTGAAGCTGACCCCGTATATCCTGGTGTTCGGCCACCAGCGCATCCTGCTGGCGCATCAAGTCACCCAGATCCAGAGCCAGTTGCGCCTTGTCCTCGCTGCTCAGCTGCATTTCCAGCTCATCGACCCCTTGGCCCTGCAAACTTTGAGCATATTTTTCCATTTCAGGAAAACAGTCTTGGGTGGTACCGGCGAGCAGGGACTTCCACTGGCCCACAATGATCGGCAGGTCGGCCTCCGTGATCCGGGGCGTCTGTCCCTGCTTGGCCGCCAGGTGTTCCTCGGCCACCATGAGAAGGGCGTTTCGGACTTTCGCGGGGTCGCCGACCAGTGCCTCCTTAGCCGCCTGCAGGGCCCTGATTCGCTCTTCAAAAACGGCCAGTTGCTCCTGGCCTATCTTTTCACTCGCTTTAGCTGCGACGAGATCGCCAATGGCGCGCCCGAGCGCATTTCTTTCCTCTCCCGCGCTGCGCAAAAGCCGGCTCAAAGGCTGACCACGGCGCATGATGGAGAAAATCAGTCGGCCCAAAAATCCTGGGCGCTTGGCATCGAAGCGGCGGATGTCAAAGTATTTGAGCGCCTCCTGGGAGGCTTGGTTCTGCCCCTTGAGATAGGCCCTCTGAATCTGCTCCCGGCTCTTGCCTTTGAGTCCATCGACCTGACGCAGCAACTGACCCATTTGAGCGAGGTCGCCGGTTTCCGGTTTGTTGTAGGCCTCGGGCAGACGCTGTGCCGCCAGCTTCTGCGCCGCGAGCAAGGCCATTTGATCCTGCATGTAGGTGCTCATGGACGAACCGTATTGCTGCTTGGCTCCCTGATGGAGTTGCTCAAGCGCCTGTTCCTGCTGCGCCAGACCCTGGGTCAGGGCCTCCTGTATCTTCTGCAGGTTGGCCGAGGTCAAGGTGCTCTTGCGGGTCATCTCCACATGGGCCTGGCTGCGCTCGATGGGGTCGCCCGTATCGTCCAGGATGATGCGCAATTCCCGCGGGGACTTTACGAGCTTGGAATTGCTGGCGAGCAAGCGATAGGCATGCTCCTCATTGAGGAAGGACTCGATATAGGCGCGCACCTTGGGATCCTTGGCCAGCAGTCGGGCCCGGGCCTCTGGCTTGGTGTTGCGGATCTTCTCGATCATGGCATTGCGCTGCTCGACCATGGGCTTGAGCTCCGGGCGCAAGCTCCCCAAATAGGTATTGGGAGCGTAGCTGGCCAGGTCGTTGGCACCGGCCAGCAGTTGTTCCGGGGTGAAGAAGGGGGTTAGCAGCGGTGGTGGTTCGGCTCCTGCCAGCCGGACTCCGGTGTCGATCAGGAGCATGAATTCGGCGCTGAGCTCGGGATTTTCGGCAATCCTCTGCGCAAGCGCCTCGGGTTTGCCTTTGTAGTTAAGCTTTTCCTTGATGAAAGCACTGAGCTTAGTGATTTTGAGCGAATCCAGCCTTTGCTGGCGCTGGGTATCGTCCTGGTCTTGTTGCATCAGCCTCAGGTCCTGGGCAACTTCCTGAAGCTGCGCCATTTGGGCTGGATTCTTCGCCTCGCTGGCCTGGGCGACCGCAGCCTGCACTTTCGGGTCGCTGCTGCCCTGGCCGCCTGGAACGATCTGGTTTGCATGAAGCTTGGCCAGGGATTGCGCCTTGAGCGCCTTGAGCTGCAGCCGCTTTTCAAAGCCCGTGGCCACGGTCTTGACAAGTCCCTCGGCCCGTCCGAGGGTCTGGGCATCGAGCGACTTGAGGACTGCCGGATTTAGGCTCCATTCTTCTATCTTGCTGTTTTTGGGCCAGGCCTCAACGAGCCGGCCCAGGCCTTGAGCATTAGAGACCGAGCCAGCTTTGGCGTCCTGGCTGAATCCCTGCAGCAGGCTCAGGGTGAGCCTGGCGTCAAAGCCATGGTTGGCCCGGCTGCCAGGATCGACCAGGCTGTGCTTTTCCCCCCAGGCATAGAGTTTTTCGCCCAGCGGGCCGTTGAACAACTCACGCAGGTCACGGTGGATCGCATGCACCTGCTGGTAGGCGTTGAGCACCGGAAGACACCCAGGGTGCAGGCTTTGCACGAGCTGCTGGCGATGTTCGATTGCGTGACCAAATACCCGCTGCTCGTTCAGGGCAGCAAAGGATCGCAGAGCCTTGGATTCGGCCTGTTCTGGAGTGTCACCGGCCTTGGGCAGGAGATCCTGCAAAGTCGCCAGGGCCTGACGCACGGCCGGCGCGTGCTGCTGGGTCTCCGCCCGGAGCAGGCCGATCACTTCACTCTTGTCGCCTTTGCTCAGCGTCAGCAGGACGGTTTGCAGGTCCTGCACATCATCGGCTGCCAGCCCAATAGCGCCAGCGCAGGCCTGGCCGCGGAAGCGATCGATATCCGCCTGGCCGTAGGCCTTGAGATCACTGGGCTTGGCAAAGCCGGCTTGGTCCCATTCGCCGAGCGAATTTTTCTGCTGAGCGATCTGGTCATCAATAGGCTCAAGGATCGCGTGATAGTCGAGGGCCCCGGCCAAGTCACCTTGGTTGGCCTTGGCCAGACCGGTGTCCATGATCCCGCGCACCTCTTGAGCTGCGTCGTGCGCCTTGATCAGTTCCTTGCACAGGTTCTTCAGGCGATCAGCCTCTTTCTGACCTAGGATCTGCGCTGCTGTGAGTTCCTGATTCTCGGCCGGGTTGCCCTTTTGCGGATCAATGTAGCTCTGGCTGAGTTTTTCCAGATTTTTCAGATGAGTACGCACCTGCTCCATCGTCGGCGCCGGGTTCGCCTGGCTGAAGTCGGCCCGAATCTGCGCCAGCTCCTTGGCCGCCTGCAGACTCAGGTCAGCCGCCTCGCTCAGGCCATTGAGCAGTTCGAGGAACTGTTGGGCGTGTGACTGCACCAGCTTATCGGTCCCTGGGTCATCGGCGTCGGCCACGCGATTGCGCAGGAATTGAATTTGGGTCTGGATTTGTGACTGGACCTGGTCCAGTTCGCCCACATCAAGCTGGCCGCCGGCCACGCTGGTCAGGCAAGTCTCCAGATTAGCCACGGTATTGGGGGGTGGGTCTGCCGGGCCGGCGGGCTGGCCCAGCAGACCCCGGATCTGCTCCATGGAGGCCATGTGGGTCTGTACATCGCCGTCGAGCTTGCGCAGCAAGTCTCCATAGCTCTTGAGGTTCTCGGGCCCGATGACCTCGGCCTTCTGATTCAATTGCTCGAGCAGACCCCGGGTGCTCGCGCTCTGAAAGGTCCCGAGGTCCTCCAGAATATCCCCGGCCTTGTAGATGGGGTGCCCGCTGTCGTTCGCACTGGGGTACAGGCCGGCCACCGCTCTTTGAAACTGCGCCAAACGCGGCAGCGGGACTTCGTAGAGCACCTTGCGGGCTTCATTGCTCAAGTCGTTGGACAAGTCCAGGATGGCCGATTGAAGCACACCCTCTTGCACGCCCTGCATGATGCCGCGGCTGATCTCCTGCGTCATCAGATTGACTGTCTTGCGGGCATGCCCCTTGGGATCTCCTTGAAACCAGTTGCCCGGCCACAGCAGTTTGAAGCCGCGTTCCAAGCTGCCTTCTCCGGCCAGTTTGCGCGTGGCCTCAGGCAAAGGCGAATTGGCCGACATCACGAAAGCCCGTACGCGCTTTTGCAGCGCTTTGGGATCGTCTTGCCGTGCCAGCCGAACGAAGTCGGTGAGCATGTTCTTATCGCTCAGGATGTCTTGCTTCTGGTAGCCGCCTTCAGGTGCGCCCACGTTGTGCTCGGTGGTGTCGCACAGCACTTGCCTTTTGACCATCTCCGCGATCGCATCCGCGGCATGACGGGCCTCTTGACGCGCGCTCTTTTGCATCTGGCCCTCGGCGGTCTTACCCCACCAGGGCGACTTGCCAAAGGCAGCCTTGATCAGGATGCCGGCGGCAATCGCACCGCCGCCAATCCAGCCGAGCACCGGCACCGTCGCCGCCAGTACAGCCGCAGCGGCCAGGCCGGTACCGCCGGCCACCAGCCAGGCGGCTTTTTGTTTGCCCACCTTGCTTTGATACTGGGCCGCATCTTGCGCCGTAAAGCTGACCGGCTCGCCGGCCTTGCCGAGCAGGCGCGGGTCTTTACCTGAGGTGATTGTGAGCTGGACCTTCCCGGGCAGAGCCTTGGGCGCCGCATCGGCGGCCGGCCCCGGCGCGAGCCCATCGGCGGGGGCTAGGTCGTTGCCCGGCCCGGGAGGAGCATCCGCGGGCACATGCTCGGCCTTGAAGTCGAGCTGAACTTCGGCCTTATCCAGACCAAACAGGCGGCGCAAGGCGTTGAGGAAACCCTTCTGATTCTGGCCTGGGGGCAGGTCAAGTTGCCTGAGCTCGCGGCGCAGGGACGTATAGCCGGACTGCACCTTGTTGAAATTTTTCTCAGCCTGCCGGGCGCTGATGTGCTCGTCGGCGTCCCGGCGCTTGACCTTGAGCTTGGCGACGGGTATGCCGTTTTCGGGAGAAAAGGTCGCCAGTTTGTTCATGCCCTTGCCCATATACGCCTTGACCTGAACGGCATTGGGCTGTACGCGGCTGAAGGCATTCCTGAACCCGTCGTTCTGATGCAGGTTGTGCACCCCGGCAAAGAGCCGGTCCATGCCTGGCAGGTCGGAGCGCTGAGGCCCCATCGGCAAAGGGGAGGCATCAATGCGTGCCTGTGCCCCGGGTAGCAGCGCTCTGGGATGGTTGATGTTGATGGCCATGACGGGTCTCCTGTCCTCAGGCGCGGTTCATCATCATCGGCGGCGCGGTGATCGCGGGCTCCTGCGTGGTGTCTTCGTCTGCGTCGTAAAGACTGAGGTCACCATCGAGCAGAGGCTGCAGTTCTCGCCCCACATGATCGGCAGCGCGCAGCAGAATGTTGAGTTCATGCGCCAGATGCCGGGCCGTCGGTTCGCTGTGCAGCAGCCGCGACATGAGCAGGGTGCCGTTGGCCGAATTCCAGGACAGCACGCAGCCAAAGGTGCGTATTCCCATGAACTGATAGTCCATCAAAGTGGCAAACAGTCCCGGATCCTGCATCTCCACGCCCTCGGCAATCACACAGGCGAGGATCAGGGTTTCGTCCTCGAACCGTATCTCCACCGGCAAATCGTCGTTGAACACCAGACTGAGGAGACCGTCCGGGCTCATCTCGTATGTGTTTTGGTCGCCGCCGAGCTCGACGCCCAGTTTGCGGATCAGTGTTTGTGCTTGCTCGAGGTTCATCGTGAGATCCTTTTAAAAACAGGCCTTGGTTGTGCGAATAATTGTTACGGGGGCGGCTTAAATGTCAATGTTGGAAAACTCTCAGCATATCAAGCGACTGGCGCAGCCCTGTGCGAATCGGGCCTTGGATGGCAGGCCGGTACCGGTCAGGATCCGACCCAGGCGCTGAGTCCTTTGAACGCTTCCTTGGGCACCAGTTGCTCCTTTTCTTGCTTGCTCAGCGCGGGGTCCAGCTGATCGCGCATGGCCTTGATCAGGGGTTTGACCAAAGCCTTGACTTCCACTTTGCTGCCGGGCAGGGAGGTGTTGTCCTTCTGGATCTGGAAGGAGCCGCCTTCACGCACCAGGGCGACATGGTTTTGTGCATCCACCGGGTCTTCTTTCTCATTGGGCGTGGGCCAGGCGCCTTCGTTATGCAGCCGGGCGTAGAGCTGCTTGACCTGTACGTCGAGCTCGCCGGTCCGGTCCTTGCCGCTCTTGCAGTTGAAGGCGGCTACGGCGCCGACCTCGTTGGCCAGTGCGGTCAGGCGGGAGGCCAGTTTGTAGGGCTCGTTGCCTGCCCGCTGCCAGGACTGGCCGCTGCTTTCGGGCGCACTCATGATCTCGCGCACCTGTCTGACCAGCCCCTCGATGCGTCCGAGGTGCGCGTTCAGGGCGCTGGTGTCCTGGCCCGCCAGCCGGGCTTGATCCAACTGCCGATTGAGATCTGCGATCTTCTGGCCGGCCAGCCCCTGGATCGGGCCACCGGGCGAGATCGGGCCGATCAGGCCCGCAATGCTGGCCTGGTTCGCCTGCCGGCTCACATCGAGTCCGCCGATCAGGGGCCGAAGCACGGCGCTCTCCAGCGCCGAACTATTGACCGGGGTACTGAAGGCCAGAATCCGCGGCTCGACCGTGATCTCCCGCACGCCCTGACCGTCGCCGAGATCGGCGTGCATGATCAGGCTCTGGCCGTTGGCTTTTTCATAGGCATCGCGCTGGTGCGCCCACATCGTGCCTTCGTCGCCCAGCTTGCCTGGCGAGACCAGTGAGACCGACACCAGATCCAGAACGTAGCTGCCGTAGCTGCCGTCGCCGCTGGGCCGCAGCTTGTCGGGGTAGGCGTCGACGGCGGCGCGCAGGAACTGCTCGACCTTGGCCGATGCGGCCTGCTCGCGCTGCTGCGCATCTTTGATTTTGTAGGCGTCGTGGATGCCATGGCGAAGGGCGGAAAATGTCACGCCACTGCCCTCGGCCTGAAAATCGGTCTTCCACAGATTGACGGTTTGGGTGGCATTGGTGTTGCTCAGGCAGGAGACACCTTTTTGCCCCTCGGCATAAGTCGCGGCCACCTGGGCACTGAAGTCGCGTGCCGGTGTGATGCGATTCTCAAATCGGACCGGCTCGCCACTTTTGTTCTGCAGGGTGAGGGTGTTGTTGATGGTCTGCCATGACTGGGTGCGCTCGTTGTAGGTGGCCATCTGCCGGGCCAGATCGCCCTTGACCGACTTGAGCTGGGCCTGGTCGGCGAGCCCGGCCCTCTTGAGAACGCCCTTGAGGTGAGCGGTCATGGCCGCTTGCAGGTGCACCGGTGGGCCCGGCGGTACGAAGGCGCCCCCTTGCTTGGCCGCACGCTCAATCCCTTGTAACTGGGCCTTGGCGCGCCGGTTGTCGCTCAGGCCAAATTTCCAGAGATTTTTCAGACTGTAGGGCGCTTTGATCTGGCCACCCATGAGTGCCTTGATGTCTGCAAGCTCGGCGGCCGCCGAGGCCGCAGGCCGTCCCTGGATTTGCCCGGCCCGCGCGGTGTCCCGTTCCAGATGGCTGGCCACTTGGCTCTTGAAGCTCTGCAAATCCTTCATGACCTGGTTCAGCCGCTGCTGGACGACTGGGTCAGGGCTGGTGGCATGCTCGGTCCACAGGCGGTCTATCAGTTCGCTGGCGGTGGCTTGACCGGCCTGGCTCATCATGGTGCGAAAGCTCAGCGCATCGCTCGCACTAAAAGGTTTGGCGCCCAGGGATGGCTGTGATTCCTGCAGCGCTGCATTGAGCTCTTCGGTGTCGAGTTCAATGGCAAAGCGGGCTGACACTTCATCATTGGCGGCCTTATTTGGCATGCCGGCGATCCGGTCTGACAGGATCGACAGCAGCTCGTTGCTGTGCAGGCTCAGGGCCCGGGCCGGCGGTGCAGGCACCGCTTGCGAAAGCCGACGCGGAGCGCCGATTTCCTGGGTTGAGGCCCTACTCTCAAGAGGCGCACTGGCGGGCGGCTGAAAGGAGCCGCTGCGCTGAATACTGGGTCCGTTCATGGTCTGGGCTCAGGCGCGAAGCCCCGAAAGAAAAATTCGAAGGGAATCGGCTGGTGCAGCCGGGCTAAGGATGTCCTGACCCGACAGTTCTGCATCGAGGGCCAGCAGACGGGCCACTATCAGTCGCAGCAGTTCGAGCGTGCAGGTCTGCGGGTCTATCAGACCCTGCAGAAAAAACTGTTGGCCGCCCGCATCGGCGACCCATTGCAGGTCGGGCCCCATTCGCAGTGCATCGTTGTCCCGGAGGTGCTGCCGCAAGGCCTCGTGCAGCGCTGGCTCCTCCGCCGGCAGGAGGGCCTGAGGCAGCATCACCGCGACCTTCACCGCCGCGCGCTGCACTGGCAGGGGGCGCATGAGGATGAACCAGTCTGCGTCTTCAGCCTGGCCGATGCTCAGCTCGGCGCTTTCCTCATCGAGTTCGCTGATCGGACCGAGATCGGGGTCTCGTGCGAGCAGTTCCAGCAGCGCCGTCATGGCCCCCATGGCCAGCGCCTCCGATGGGGGGGCGGCATCGGCGCTGGGCTCGGGCTGCGGCTCTTCCTGGGCCCACTGGGCCAGCAAGTCCTGGGTGGTTTTGAGGTCTTCGAGCAAAGCCGCCGCTAGGTCACTGTGGGTAGCGACCTGCGGTAGATTCAAGGCCACTTGCAGGTGCAGCGTCTGCTCGCGCAGCACCAGACGTGCGGGCAGCAGCCAGGGCGCCATCAGGCCCATCTGCAACGCTTGCAGACAGGCGGCCGTGTCGGGTTCGGACTGCAGGGCCGGCGACTCCAGGACGACAAAGCCCAGCGCGCTGCGCCAGGCCCGCCACGGCGCCTGCTCATCTGGCCAGGGCAGGGCCCACCAGCTATCGGGCTCGAGCGTAGACAGAAGTTCAGGCGCCATACTGCTTGAAGAGAGTGACCCGGTTGAGCTCACCCACCCGTTCGTATTGATGGTGGTCGGTCATTTCACGTACGAAGTGCACGCCCAGGCCGCCGATGCTGCGGCTCTCCAAATCTCCGCTGGTGTCAGGCGTGGCCACAGAGAAGGGGTCGAAGGCTCGGCCGTTATCTTCGATGACCACGATCACCCCATCCTCGGACGCTTCGATCCGCACCTCAACCCATCCCTGTGCTTGGCCGCCGTAATGGATGGCGTTGACCACCAGCTCTTCGATCACCAGCGCCAGTTGCATCTGAAAGGCGGGATCCCACTTTTGTTCAGCGCCCGTCGATTCGAGCCCGTCAAGAATGCGCGGCAGCTCTTCGATGCGGTTTTCGACTCGGCACTGAAAGACAGTAGGGGCGCTCATGATGGGGGCGTCCGGTTCATGCGCCCAGCTGCGCCTGCGCGGCTGGGCGATCGGGCGTCAGGGGGATCACCTTGTCAAAGCCACTCATCTTGAGAACTTCGGCGATGGCAGCCGGCGCGCTGCAGATCACTGCCTTGCCGCCTTTGGCGCGGGCCGTCTTGGCCGCCACCAGCAGCACCCTCAGGCCGGCCGAGCTGATGTAGCTCAGACCACTGAGATCCATGATGGCCGAGGGCCCTTGGGACTCCATTAGAGCCAGCAGGTCTTTCTCGCAGGCGCCGGCGTTGCTGGCGTCGATGCGGCCGGTGGGAGCGTATATGCAAATGCTCATGGGGACTCCAGGTCAGGGTTTGGTTGGCGCGGCTGGGCGCGGGGTATCGAGCAGATTGGGCGGCAGGGCTCGCACGGCCATCGGGGAAGTGTTGCTCGCCAGAGAGGATCGGATCAGGAATAGCCTCTCGCGGCGCTGCTCCGTGTTGGATTTTGAGGAGAAGAACCAGCGCAAGATGGGAATGTCACCCAAAAGCGGAATCTTGTCCGAGCCCTTGACGGTCTGCACCGAGTTGTAGCCGCCGATCAGCAGCGTTTCATCGCCGCGCACATTGGCCTCGGTGCTGACTGTGCCGCGCCGGATCGATGGCAGCGCGCCGATCGCCTGATTGTTCTGAATCTGGCCGTCCTCGATATCAACGCTCAGACGGATGCTTGATTCGCGCCCCTCTCCAATAACCCTGGGCGTGACGCGCAGCGTGGTGCCGGCCGTGATGGGAGTGACCAGGGCTGTCCGCTCGGAGGTGGTCTGGATGTACTGGGTCTCCGACAGGTCAATCACTGCGCCCAGATTTTCCGTGGTCAAAATAGAGGGTCGGGCCTGGATGGCGGCGTCGCCTTGCTGTTCAAGAATTCGCAGCCGGGCGACCAGGTAGTCAGCGCCGCTGACTACCGCTGTGCTCGGCGTGACCCCGGTACCGCGCGAGCTGTTGACGATCGAAAGGGTGTTGGGACCAATCTGGTCAGTGATCGTGCCAAAGCCGACTGCCGTACCGCGATCCCGGCCCACGGCACCCCAGTTGATACCCAACTCGTCCAGGCGACTGGTGTTGACATCGATGATCATGGCCTCGATCTCAATCAGAGGCGTTGGCACGTCGAGCTGGGCGATCAGTTGCTCGTACATGGGCATGCGTTCGGGGGCATCCTGAACGATGACCGCATTGATCCGCGGGTCGGCTTGAATGGAGGCACGAACCCGGTTGCTCGGTGGCACGTTGTTCAGCGCGGAGGCCACGCCGCTCGCGCTGACCGGTGGCGTCGTGGCTGCACGTGCGCCCGCGCTGCCCGCAGCGCCCCCAGTACCTGCAGCGCCCGGAGCGGCCGCTGCGCTGCCAGGCTCGGCCGCCGGGCCGCTGACGGCGCTGAGATTGGCCATGGGCACGGTGCGCGCGCCCGACCCGCCGGCCGAGCCCAGCACCAGATTTCGCAGGACATTGGCTACACCGGGCGTGGTCAGCTCGCGGTCGCGGTAGCTGACCACCCGGTCTTCCACCGATGCGTGTCGTAGCCGGAACACCCTGACCTGAAGCCCCCCGGGGGAGCTGGGCAGGGCCGCCAGCGTACTTTCCACCAGCCGAACATATGCTGGCGGGCCGGAGACCACCACGACCCCCTGGTCCACCAGCTCGCCCCAGCCAAATCGTGCTTCCAGAACCCCAAGGCTTGAGAGGACCTGCCTGAGATTGGCGCCCATGCCCAGAGCTGCGCTTGGGATGGATCGCACCACCAGTTCCTGGCTGCGCGAGATGTGCAGCACACCGGCATGGGTGAACCATTGCAGCCCGTAGGTGCCGGTCAGCCGCTCGATGAATTCGGTGGGGCTTTTGACATTGAAACGTCCGGTGACGCGGTCATTGAGGTCTGAAGGCGCCTGCAGTGTGAGGTTGAAGCTGGCCGCAAAATCACTGAGAACTTTTCCCAAAGACTGGTTTTCTGCGTAGTAGGTGAAAGCGCCGTCCGGCCATGGAATCGGGCCAGCCTTGACCGGCACGGCGGTGCCGCAAAGGCTCAAGGTCAGAACGATGCCAAGTGCGGGGGCTTGCCAGAAGGATGTGGGCGAGGTCACAGGGCAAGTCTCCATAGATCGATGTCGTTGGCTAGGCCTTCGACGGCCCGGTCCAGGGTTAGCAAATCCTCAGCGGGTACCCGGCGCTGTAGCCACAGGGAGGTTTCGTCCTCGTCGGTGGTCAGCACGCTGGCACTGCTGCGTAGACGGGCCAAGGCCACCTGGGCGGCTTTTTCCACCGCGCGTTCGCGCTGCGAGCCGCCGGCTGGCAGCTCGCACAGGCGCGCCTGCACGATGATCTGACCCGGATGGATCTCCAGCAGATGCACCCGGACCTGGTCCAGATTAAAGGCCAGGCGTCGGCTGTTGCTCACCGGCCCGAGATTCATGTGGGCAGCCCATTCTTCGATCAAATTCATGAAGGCTCCGAAAATTTCTGTGCAGTCTTCAGCGGTGCGCCCAGATCCATGGGGAAAGGGCCCTCGCTCATACGACCTTCGGCCTTGAGGTCCTGCACCAGGCGCAAAACCGCAGCCACTGGCTCGATCA
>CAZATV010000041.1:0-23129 GCA_964488145.1 uncultured Polaromonas sp.
CCCTGGAAGACTTTGAGTACCTGGGCATGATCAATGAAGTGCCCATGACCCTGATCGGCAAACCTCAACTGCCCGCCAATACTTATCGGGATTTCGAGAATTACATTCGGGCTAACGCCGGTAAGCTCAATATCGCCCACGCCGGGCTGGGGTCAGCCTCTCACCTGTGCGGGCTGATGTGGCAGTCCCGGCTCCAGGCCAGCGAAGCCATGGTGACCATTCCGTTCGGCGGAACAGCGCCAGCGATGAATGCGCTGGTAGGCGGCCAGGTCGATGTCATGTGTGACCAGACGACCAACACCACCGGTCAAATTGAAGCGGGGCGAGTGAAAGCTTTCGCGGTCACGACGGCCAAACCGCTGAGCTCCCACAAACTGCTCAAAGACTACCCCACCCTCAATGAAATGGGGATGCGCGGCTTTGATCTCACCATCTGGCACGGACTGTACGCGCCCAAAGGCACGCCAGCCCCTATCCTGGCCCAGCTCAACGAGGCTCTAAAGAAAGCGCTGAAAGACCCCGAGTTCATCAAGAAGCAAGAGGGGCTTGGTGCCATCGTGGTCAATGACAAGCGCGTTGAGCCGGCCAACCACAAAGCGTTTGTGGCTGGCGAAATCTCCAAACTCAAGCCCGTGATCGAGGCTGCCGGCAAATTCGCCGACTGACCCTCCCGATGCTGACCAAAGACGCCGGCTCATGCCGGCGTTTTTTCATGCCCGATGCCAATTTGAGATTCACTCATGGCAAGCCCTCTGGCCTTCCCGCCTGGCTTGCCGTAAAACATGGGTTCACCGGTGACGCGGACCACCTTGAAGACGCTCGCGATCAAGCCGCCTGAACGCTGTCCACAAGATTCCTATGGAGACCCAACATGAAAAAAGAACGACATGCCTCATCGATGCGCCGCCGACTGTTGCGGGGCGCTTCAATACTGCTGGCCGCAACTCTCGCGGCTCCGGCGGCATGGGCTCAGGCCGCCTGGCCCAACAAGCCTGTCCGCATCGTTGTGCCCTTCCCGCCGGGAGGTACCACCGATATCCTGGCCCGCGCGATCGCGCCCGAATTGACCAAAGCGCTTGGACAGCCTTTCATTGTTGAAAACAGGGCTGGAGCTGGCGGCAATGTCGGCACTGAAATCGTGGCCAAGGCACCCAACGATGGCTACACCCTTCTGATGGGAACCGTCGGCACACACGGCATCAATCGAGCCCTTTACGACAAGCTGCCCTATGACCCGATCAAGGACTTTGTGCCGATCACCCTCGTGGCCGCGGTGCCCAACGTGATGGTCATGAGCACCGAGAAAGCCAAGAGCATGGGTATCAACAGCGTGCAGGACTTCATGGCCTACGCGCGCGCCCGCCCGGGCAAACTTAATATGGCCTCCAGCGGCAGTGGTACCTCTATTCATCTGGCCGGCGAGCTTTTCAAAAGTCAAGCGGGCGTCTTCATGGTTCATGTACCCTACCGGGGCTCCAGTCCCGCTTTGATGGATCTGATGGCTGGCACGATGGATGTGATGTTCGACAACCTGCCCTCCTCGATGCCACATATTCGTTCAGGCAAACTCAGGGCCTTCGCCGTAACCAGCAGCCAACGGTCTTCTGCACTGCCAGACCTGCCCACCCTTGAGGAGGCGGCCAAGCTCAAAGGCTTTGACGCCAGCAGCTGGTTCGGTCTGCTGGCGCCGGCCGGCACGTCAGCCGATATCGTCAACCGCATTCAACGTGAAGTGGCGCGCGCCCTCAATGACCCCGGCATCAAGGAAAAGATGCAGGCCCAAGGTGCCATCCCGGGAGGCATTACGCCTCAGGAATTTGCCCGACTGATTGACAGCGAGCACCTCAAGTGGGCGCAGGTGGTCAAGGTCTCTGGGGCCAAGGCCGACTGAACCCCCGGTCCCCCGCGCGCAACAAGGGCGTGGGGGCGTTCAAATGCCCCAGACCACCGGGTCGCCGCTTTCCTGGCTGCGCCGGAGCAATTCCACGAAAGGTTGGGCCCGTTGACGCAGGCGAACCGCCTCGGTATCGGGCGGCTCCCGGGTCTGACCGGATGCAAAGTCAGCCTTGGCGCGCGCAAAGTCAGCCTCCTCCTGCTCCACTGCAGCCTGCAGGTCAGCAATGGCCTGCGCCATTTGCTCAGCCAGCACGATGCCCTGCGGGCCAGGCTCTTTGCCGATGATTTCCAGAACCCGCTTGCCGGTGGTCTCCAGCATGATCACATCACCGGCATTTCTGGACTTGAATCGATAGAGCATGGGTCCTCCAAAATTACCTCAGAATCGTCTATGCCAAGTTGATTATCCAGCGCCGATTGGCCAATCTGTTGCAGGACAGAAACCCAAACCGTATGCCTGAACCGGGGCCCACGTCCCAGCACCACCGTGTTCACCGCCCCCAGCGCCAGCATTACGCTTCACGGCTGAGCCCGCCTATGATTAGGGCCTCTGACACTCCTATCGCTGGCCCCATGCCCACCTATCACATCGAAATGTTCGAAGGCCGGACACCCGAACAGAAAAAGAAACTGGTTGAAGAAATCACTCGCGTGACCGTCGAGGTTCTGGGTGGCTCGCCCGACTCGGTGGACATCATCATCACCGACATTAAGCGGGACAACTGGGCCACCGGCGGCAAGCTCTGGTCTGAACCTCGATCCTGACGCTGTCAGGATCGAAGCCGCGTCCAACTCATGTGCGGCAGGCGCCGACCACCGATTGACCGAGCGCAGCCTCCAGCGCATCGATAAACATCGAGGCTACATTGAAGCCAGTCTGATCGGAGATCTCGCGAAAACAAGTCGGGCTGGTGACGTTAATTTCGGTCAGACAGTCACCGATCACATCGAGCCCGACGAGAAGCAGCCCCCGCGAGGCCAATACTGGTCCAAGGGACTGCGCAATCTCCAGATCACGCGCTGAAAGCGATTGAGCCACCCCTAAGCCGCCGGCCGCCAGATTGCCCCGCACCTCATCACCTTGCGGGATTCGCGCCAGGCAAAATGGCACCGGCTTGCCGCCGATGACCAGAACCCGCTTGTCACCTTGTGCAATAGCGGGCAGAAAGCGCTGCACCATCACGGTCTGAGCGCCGTGGCGGTTGAGCGTCTCGACAATGGCCCCAAGGTTTCGGCCATCGGCGCCCACCCGGAAAATGCCCATCCCCCCCATGCCGTCGAGCGGTTTGAGGATGATGTCCTGGTGCTCTGCGTGAAAACGCCGAACATCGGCAGCATCACGGGTGACCAGCGTAGGGGCAATGAAGTCCGGAAACTCGAGGATCGCGAGCTTTTCCGGATGGTCGCGCAGAGCTCGGGGTCGGTTGAAGATGCGGGCGCCTTCACGCTCGGCCTGTTCGAGCAGATGCGTAGCATAAAAATACTCGCTGTCAAACGGTGGGTCCTTGCGCATCAAGACCGCGTCAAAATCCTGCAGCGCCTGAGGGCGCTCATGCGGGGGCTGCTGTTCGGACTCAAACCATGGATCCTGCTGGCCGGTCAGGGTGATATCGCGCACATAGGCAAGGACTGACTGGCCCCGCTGCCACGTCAGATCTTTGGGTTCACAGACGCTCAGACGATGACCGCGCGCCTGGGCTTCCTGCATCATGGCAAAAGTGCTGTCCTTGTAGGTCTTGAAGGATTCGAGCGGGTCGGCGATGAACAACAGATGCATGGCGAGGATCAAATTTCGATTTTCGAGCCGAGCTCAACCACCGCATTGTTGGGCAGCTTAAGGAAGTCTGCCGCACCACTGGCATTGCGATGCATTTGGGCAAAAAGTTTTTCCCGCCACGGCGACATGCCGCCCCCTATCGTCGGAATCACCGTGTCGCGCGAGAGGAAATAGCTGGTCGTCATGTTGTCCAGCACGCAGCCGTGCGCGCCCAAGGCTTCCAGCGCCTTGGGTATGTCCGGATCATCCTTAAAGCCGTAGTGAATCATCACCTGCCAGCAGTCGTGCCCCAAAGTCTCGATTTCGATGCGTCGATCAAGGGCGACCCAGGGCACCTCATGATTGATGACCGTCACAAACAGGTTCTGCAGATGCATCACCTTGTTATGTTTCAGGTTATGCAGCAGGGCGTTGGGCACGGCCCCCTTCTCAGCCGTCAGAAATACGGCCGTACCCTCCACCCGCGCCGGTGGACTAACGAATACTGCCTCCAGAAAGGAAGGCAGATCGATAGCATCGGCCCGAAGCTTGGAGTTGAGCAGATGCCGCCCCTCTTTCCAGGTGAGCATAAGCGTAAACACGAATGCGCCAATGACCAGGGGGAACCAACCTCCATCGACCAGCTTCATCAAATTCGACGCAAAGAAAGCCAGATCGATGACGAAAAAAACTCCCGTGGCCGCGATGCAAAGAGGCAGAGGATATCGCCAGGCGTAGCGGATCACGAAAAAAGTCAGCACGGTGGTGATCAGCATGTCCAGTGTGACAGCAATCCCGTAAGCGGCCGCCAGATTGCTCGATGATCTGAACATGATCACCGCCAGTACGATAGCGGCAAACAGTCCCCAGTTAACCAAGGGAATGTAGATCTGTCCAGTGTCGCGCTCGCTGGTGTGCAAGATGTTGAGCCTGGGTAAGTAGCCCAGTTGTATCACTTGTTTGGTTACGCTGAAGGCGCCGGTAATCAGCGCCTGAGAGGCGATCACGGATGCAGCGGTAGCCAGAACCACCAAGGGCATCAGGGCCCATTCAGGAGCCATCAGATAGAAAGGGTTCTTCACGGCTTCGGGCTCGCGCAGCAGCAGGGCGCCTTGACCAAAATAATTGAGCGTCAAGGCGGGCATGACCACCCCAAACCAGGCCAGGCGTATCGGCGCCTTGCCGAAATGTCCCAAGTCAGCGTACAGCGCCTCAGCGCCGGTCACGCAAAGCACCACAGCGCCCAAAATGATGAAGGTGGTGCCTGGGTTATCCCATATGAAGCTCAGCGCATGATGGGGACTGATGGCCAGCAAAATACTCGGATAGCTGGCGATCTGATTCAAGCCCAGCAGAGCCAGGGCACCAAACCAGACCAGGGTCACCGGACCGAAGAATTTCCCGATACCGGCCGTACCGCGCTTCTGAACCGAAAACAGCACCAGCAGAATCAGCAAGGTCACCGGTATGACCGCTCGCTTGAAGGCCGGGTCCACCACCTCCAGGCCCTCCACCGCCGACAGAACCGAAATGGCCGGCGTGATGACGCCGTCGCCATAGAACAAAGAGGTACCAAAGATCCCAATGACCAGTAACACCGCGCGCAACCGGGACCTGTCCTTGACCGCCTGAGAGGCCAGCGCCAGCATCGCCACCAAGCCACCCTCGCCGTGGTTGTCGGCGCGCAGCACCAACAACACATACTTGAAAGAAACAATGGTGGTCAGCGTCCAGAAGAACAAGGACAAGATGCCATAGACATTGCCCGGTGTGAAATCGACATGGCCGGAGCCAAACACTTCCTTGACCGCATAGAGCACGCTGGTGCCGATGTCACCATAGACCACGCCGATAGCCGCCAGGGCCAAGGCTGCGAGGGAGGAGGAGGAATGCGACAAACTCAGGGGCCGGTTGTAGCCGCAGAAGTGCGGGGTCGACCGGCAAGTCAGGGGCAGAGCGACAATTGTCTGCCTATGTCAGGCGAGCGCAAGCACGCGGGTCCCCTGCAAAACATTTAGACCTATTTTGTTGCAGCGCAGCAACTCATCGCCTCAATCATAGACCTCTGCGTGGGGGTCGGTACTTTCCAGCTCATAACTGGCCGCCAAGAGGGCCAATCGGGCAATCACACCGTACATGTAAAACCGGTTGGGGCTGCTCGACCCTGGTTTTTCGCCCGCCTGCGGCAGGCGACCGCTATCGGCGAAGGCCAAAGGAACAAAAGTTGCGCCGGGAGCGTTGAGATTCTCATCGATACCACGCTCGGCATGAATGCGATAGAAGCCGCCCACCACATAACGATCCATCAGGTAGACCACCGGCTCGGCCACTGCCTCGTTGACGCGCTCGTTGGTCAGCACGCCCTCCTGCACAATCACTTCCACCGACTGTGTGCTCTCGTCAGGCAAGCCTAGCGACAGGGTTTCAAGGTCCTTGACATCGCGGACCGTCACGATCCCCAAGCCATCGGCCCGACCGTCGGCCTTCACCACAACAAACGGCTTCTCATTGATGCCGTATTCCTTGTACTTACGCCGTATCTTGGTCAGCAGCGCATCCACATGGGTCTGCAAAGCCTCCCGTCCCGAATGGGCGGCTACTAGTCCACAGCTGGAGAACATCGGGTTGATCAGCCAGGGATCTATGCCCAGCAGCTTGGCAAAACGCTTGCAGATTTCCTCATAGACCTGAAAGTGCTGAGACTTGCGGCGCACGGTGGCGCTGGCATGCAGGGGGGGCAACAGGTATTGCTCATGCAAGTCCTCGAGGATGCCGGGCACACCGGCCGACAGTTCGTTGTTGAGCAAGATCGTGCAAGGGTCGAAATCCTTCAGACCCAGCCGCCGCTCGCTGCGGATCAGCGGTTCGATGGTGACGCTCTCGCCGGTCGGCAAGTCGTAGGTGGTCGGCTCCTTGATCTCGGGGCTGAGCGAGCCGAAGCGCACATTCAATCCGGTCTGGTGAAAGATGCGCTTGAGCTGCAACACATTGGCCAAGTAAAAGGTGCTGCGGGTCTGGCCGGAGGGCACCACCAGCAAATTGCGGGCTTCCGGGCAGATTTTCTCGATGGCCGCCATCGCGGCCTGCACCGCCAGCGGGAGCATCTCTGGCGTCAGGTTGTTCCATCCCCCCGGAAACAGGGCGGTATCGACCGGTGCGAGCTTGAAGCCGGCATTACGAATGTCGACCGCGCAGTAAAACGGCGGCGTGTGTTCCATCCATTCCAGTCGAAACCAGCGTTCAATGGCTGGCGTTGAATCGAGCACCCGTTGCTCCAGCTCATTGATGGGGCCGTTGAGAGCAGTAATCAAATGGGGGACCATGCGAGAACTTTCACGAAAAGATTAGCAAAACCAGCCTTCACGGCTGGGGCCGCTTGAGAGCACGAGCGGCTCGACGCTCCGAAAGCGGGCGGGCGGCTGCCGCCTGCGCAATCAGCAACGAAATCATGTGCGCAACTGGCCCTGCCCGAGGACCACGTACTTCAGGCAGGTCAGCCCTTCGATCCCCACCGGGCCACGAGCGTGAAACTTGTCGGTCGAAATGCCGATCTCCGCCCCCAGGCCATATTCGAAGCCGTCGGCAAAACGGGTGCTGGCGTTGACCATGACGCTGGCCGAGTCCACCTCGCGTAAAAAGCGCTGCGCATGCACATGATCGCGGGTGACGATGGCGTCGGTGTGATGGCTGGAATAGGTATTGATGTGAGCGATCGCTTCTCCGATGTCACTGACCACCTTTATGCTGATGATAGGTGCGAGATACTCTTCAGACCAGTCTTGCTCGGTCGCAGGCCGCAGCAGATGACTCGACGCTGCCGCGCCAAGCGCAGCCTTTAACAGACCCAGTGCCTCGGCATCGCACCGCATCTCCACACCCTTTTCGGCATACACGCGACCGATGCGGGGCAGAAAATTCGCCGCCACGGCGCGTGCAACCAGCAAGCCCTCAGCGGCATTGCAGGGGCTGTATTTCTGGGTCTTGGCATTGTCGGCAATGGCCACGGCCATCTCAAGGTCACAGAACTCGTCGACATAAACATGGCAGTTGCCATCGAGATGCTTGATGACCGGCACCCGCGCTTCCCGGCTGACCCTCTCGATCAAGCCTTTCCCGCCCCGGGGGATGATGACATCGACAAACTCGGGCATCGCGATGAGCAACCCGACCGCCTGCCGATCGGTGGTGGGCACCAATTGCACCGCTTCCTGGGGCAGGCCCGCCTGCTGCAGGGCGCTCTGAACCAGCGCCGCCAGTGCGGTGTTGGAGTCGATGGCCTCGGAGCCTCCGCGCAGGATGCAGGCGTTCCCGCTCTTGATGGCCAGGCAAGCCGCTTCGATCGTGACATTGGGTCGGCTCTCGTAAATCATGCCGAAAACTCCCAGCGGAACCCGCATCTGGCCAACCCGAATCCCACTGGGCTGCTGCTGCATCCCGCTGATCTGCCCAATCACATCGGGCATAGCCGCCAGCTGTTCGGCCCCCAAAGCCACCGTCTCCAGAATTTTGGGGCTGAGCTTGAGTCGATCCAGCAGGGGCCCGCTCAAGCCGGCAGCGCGGGCCCGTTCCAAATCGAGAGCATTGGCTGCCATCAAGGGTTGCACCTGCCCTCGCAGCAAACCAGCCAGCCGGCGCAGGGCCCGACTTTTTTCCTCGGCCGAGGCGCGCGCCATCGCAGCCGATGCGGCCCTGGCCTGCTGGCCAAGACTTTGCATCAGCGCAGCAAGCGACGGAGCCTGAACCTGATCGGGGGCATTCATTCTCTAATTTTCGCACGGGCCGATGGCCTGGGCTGTGAGGCCTCAAGCCGGCGCTCGCCGACCAAAAATGGCGGTTCCGACTCGCACCAGCGTGCTGCCCGCGGCGATGGCCGCCTCCAGATCAGCGCTCATGCCCATCGACAGGGTATCCAGCGGTCGGCGCAGCCGAGCCGAAGCGTTAAGTTGCTCGAGCAAGGCTCGCGTGCGCTGATGCACCCGCAGGGCCGCGGAAAAGTCAGCGGCTGGTTCCGGGATCGTCATCAGGCCGCGTAAAACCAGGCCTGGCAAAGGCTGTACCGCCTCGGCCAGGGCCAAAGCCTCTTGTGGCTGGACGCCCGACTTGGTCGGACCGCCATCGATATTGACCTGCAGACACACCTGCAGCGGCGGCAGATGCGCCGGCCTGAATTCGGAGAGTCGCTGGGCAATCTTGAGCCGGTCGATGCTGTGCACCCAATCAAAATTCTCAGCGACGGGGCGGGCCTTGTTGCTCTGCAAAGGCCCGATGCAATGCCAGCACAAATGAGGCGGCTGCGTCTGTTCAGCGGCCCAGAGCCGCAAGGCTTTGATCTTGCCCAGCGCCTCCTGCACATAGTTCTCACCGAAATCACGCTGCCCAGCCCGAACCGCCTCGACCACGGCCTCGGGCCCGAAGGTTTTGGAGACGGCCAACAAAGTTACAGAGCTGCTGTCGCGGCCCACCTCTTGGCAAGCTTTGTCAATGCGCTTGCGAACCTCTTCAAGCTGGGTTGAGATAGAAGACATATGCACACTTTAACGCGAGGCGTTCCATGAGCCTGCACGAATGGCTGAATCAGGCGGTCGAAGGGCAGGCCTCCGACCTGCACCTCTCCAGCGGCCTGCCGCCGGTGCTGCGGGTTCATGGCCGCCTGCAGGCCCTGTGCAGCCCGACCCTGACGGCCGATCAGGTCCACAGCGCTGCCCAAGCGCTGATGACCGAGCCGCAGCGCCAGCAGTGGGACTGTCATCGCGATGTAGACGGGGTGATCGATCAGGCAAGCCTGGGGCGCTTTCGTTTCAACGCCTTTCGCCACGAACGCGGGCCGGCCCTGGCCCTGCGGCATATTCCCCGTCGACTGCCAACCCTGCAGGAACTGCGAGTGCCTCCGGCAGTGGCCGATCTTGTGCTCAGACCGTCAGGGCTTGTGCTGGTGACCGGCCCGACGGGATCGGGCAAATCGAGCACGCTCGCGGCATTGCTCCAACATCGCCTTCAGGCTCAGCCTGGGCATCTGATCACCCTGGAAGATCCCATCGAGTTTTTGCATCCCGGCCATCAAGGCCTGGTGCATCAGCGACAGATCGGCCTGCATGCGGCCGACTTCAGCCAGGCCCTGCGCTCAGCGCTGCGCGAGGATCCTGATGTGATCATGGTCGGAGAGCTGCGCGACCTCGAAACGGTGAGGCTGGCACTGACCGCGGCAGAGACCGGACATCTGGTGCTGGCCACGCTGCACACCGCCGGCGCGGCTCGGAGCATCGACCGCCTGATCGATGTGTTTCCCGGCGAGGACAAGCCGGTGGTGCGCACCATGCTCAGCGAGTCTTTGCTGGCCATCGTCTCTCAGGTGCTGTGCCCAGGGCGCGAATCTGGCCGGGTACCCGCGCACGAGGTTCTGGTGGCCACCGCTGCAGCGCGTAATCTGATTCGGGAGAACAAGGTGGCGCAGCTGTATTCGCTCATGCAGACTGGCGCCACTCAGGGCATGCAGACCCTGGACCAAAGTCTGGCCCAATCCGTGGGTCAGCGCTTGGTCATTGCCGAGCATGCCCGGGCACTGGCGCGAAATCCGGACAATATCGCCCTGAACAGCCGCTGAGCAGACAGCGGCCGAAACCAGGAGAACTTGCATGAGCACAGGATCTATCAACCCTCGCGATTACACACCCGTCCCCTCCCAGAAACTGGCTTTCCTGGGCCTGGGGGTGATGGGCTATCCGATGGCCGGCCACTTGGCCCGCGCCGGCCATTCAGTCACCGTCTACAACCGAACCACCCCCAAAGCCCAGGCCTGGGTGGCAGAGTTCGGCGGCCGACTGGCAAACAGCCCGAAAGAGGCCGCGCAGGGTGCAGACCTTGTGTTTTGCTGCGTCGGCAACGACGACGACCTGCGCTCGGTGGTGCTCGGCGACCATGGAGCGCTGGCCGGGCTCAGGCCGGGCGCCTGCTTGGTCGATCACACCACCGCCTCGGCTCAAGTAGCTCGCGAACTGGACGCCGCTGCCCGGCAGCGCGGCCTGCACTTCATCGACGCCCCAGTCTCGGGGGGGCAGGCAGGTGCGCAAAACGGCCAGCTCACCGTGATGTGCGGGGGACAGACCGACATCTTCGAGAAGGTCCGGCCAGTGGGCATGGCATTTGCCAAGGCCTTCACACTCATGGGACCTAGCGGCGCAGGCCAGCTGACCAAGATGGTCAATCAGATCTGTATTGCCGGCCTGGTGCAGGGCCTGAGCGAGGCCATCGCCTTTGGACAAAAGGCCCAATTGGACATGGACCTGGTGCTGGAGGTGATCGGCAAAGGCGCGGCCCAGAGCTGGCAAATGGACAACCGTGGCAAGACCATGGTGCGCGACCAATTCGAGTTCGGCTTTGCCGTCGATTGGATGCGCAAGGACCTCGGTTTGGTCATGGCCGAGGCCCAGCGCAACGGGGCGCGGCTGCCAGTAACCGCCCTGGTCGATCAGTTCTACGCCGATCTGCAGGCCATGGGCGGAAAGCGCTGGGACACCTCGAGCCTGATCAAACGCCTGCGCTAGGCCGTACCCGAAGGCGGGCCCGAGCCCGGACGCCCTGACCGATCCCGTCTCAGGATTTGGGGGCTGCCTGCAGGCGGTCGAGCTCCTGCTGGCTGATCACCTCAAACAAGCGCACCACCCGCTGAACTCCCGAGATGGACCGTGCGGCGTTGGTCGCACGGTCAGACTCCTCCGCAGTCACCCGCCCGAGCAGATAGACCACACCGCGCTCGGTGGTGACCTTCACGGCCAGCACCGGTACTTTGGCATCAATAAAAGCTGCCTTGACCTTGCCGGTCAGAATCGCATCGTTGGAACGGTCCCACAGCGAAGGGGTGCTTTGAACGACCAGTTCATTGACCACCGAGCGCACATTCTGCACCCCGGCCACGATCCGCTCCACCGCCTGCTTATCGGCCGCATTGCCCACTTCACCGGTGATCAAGGCCACCCGGTTGTAGCTGGTGACGCTGGCGCGCACGCGCGTGCCCAGTTGCTCGCGCAGGGTCGATTGCGAACGCAGCTCTATGGTTTCGTCTTCCAGCTGCGTGCCGGCGGTGCGACGGTCAGAAGCCACCAGCACGGTGCCAGCGGCACCGCCGATTACCAGGGGGGCACAACCGGAGAGCCAGGCCGAAAGCGTCAGGGCCAAGGTCAGGGTTGCATAGCGAGAAATTTTCATTGCGTCATCTCCTGATCACCGAGAAGTTGGGCATCCACACCATCGCAGATGCAGTGAAGGGCCAGAAGGTGGACCTCCTGAATGCGAGCGGTTCGGTCGTGGGGCACGCTGATATGCACATCGGTCTCGCGCAGCACCTGGGCTATGGCGCCGCCGCCTTTCCCGGTCAGAGCCACCACGACCATCTCGCGCTCATGCGCCGCCTCTATGGCTGCCAACACATTGGCCGAGTTGCCACTGGTGCTGATGGCTAACAACACATCGCCGGCGCCACCAAGCGCGCGCACCTGCTTAGCGAAGATCACCCTGTAGTCATAATCATTGGCGATGGCGGTCAGGATGGAACTGTCCGTGGTGAGCGCGATGGCGGCCAGCTCGGGCCGCTCGCGCTCATATCGGCCCACAAACTCAGCTGCGAAATGCTGGGCATCGGCCGCCGACCCGCCATTGCCGCAAGCCAATACCTTGCCACCGCTGGTCACACTGGCCAGGATAGCCTGGACGGCTTGGGCGATGGGCTTCGATAACGACTGTGCCGCGTGGTACTTAAGATCGGCACTGTCGATGAACTGTTGTTCTATTCGTTGCTCGAGCATGGCTGGCAATGATAGCGGGTCAGGCTCAGGATGCGTCGAAAGCCGCCTTTAACCAGGTGATATCCGCACCGCCACCGAGGTCTCCTTCGACCAGAACCACATCAAATCGGCAGGGCGGCAAGCTGCGCAAATGCATCAGGTAATGGCGGGCAGCGAGAATAATGCGGTCCCGCTTGACGCGGCTGATGCTGGCCGCCGCTCCGCCAAAGTCGCTACGGCTTCTTTGACGTACCTCCACAAAAACCAGCGTCCCGTCAGGCTCACGCATGATCAGGTCGATCTCGCCGCCGCCGCGTCCTGGGGTCCGGAAGTTCGACTGCAAGCATCGCAGCCCGCTACGCTCCAAATGCTGGCGCACCAGCGCCTCGGCCCGGTCGCCGCGACCCTTAGTGGTAACCTGTGGCTTGCAGGTACCACTTTCGCTCTGACCCAGCCCGCCAGAAACTTTTGCGGACCCCTTCATTGACCCCCTCCTCCTTCGATCTGGCACGCGAGGCAGCGGCTCAGGCCGTCGGCCCTCAACACCATCGCGCAGGTGCACTTTACGTGGTGGCGACCCCTATCGGCAACCTGGCCGACATCAGCCTGCGCGCGCTTCATGTGCTTGGGCTGGTCGATGTGATCGCTTGCGAGGACACACGACACACCCGCAGTCTGCTCAGGCAGTACGGCCTGGACAAGCCCTTGATGGCCGTCCACGAGCACAACGAAAGCGAGTCGGCAGGGCCGATCCTCGAGCAATTGCGGGACGGCAAACGCGTAGCCTACGTCAGCGACGCCGGCACACCGGGCGTCAGTGATCCCGGGGCCCGGCTGGCGGCGGCTGCGCACGCAGCCGGCGTAGCCGTGATTCCGATTCCTGGCGCCAGCAGTGTGACCGCCTTGCTGAGCGTCTGCGGCTTGGCAGGCCAGACCGCCATTCTTTTTGCGGGCTTCATGCCCACCAAGACCGGCGAGCGCGAGAAGGTCTGCCAGGCCCTGGCCGTTCAGCGGGCGGCGGTGGTGCTCATGGAAGCGCCGCATCGCATCGCCATCCTGGCCGAGGAGTTGGCGACGCTGGGTGAACGAAAAATCACCGTCGGGCGGGAGCTGACCAAACAATTCGAAGAGGTCGCTACCTTGCCGGCCGCCGGGCTAAGCGCTTGGCTGCTTGAGGACCCGCATCGCCAGCGCGGTGAATTTGTGCTGCTGGTGCATCCAGCAACGGTCGAGGCCGATCCCGATCAAATTCAGGTGCAGCGAGTGCTGCGCCTGCTGCTGGGCGAGCTGCCCCTGAAAACTGCTGTGCGCCTGACGGCTGAGATCACCGGCGCCCCGCGCAACGCCGTCTACGAGCAGGCCCTGGCC
Organism: uncultured Polaromonas sp.; assembly: GCA_964488145.1. Taxonomy (GTDB): domain Bacteria; phylum Pseudomonadota; class Gammaproteobacteria; order Burkholderiales; family Burkholderiaceae_C; genus Polaromonas. Next base: position 13,798 of record CAZATV010000041.1, read on the forward strand.
CTGCAAGGCCGGTGAATCCCGACGCGGCTGGCTTGTGGCGTGCGCCCGCCTGGGCGCTGGCTTTCTTGCTGGCCCTGCTGAGCATGTTGGCCCCATTCGCGGTGGACACCTATCTGCCCGCGTTTTCGGGCATGGCCCAAACCCTGCAAGCCAGCCCGGTTCAGATGCAGCAGACCCTGTCGAGCTATCTGTTCGGCTATGCCCTGATGAACCTCTTTCACGGCGCCTTGTCGGACAGCATCGGGCGCAAACCGGTCATCCAGGGGGGCACGGCCCTGTTCACCGTGGCCTCGCTGGGCTGTGCCCTGAGCGAAAGCATCGGTGTCCTGGTGTTTTTTCGCGCCTTGCAAGGCATGAGCACCGGCGCTGGAGTGGTGGTGTCCCGGGCCATCATCCGGGATATGTTCCCGCCGGCGCAGGCGCAGAAAGTGATGAGCCAGGTGACGATCTATTTCGGCATCGCTCCGGCTATTGCCCCCATCATCGGCGGCTGGCTCTTCGTGCACATGGGCTGGCACAGCATCTTTTGGCTTCTGACCGCACTGGGCCTAGCCCTCCTGCTGGCCACGCAGCGGTGGTTGCCCGAAACCCTCCATCCCCGAGCGCGGCAGCCCTTCGAGTTGGGCCACCTGATGCGAGGCTACTGGCAACTGGCCTCCAGTCTGCGCTTCTTGCTTTTATGCCTGGCCAGCGGCATCCCCTTCAATGGCATGTTTCTCTACGTGCTTTCGGCGCCGGCCTTCCTGGGCGAGTTACTCAAGCTGCCGCCTGAACGGTTTTTCTGGCTGTTCCTGCTCAACATCTCAGGCATCATGCTCGGTGCCTGGGTCAGCGGACGTCAAGCAGGGCGTTGGCCGCCCAAACGCCAGATTCGTCACGGCTTTCTGATCATGTTCATCAGCGCGCTGATCAATCTCGTGGCCAATTGGCTCTGGCCGGCGCATGTGAGCTGGGCCCTCATACCCATCGCGGTGTTTTCATTCGGTTGGGCTCTGGTGATACCGGTGGTCACCTTGCTGGTGCTCGACCTGTACCCGCAGCGACGCGGCATGGCCTCCTCACTGCAGGCGGTCATCGGAGCGGTGGCCAACGGCGTTGTGGCCGGTGCGCTGGCACCGCTGGTCATGCACTCGACCGTGGCCCTCGCCATGGCCTGTCTGGCCCTGCTGATCGTGGGCCTGGGATCTTGGATCTGGCTGCATCACCGCTGGCCTGAGATTGGCCGCCAAGCCCCTCAAGATGAGACGCCTGCGCCCTGAAGCATGGGCGTCCACCCGTCCCCACCTGGGCCCGTACGGGCTCAAGCTGAAAACGTCTACTCTGTCAGTCCACTTCGGCCTGACGCAAAGACGCACGATAGTCCCAGGGGGGCTGGGGCTGGGGCTCCCGCCAGAGCCCCCGCTGGTCCGACTGCGCCTGCTCTTGGGCCGCCGCATAAGCCTGCTGGTCCGACAGGCTCTGTTCGTTCTGATACTTCTTGTAATGCCAGGCCAGCCCGCGCCGTAACTGCTCGAGATTGATGTCCCGGCCTTCCAGTTCGATCTTGCCCACCAGACGTCCGTAGCGATCGCTTTTGTCGTAATACACCTGCACCCATCGCCCCTCAACCATCTCGCTGAGCGAGCGGCGAGCCAGTTGACCATAAGGCTGACGCGCCTCGGGCGCATCGATACCGGCCAGGCGGATCTTGTGTCGAATCTGCTCACCATCGACCAGCGTCACGGTGTCTCCATCGGCCACCGCAGTCACCCGCCCTCGCAGCGACTCGGCCTGCACCACCGGCGACGCGGCAAGCAGCAGAACCCAGAAACTCAGAAACCCCAGGCGCAGGAGACGACCCACTGCAGGAATTCGAGGCGCCGAATCCACACAGTTAACGTCACTGGAAACCGAGCGGGAAAGGCACGGCAGCACGGTCGAAACGGGAACCCCGCCAAATGTCAACAAATGTTGCTGATGCTAGCGAGCTTACCCGGTTACCACAAGCAAGTGGCAGGCAAATCATGCCGTCGCGCTGGGACTTAATCGAAAAAATCGGGTCCAGCCATCACTGGGCCAGATGCACTAGCCCACCGACGCCGCCGTATCTTGACGGCCAAGAGAATCGCGACGGGATGGTTTCAGCCCAAAACGTGGGTGGCTACAAGGGCGTAGATCGGAATACCCGCCAGGATATTCAAGGGGAAGGTCAGGCCCAGGGAAAGCCCAAAGTACAAGGAGGGATTGGCCTGCGGAATGGCATGCCGCAGCACCGCGGGCACCGCGATGTAGGAGGCGCTGGCGGCCAGCACCATCAGCAAAATGGTGTCCCCCAAAGGCAACCCGAACAACAGACTCAAACCCAGCGCCAACGTCGCGTGTATGGGTGGGGCGATGAGAGCATAAGCCAACAGCCAAGGTGATTGACCGCGTACCTGCGACAGATTGCGCGCAGCCAGCAACCCCATGTCAAGCAGGAAGAAGGCCAACATGCCCTTAAAAAGATCCCCCGAGAACGGCTGCATCGCCTGCCGACCGGCCTCGCCGGTGAGCAAACCCACCAGCATGGAGCCGAGCAGCAATAACTGGGCGCCATCGGTAAAAGACTCATGCAAAACCTTGCGCAAGGACAGCCTCGGTGTGGTGGCCTCTGCTGCGCCTGCAGCCCGTCCGGCCGAACCGATAACAGTCGCCTCCCGTTGTCGCAAGGTATTGGCAAAGACAACTGCCAGGATGATGGCGGGCGACTCCATCAGGGCCATGGCTGCAGCCATATGGCCGCCGTAGGCGATATCACGAGTCTCCAGAAACTGGACTGCGGTGACGAAGGTCACCGCACTGACCGACCCATAGGTGGCAGCCAGTGCAGCCGCATCATAGGGGCTGACCCATCGCCGCAAGAGCTGCAGCGCCAGCAGGGGCACGACCAGAGCCAGGATCAAAGCGCAGGCTAGGCCGCTGGCCACCTGAGTTGTGATCCCCGACTGGGCCAACGCAAAACCACCCTTCAGGCCCAAGGCCATCAACAGGTAGAGCGAGAGAAAGCGAGAGATCGGAGCTGGAATTTCCAGGTTGGATCGCACCGCACCGGCTAGCAAGCCGAAAGCAAAGAAAAGAATCGCCGGATCGAGGAGAGTATTCATGGACGCGGACCTAATAACAGAAGCTTAAGCGGGTGGCGCATAAATGTAAAATCGATATTTAAACAAAAATACATAGATAAATATCTATGAATATCACCTTCCGGCAAATGCGGTTGTTCCTGGCGCTTGCGGAGACTGGCTCAGTCAGCGGGGCGGCACGGGTGATGCATGTAACTCAGCCAACTGCCTCAATGCAGTTGCGCGAAATCACTCAATCGGTGGATATGCCGCTCTACGAACTGATTTCACGGCGCATTCACCTGACGCAGGCCGGAGAAGAACTGGCTCGTACGGCTCGCGCCATGGTGACCGAATGGGAGGCTTTCGGACAGAAAGTCGACAGTCTGAAGGGGCTGACACGTGGACGGCTGCGCCTGGCGGTGGTCAGTACCGCGCAGTACTTCATTCCCCGACTGCTCGGCAGCTTCTGTCGCCGTCATCCAGATATTGAGGTTGCCCTTCAGGTGCTCAACCGCGATGGCGTGCTCGGACGCATGCGCGAAAACAGGGATGACCTCTACATCATGTCCCAACCGCCCAAGGACATCGAGTTGGAAGACCGCGTCTTCATGTCCAACCCGCTGGTGGTGATTGCCCCGTTGACCCACCGTCTGGCTGGACGACGTCAAATCGCCCTGCGAGAGTTGCGCTCTGAACGGTTCATCCTGCGCGAGCCCGGCTCGGGCACCCGCATGGCGGTTGACCAGCACTTTAAGAGCGCGCGATTTTCTCCGCTGGTGAGGCTTGAACTGGGTAGCAACGAAGCAATTCGCGAAGCCGTGGCCGCCGGGCTGGGGCTTTCGGTGCTCTCGTCCCATGCATTGGGCGCATCGGCCGCCCATGCGCGCGGGGTGGCCAGCCTACAGGTGCAGGGCTTTCCCCTGCCCTCGCAATGGCATTTGGTGTGGCAAAAAGGTAAGCGTCCCACCCCGGTGGCTCTGGCCTTCAGCGACCATCTGCTCAAGCCCGCGCGACGGGCGCGGTCCGGACGCTAGCGGCAGGAAGCTGGCGCGGCTGGCTGGAATCGAACCAGCGACCCTTGGCTTCGGAGGCCAATACTCTATCCACTGAGCTACAGCCGCATGCTGCGAGGCGCCCGCTTCTATCGGTGAAACGCTCCAGCGCATTCTAGCAGGGGGGGTCTGACCGAGGGCTCTCGCCACCGGAGAAGATTAAGTGGCAGTCTATAATGCGCGGTTGCCGCCCGCTGAGGCCGCAGCCCTAATTTTCGATCAGTTTCGAGGACGCCATGAGCGCTAACGACCACAACACGGCTCACGAAGAAGGCCACACCGGCCCCGTCAAGACCCCCGGCCAGTTGCTTCTGACTGTGTTCTATTCTTTCGTGGTCCCCGTCTTTGCCATCATCGCACTGGTCTACTTCGTCACCTCCGGACCCAAGCCATCGGCGGGGGCGGACAACTCCGAGCAGGCCGTGGCCGAGCGACTGCGCAAGGTGGGCACGGTTGAAATTCGCGACGCCAATCGCCCGCTCAAATCTGGAGAAGAGGTCTACAACGCGCAATGCGCAGCCTGCCACAACGCCGGCGCCGCAGGGGCGCCCAAACTGGGTGACGCAGGTGCTTGGGCGCCGCGTCTGAAAACAGGCTTTGAGGCGCTATGGCAGTCGGCCCTGAAGGGCAAGGGCGCCATGGGCGCTCAGGGCGGCGGCGATTTCACCGATATCGAGATCGGCCGTGCAACCGTCTACCTCACCGGAAAGTCGGGCGGGAAGTTCGCCGAACCGGCTGCCCCACAGGCAGCAGAGGCGACGGCTGCCAAGTAAGGCTTGTAAGCCGCACATTGCGTTCGCAAAGCCGGCTTTCAGCCGGCTTTTTCACGGGCGGCACCATCGCGCTCACAATCCGGGCTAAGCACATACCCGAAGCGCTCTGGCATCTGCCCGCAGGGCATGACCTGCGGCACCCAAAGTCCCCGCTCAACCGCCTCGGCCGCCTGCACCATATCCAGACTGTGCACCAACCCGAAGCCCAGGTCAGTTTCAAGATAGAGGCGACCCTGATCGTCAAGCCAGCAGCGTTGCGGCCGCGCGAACCGTCCCGTGTGACTGAGCACGGAGAGATCGTCGTGCACCCGCCAGATCAGCGGGGCCAGCTCCAGCTCCACATAGACACGCTGTGGCCCGTTCTGGAAAAACCACCGGCCCAAAGCGTCTGACTCGTAGTTGCGCGCGATGAAGTCAATCAGCTTGTCGTGCCTGAGCAGCGATCCACGGCTGAGAGAGCCGCTGCCCGGCCCAGCGAAAGGTCCGGCGGCTTGAGCCCGGTCATCGCGCATGTACCAGTCCCCACGCGCGTCCAGCCCCAACCAGCCGTAACAGTCGGGCACGTTGGGCCATTTCGCCAGAGCGGCCTTAACGATGTCATCCATAGGGGTACCGGGTCAAGCGAATCGCAGCATTCGCTCCCATTGTGACCCGAGACGGGTGCCCGCCGGCGCAACCAGGCGGGGATTGCGATAGCCAGGCACGGTGTCCTCAGGCGCTGCACATCCGATGTCGGCCAAGCCAGAACCTCAAACCAGAGGCTAGAGAGCGGCCTCGAGAAAGTCGGCGACCGCCTGCGGCATCGCCAGAACATGCGAAGCTGGCCAAAAAGCGCCCGCCACCGGAAACCCCACGTGCCCGCCCTCAGCCGGCTGCCACAGCATCAAGTCTGGGGAAACCGACCGCGAACCGGGCAAGCTCTGTGCCGGAATGAAGGGGTCGTTGAGCGCATTTAGCGCCAAAGCTGGAACTGCAACATGCTTGAGCACCGGTAAGGCCGAAGCGCGTTTCCAGTAGTCTTCGGTATGGGCAAAGCCGTGCAAGGGGGCGGTGAAAACATCGTCGAAGTCATAGAGATCACGCGCACGCAGCAAGCGTTGACGATCAAACAGACCCGGGTATTGCGCTAGCTTGGCCAGGGCCTTGGGCACCATGGTACGCAGGAACATGGGGGTGTAGAGATAGCGGTTCAAGCCACGTCCGATCGCCCGCCCACTGGCGTTCAGATCCAAGGGTGCGCAAACCGAGGCAAGCGCTCGCAACCGGTCTGCAGCGGTCCGGCCGCTCAGACCCGCCCAACGCATCAGAGCATTGCCTCCAAGGGAGATGCCAACGGCCAACAGGGGCCCGGAGTGTTGAGCGCCCAACTGCCGCAGGATCCATTCGATTTCCTCATGATCTCCCGAATGGTAGGCCCGCGGCGCCCGGTTGATTTCGCCGGAGCAACCCCGGAAATGTGGGACGGCAAAGCGCCACTTGCGAAGGCGAGCAACGCTGGCAAAGGCCTGTGCATAGTGGCTCTGCGATGAGCCCTCGAGCCCGTGAAACAAGACCAATAGCGGCGCGTGCGACGGTCCAGCCGACCCGGATGGATCGTCTGGCGCGCCCTCCGAGTGGTCGAGCCAGTCCACATCGATGAAGTCATCGTCGGGCGTCGTCAATCGCTGGCGGCGCCAGCCAACCGGCCCCCCGTTGAGGCAGCGCGACCGCCGGGCTGCCCAAACCGTCTGCGCATGCCCGCCGGGCAGCCACCAGGGGGCGCTGTAGTGCATGGCGCTCAGTGGAGTACCGCGGGCGCAGCCTGCAGTTCCTGGGCCTCGGCCGGGCTGCCAGGGCTGGCGTGATGAAGCACCAAGCGCCAGCCCTGGGCGGTACGGCAATAGACGTTGGTGGCGATGACGCAAGCCTGAGCCGGCCCCTGCGGTGTGAGGATATCCAAACGCTCCACCAGACTGTGCATGCAAGCGCCCAGCATATCGACCCGATGCACGCGCTCGGGTCGCGCTGCGATGGTGCCGTTGGCAAACATCGCCTCGAAACTGGCTCGGATCTGGCTGGCGCCTACCAAGCGGCCGCCGCCGGGGTGAACGCAGACGATTTCATCCTCGTCGGCCCAACAGGCCATCAGCTGCTCGAGGTCTCCAGTTTGCAGAGCCTGGTAGAAAACCGCTTCAATCTCATCGGCGCTGTCGGCCGGCGGCGCGGAGTGCTTGGGCATGATGAATTCGGGAAATAGAAGGGGATGGAAAATCGGTTTTGTCCGGGTTCACAAGGCCCTGTCCGCAGCCTGGAGAGGACACCGGATATGTTAGTGTGTGTTCCCGCCCCTTTTCTACGCCCCAACGGTCATGTCCCTTTTCTCTTTTCGCCTACACCTCATCCTGGCACCGCTGCTGGCCCTGCTGCTCGGCGGCTGCGGTTACAACGACTTCCAGCGACTGGACGAACAAACCCAATCGGCCTGGTCCGAAGTGCTCAACCAGTATCAGCGAAGGGCCGATCTGGTCCCCAATCTAGTGGCCACCGTCAAGGGCGAAGCGGCCTTCGAGCAAGAAACGCTGACCCAGGTGGTGGAGGCTCGGGCGCGCGCTACGGCAGTCCAGATCAATGCAGAGACGCTCAGCGATCCGCAAGCGCTGCAGCGATTTCAGCAGGCGCAGGCCGGCCTGGGTTCAGCCCTGTCGCGCCTGCTGGCCGTCAGCGAAAACTACCCCAACCTCAAGTCCAACCAGGGGTTTCAGGATCTGCGGGTCCAACTGGAAGGCACTGAAAACCGCATTGCGGTGGCGCGCAACCGTTACATTCAGGCGGTTCAGCAATACAACGTGCTGGTGCGCAGTTTCCCGAGCAACCTCACGGCGATGGTATTGGGCTATCCGACAAAACCCAATCTGAGCGTACCGAACGAGGCACAGATCAGTCAGCCGCCCGCGGTGGACTTCCAGAAGAAGTGAGGCCGGCAGCATGATGCGGCGGTCCAGCGGTGCCAGCCTGTGGGCGCGATCCGGCGCCCACAGGCTGTTCAGTCTGATGCTCCTGCTGGCAGCATCGCTGGCTTGCGCGCAGCAGGCCATCCCTGCCCTGAGCGCCCGTGTGATCGACACCACCGGCACGCTGCGACCCGAGCAGATCCGATCGATCGAGGCACGGCTGCAGGCTTTCGAGCAAGCCAAAGGCACGCAGATCGTGGTGCTAATGGTGCCCACCACGGCACCGGAGGAGATCGTGGACTACACGCAGCGGGTGGGTGACCTTTGGAAAGTCGGTCGCAAGGATGTCGGCGATGGCCTGCTGCTGGTTATTGCCAAGAATGACCGAACCCTGCGTATCGCGCCGGCCAAGGCCCTCGAAGGAGAGGTACCCGATCTGGCCGCCCGACAGGTGATCGAGCGGGTGATCACCCCGCGCTTTCGGGAAGGCGACTTCGGCGGTGGTATCGATGCGGGACTGACCGCATTGATGACCCTGATCAGCGGTGAAGCTCTGCCCGAACCTGGGCCGGCGCAATCTTTCATCTCCGACGACTGGACCGCCTGGCTGATTGCTCTCTTTGTGGCTGTTCCACTGATGGCCCGTGTATTGAGCGCTCTGGTTGGGCGCAAGCCGGGCAGTTTGCTCACGGGTGCGGCGGCGGGCTTGCTGGCCTGGGTGCTGGGTGCTGGCGTCCTGCTCAGTCTGATGGCCGCAGTCATCGCGACCGTCTGGGCCTTGATGTCGGCCCTCGCCGTAATGCAAGGCCGACAGGGAACCTCCGGGCCTGTCGGAGGATGGTCCTCGGGCCGCTCTGGAGGATTCAACGGCGGATTCGGCGGTTTTCGCAGCGGCGGTGGCGGCGACTTTGGGGGCGGCGGCGCCTCGGGGCGATGGTGAAATGAAGACCCTAAACACAGACCTGCTGCCCTGGCCCAACTGGCTTGCATTTGCAGCACGACAACTATGGCTGGATACCGGCGATATCGATCGACTGCTGGGCCGCGGCTGGGCTGAACGTCTGACCCAGCAGATTCATCAGGCCGAAAGCGGGCAACCGGCTGAGCTTCGGCTGTGCGTAGAGGCTGCCCTGCCTTGGGCCGAAATCCGGCTAGCGCGCCGCAGCAACTTGCAAATCCTGGTCAGACAACGGGCGGTGGACCTGTTTGGGCAATTGAGGGTCTGGGACACCGAACACAACAGCGGCGTCCTGATCTACGTCCTGCTGTCTGAGCATGCCATCGAGATCGTGGCTGATCGCGGCTTGCGTCGCATCGAGCCCAGCCAGTGGCAAACCGTCGCACAGGAGTTGGGGGCAGGGCTGCAAACAGGGCTTGGCGAGCGCGCTCTGGCCCGCGCCCTCGAGCAGTGTGGGAACTTGCTGGCCACAGCGGGGCTCGTCCATGGCGATCAAGGCAATGAATTGCCCGATGCGCCGCACGTGCAGTAAGCCC
>CAZATV010000042.1:0-18588 GCA_964488145.1 uncultured Polaromonas sp.
TGCCAGCGTCAAGGGCGATGTGCATGACATCGGCAAGAACATCGTCACAGTGGTCCTGCAGTGCAACAACTTCGAAGTGATCAACATGGGCGTGATGGTGCCCTGCCACGAGATCTTGGCACGGGCCAAGGTGGAGGGCGCCGATATCGTGGGGCTGTCGGGTCTGATCACGCCCTCGCTGGAAGAGATGCAATATGTCGCCGCCGAAATGCAGAAGGACGAGCATTTCCGGGTACGCAAGATCCCGCTGCTCATAGGCGGGGCCACCACCAGCCGGGTGCATACCGCCGTCAAGATCGCGCCTCACTATGAAGGGCCGGTGGTCTATGTGCCCGATGCCTCGCGCAGCGTGAGCGTGGCGCAGAGCCTGCTAAGCGAGCAGGCCTCGCAGTACATCGCCGAACTCCATGCCGACTACGAAAAAGTGCGCGCTTTGCACGCCTCCAAGAAGCAAACCCCGTTGGTGCCTTTAGCCAAGGCACGGGCCAATGCCACGGCTCTGGATTGGGTGCACTATCAACCCCCGGCGCCCAAGTTCATCGGCCGACGCGTTTTTCGCAACTACGACCTGGCTGAACTGGCCCGCTTCATTGACTGGACGCCCTTCTTTCAGACCTGGGACCTGGCCGGGCCCTTTCCCGCCATCCTCAAGGACGAAGTGGTCGGCAGCGAGGCGGTGCGGGTCTACGGGGATGCCCAGCGCATGCTGCGCCGACTGATCGAGGGGCGCTGGCTCACCGCCCACGCGGTCGTGGGCTTCTGGCCCGCCAACAGCGTCGGCGATGACATCGAAATCTACACTGATGAAAGCCGCCGGCAGGTGGCGATGACCTGGTATGGACTTCGGCAGCAAGGCGAAAAAAGCGACGCGCCCGGTCCGGATGGGCGTCGGCGCTCCAACCGCTGCCTGTCGGACTTCATCGCACCGAAGACGCTCCCGGCCGAGGTGGCCGCGGCTCGTGCCGGCGCGGCCGGGGGCGAGGGCGCCGACGGCTTTCACATTGCAGACCACATTGGCCTGTTTGCGGTCACCGCCGGCATTGGGTCGGAGAAGAAGGAAAAGTATTTCCTCGATGATCACGACGACTATTCAGCCATCATGCTCAAAGCGCTGGCCGACCGTCTGGCCGAGGCCTTTGCCGAGGCCCTGCACCAGCGGGTACGTCAGGACCTGTGGGGTTATGCGGCGGACGAGCAGCTCAGCGCCGAAGACCTGATTGCCGAAAAGTACCGCGGCATACGGCCCGCGCCGGGCTATCCGGCCTGCCCGGATCACAGCGTCAAGCACGACATGTTCGAGCTGCTCAGGGCCCATGAGATCGGCATGGGTCTGACCGAAAGCCTGGCCATGACGCCAGCGGCCAGCGTCAGCGGTTTCTACCTGAGCCACCCGGACGCTGTGTATTTCAATGTCGGCAAGATCGGCGAAGACCAGCTTCAGGATCTGGCCCAACGGCGCGGTCGGGATCGGCGCGAGCTCGAGCGGTTGCTGGCACCCAACTTGTAAGCAGATGGACAAAGCCGGGGGGCGCTGTGACGCGGGTGCCAGCCGGTTTGGGCCGCGCTGTCCGCCGGCCGGGAATTGGCGTTGGCTTGGCTGAGCTTCGGGCCGGTCACATCAAAACTTGGTGACGCCTTGTTGCAAGAATTAACTTTTTGGCGGCGCGTAGAAGCCATGATTCGGGCTCAAGAAAGCCCGCCGATGTCGCTCGAACAGCTCATGATCCTGGCCAGCCAACTGGCGCAAACGCCGCGCCTGCCGGTGGCCGCCGCACGACCAGTGCGGACCCGCGCAGTCAGCGCCTCGGCTCAGCTCTCAGCTCAAGAGCTGGAGGCACTCGGCCGGATTTGGGACACCCCTTTGCGCTCCCAGCTTGGCGAGCCGTCCAGCCCGGTGCGTCACTGAAGCCGGGCAGGGGCTGCCATTGCCCCAAAGCAGAGACCTACGGCGCACCCACCGGTTATCCGATGGCCGTTCAGGGTTGCGCCCTCAGGACTGGGTCTGGCCCGGCCGCACCAGAGCCAGCGCCAACAGGATCACCACAGCCACCACCCAGAACACCGGTCCAGTGCCCAGGACGGAGCCCATGGCGCCAAACGCAGCCGGCAGGAAGGTCTGGCTGCCGCTGACGATCACCGATCGCATGCCGATCGCCTCGCCAGCTCGTCCCGGCGGGGCGTTCTGGTGCAACAGACTCATGGCCAAAGGTTGACCCCCACCCAGGATCAGGCCGGTGACCAATCCCAGCAGCAGCAACTGGAAAAAACCGGTCACCAGGGGGGTGAGGGCATAGACCAGCGCTGTCATCAAGAGGGCCCCCGTCAGCAGGCGCCCCGCGCCGAGATGGGCGGGCAATCGGCCCAGGACCAGACGCACCGTCAGGCTGCCGGCCGAATAGGCGGCCACGATCATGCCGATGGCCGTGGCCGACAGGCCGAGAGCCGCGGCATGCACCGGCATGAAAAAATTAAAGAGGTCCCAGGACAGGGCCACCAGGGCCGCCGTCACCAGGGCGGCCCGAATCGGGCCGACAGCTAGCAGGCTGCGATCGACCGCGCGTTCCGTCCCCGGCTCGGGACGCGCCAGCGGCGCCAGCAGCGGCGATTGAATCGAGCGCAAAACCAGGAGGCCCAGGGGCAAGGTGATGCACAGGGCCGCAAAGGTGATCGCATGGCCCATTCGGTCGATCAGCACGCCGGCGACCAGGGGGCCCACAAAACTCGAAAGGGAAAAGCCTACGCTCAGGCCCGAAAACCCCCAGGTCGTACCCTCAGGGCCGGCCGCCTGGGCAATGGCCTGACTGACCGACACCTGCACCATGGTCATGCCCCAGCCCACCAGCACGCTGCCGGCAACCGTCACCCACAAATGAGGCGCCCAGGCATCGAGCAGGCCGCCGCCCAGCACCATCAGCAGTCCCAACCGGGCGGGAGGACGAAAACCTACCCGATCACTCCACCGGCCCATCGCCACCGAAGTGAGCATCGGCATGATCATCAGCATGCTCAGCAAGACCCCCACGCCCAAGGGCGACATGCCACGATCGACCGCCCACAGGGTCAGGGTCAGCCGGACGCCGCCGAAGGCCAGATGGGCCAGCACGATCACCCCGATCAGCCGAAGCACCAGGGACTTGTCAAGGACGCGCGGACTCATGCGCAATGGGGTGCGTTCGTCGGGAGGGGGAGTGGGCTGAAGGCATGAGGCACGGGAGGCAGCAGGTGCAAGTCTCGGCCAAGGCCCGGCAAGTGTCCCATGGCTGCCCCTCGAGGCCTGGCCCGCAGGCGACAGCGGGGCCCCAACCCTGCGGCGGCCCTCCCAAGGCCTCAGGCGCTGCCCGGTCCTCGCCGCAACACCAGCGGCACCCACTGCGCCGCCACGATGCACATCAGAATGAGAGAACATCCGGCCAAGCCGGCCCAACTCAAGCGATCGCCCATCAGCAGGGCCCCGAACAGGGCCGCAAAGACCGTCTCGCTGGAGAGGATGATGGCCGCATCGGCCGGGTGGGTGTAACGCTGGGCCACCACCTGAGCGGTATAGCCCACGCCCACCGAGATGAGGCCGGTGTAAGCAATGGCTCCGGCAGCAGCCTCAATGGCGGCCCAGCTCAGCGGCTCCAGCCACCAAGAGGTGGCCAGCCCCAGCACCGAACAAATGGCGAATTGCACGAAGGCCAGACGGTAAGGAGCACTCCAGCGTTCGGCCACCCAGCCCACCAGGGTGATGTGCAGCGCCCAGGGTATGCAACTGGCGATGACCCACGCATCGCCAGCAACGATCTCCACCTGCTGGGCCCCAGCCAGCAGCCAGGTGCCCAACAAGCACCCCAGGGCAGCCGGCCAGACCACCGGGTGGGGCGCACGCTTGAACAACCACCAGCCGAGGATAGGCACCAAGGGCACATAAAGTCCGGTCAAGAAACCCGCATGGGTGACGCTGGTGCTCAGCAGTCCGATCTGCTGCATGGCCGCACCGGCAAAGATCAGGGCGCCCAGGGCCACCATGTACCCCCACAGACCGCTGGGCAGAGCGGGCCCAGGTGTCTCCGCCACAGCGGCCTGGGCCTGCCGATATTCGCGCCAGGCCAGCGGGGCCACCACCAGAGCGCCCAGGGCAAAACGCAAGCCGGTGAAGGCCATGGGTCCCATATCGGCCATACCCCAGGCCTGCGGCACAAAAGCCAGGCCCCAGATCACGGCTACGGTCAACAGGACCGCGTTGGCTTGTGTGCGGGTCATCAAACTTCGGGCTCCTCTTTGCCTGGGTCATCGGCTCCAAAAACACACGGCGATGCAAGCACCCGCCTGAAGCGCCGAACCGCTCTTAAAAGGTCCGAAACCAGGCACGGCGGGGCGCTCGGGTCTCCAAAGGACGGGTCGGCTGCCGTCCATCCAAACCCCAGCGGGTATCCGTTGGACCTCAACGCTCTTTTTGCCGCCGAAGACCGCCGAACTGCAGCTCAGCGGCGACAGCAATGTACTACGAAAGTATTTTTTCGGTGCAATTCCCGCTCGCGGCGCGGGCCCACTGCACCGACCGTGCAGCAAACCCTGGACCGCAAAAAGCGCAGCTTCGGGCAAGCCCTGCCCATGCCAGCGCGAGTGCACCTGGGTCCGTACCGGCTCCTCGTACCACGGCCCGATCCGCCCGGCGCTCAGGCCGTCTTCAGACCTCGCCGGTATTGGACCGCCTCGGCCACATGAGCGGCGGCAATCTGAGCCTGACCGGCCAGATCGGCGATGCTGCGGGCCACGCGCAGACAGCGATGAATGCTGCGGCCCGACCAGCCGAGACGGGTGGCCGCGCTGGTCAGCAGCAAAGTCGCCGCCTCATCCATGCGGCAGTGGGTATCTATCAGCCCCCCGCTGAGGGCATGGTTGGCGCAACCCTGCCGATCCTGTGCCCGAGCCCGGGCCGCCTGAACGCGGCTGGCAATCGGGGCACTGGGCTCACCGGCCGGCGCGTGCACCAGATCGGCGGCCGGCAAGGCGGCCACATCAATTTGCAGATCGATCCGGTCGAGCAGCGGGCCGCTGATGCGGGCCTGGTAACGCGACACCTGATCGGGACTGCAGCGACAGGCACGCACCGTCGAGCCCAAATAGCCGCAGGGGCAGGGGTTCATCGCCGCCACCAACTGAAAGCGGGCCGGAAACTCGGCCTGCTGGGCCGCACGCACGATGCGAATGCTGCCCGTCTCCAGCGGTTCACGCAGGGCCTCCAGGGCCGAGCGGGGAAACTCGGGTAGTTCATCAAGAAAAAGCACCCCGCCGTGAGCCAGAGAGATTTCACCGGGCCGCGGCGGCGAGCCCCCACCGACGAGCGCCACCGCACTGGCTGTGTGGTGCGGTGCACAAGTGGGCCGCTGGGCCCAGCGCTCGGGAACAAACCGGCCGACGAGAGAGGCGATGGCCGCACTTTCGAGGGCCTGATCGGGGTCCATGGGAGGCAGCAAGCCCGCCAGCCGTTGCGCCAGCATGGACTTGCCGGATCCGGGCGGACCCATGAGTAACAGGCTGTGCCCGCCAGCCGCTGCAATCTCCAGGGCCCGACGGGCTGCAGCCTGGCCTTTGACATCGGCCATATCGGGCGGGGCGGCCGACCGACCGGGCGACAAAGTCGGCGGCAGGGGTTGCCAGGGCGCCGCATCCCCAGGCTGCGGCGGCAGCAGAGCCTGCACCACGTGCATGAGCCCCTCCGCCCCGTAGACGCGCGCACCGGGGACGCAGGCGGCCTCTTGCGCACTGGCCAGGGGTAGCACCAGAGCCCTCGGCAGACCCGCCTGCCTGGCCGCCAGAGCCATCGCCAGGGCGCCCCGCACCGGACGCAAGTGGCCCCCCAAAGACAACTCACCGGCAAACTCAAAACCGTCCAGCCTCGCCGGATCCAGCAGGCCAACAGCGGCCAGGATACCCAGGGCAATAGGCAAGTCAAAACGTCCGGAGTCTTTGGGCAGGTCGGCCGGCGCCAGATTGACCGTGATCCGCTTGTTGTTCGGAAAGTCCAGCCCGCAATTGACCAGCGCCGATCGCACCCGCTCGCGCGCCTCTTTGACCTCGGTATCGGCCAAGCCCACCAGCGTGAAGCCTGGCAGCCCGTTGGAGAGATGGACCTCCACCAAAACCGGGCGGGCCTGCAAACCCACAAGGGCTCGGCTGTGCACGATGGACAGGCTCATGTCTTAACTCTGGCAAGGCAAATGATTCAATTTGGTGCAAGGCTGCGCACCAAATTTGTGCAGACGATGACGGCGCGCCGTCCGACTGTAGCCTCGTGGCCTAAGTTCAGCACCCCGGTTTACAGAGCAGGGACTGCTTCGGTAATCATTCTTTTCAGAGCTGGGGCGGCTGGGAGCCCAGCCGTTGGCATAGAGCCTGCTAGACGACCCCGGACTTGTCTTCCAGCGTGCCAGAGAGAAAGGAATTCCCCACATGAAACTCGTCACCGCCATCATCAAACCCTTCAAGCTCGACGAGGTGCGCGAGGCACTCTCGTCCATGGGCGTGCAGGGCATCACCGTCACCGAAGTCAAGGGCTTCGGCCGCCAGAAAGGTCACACCGAGCTCTACCGGGGCGCGGAATACGTGGTGGACTTTCTGCCCAAGGTCAAGATCGAAGCGGCCGTCTCCGAAGACCTGGTCGATCGGGTGATCGAAGCCATCGAAGGCTCGGCCCGCACCGGCAAGATCGGCGACGGAAAGATCTTCGTCTACGACCTGGAACAAGTTGTCCGTATCCGCACCGGCGAAACCGGCAAGGAAGCCCTGTAAGCCTGCGAGGCTGTTCATTCATTGAGAAAGAGATCGACTGCCATGAAAAAACTACTCGCTTCCCTGGCCCTGGGCCTGAGCCTTCTGGGCGTCAGCGTGACAACGCTGGCACAAACTCCCGCGCCAGCGGCTACCGCAGCGGCCCCGGCCGCTGCAGCCGAGGCAGCCAAGCCCGCCGATGCGGCCCCCGCCGCTGGCGCGCCTGCGGCACCGGCCGCACCGGCGGCCGCGGCCGAAGCCCCGGTGCCCAACAAGGGCGATACCGGCTGGATGATGGTCGCCACGCTGCTGGTCATCATGATGACCATCCCGGGCCTGGCCCTGTTCTACGGCGGTTTGGTCCGCAGCAAGAATGCGCTTTCGGTGCTCATGCAGGTCATGGTCACCTTCTCCATGATCGTGGTGCTGTGGGTCATTTACGGCTACAGCATTGCCTTTACGGAAGGCGGCGCCTTCTTCGGCGGTTTCGACCGCTTCATGCTCAAAGGCATCTGGGATAACGCAGCCGGCACCTTCGCCAATGCAGCGACCTTCAGCAAGGGCGTGGTGATCCCGGAGATCGTGTTCGCCGCCTTCCAGGCCACCTTTGCTGGCATCACCTGCGCCCTGATCGTGGGCGCCTTCGCCGAGCGCATGAAATTCTCTGCCGTGCTGACCTTCATGGCGTTGTGGTTCACCTTCAGCTATCTGCCAATCGCCCACATGGTCTGGTTCTGGATGGGTCCGGACGCCTACACCGGTAAGGAGGTGGTCGATGCCATGACCGCCAAGGCCGGCTATATCTGGCAAATGGGCGCCCTGGACTTCGCCGGCGGCACCGTGGTGCACATCAATGCGGCTGTCGCAGGTCTGGTGGGCGCCTACATGGTCGGCAAGCGCGTGGGCTATGGCAAGGAGGCCATGGCACCGCACAGCCTGACCCTGACCATGGTGGGCGCTGCCCTGCTGTGGGTGGGCTGGTTCGGCTTCAATGCAGGCTCGGCCCTGGAGGCCAACGGATTTGCCGCCCTGGCCTTCATGAACACGCTGGCCGCCACCGCAGGCGCCGTCCTGACCTGGTGCATCGGCGAGGCCATGCTCAAGGGCAAAGCGTCGATGCTCGGCGCTGCCTCCGGTGCAGTGGCTGGTCTGGTGGCCATTACCCCGGCGGCGGGCAATGTGGGCATCGGCGGTGGTCTGATCATCGGCCTGATCGCGGGCTTTGCCGGGCTGTGGGGCGTTAGCGGTCTGAAGAAAATGCTGGGCGCCGACGACACCCTGGATGTGTTCGGCGTGCACGGCGTCTGCGGCATCCTGGGCGCGGTGCTCACCGGCGTCTTCAACAGCCCCAGCTTGGGCGGCCCTGGCTATGTGGCCGATTGGTCTACCGTCACCATGGTGACCGCTGCGGACTACTCGATCGCCAGCCAGGTCTGGGTGCAAATCAAGGCCGTGCTCATCACCCTGGTGTGGTCCGGTGTGGTGTCGGTCATTGCCTACAAGATCGTGGACATGACCATCGGCCTGCGCGTGACCGAAGAGGAAGAGCGCGAGGGTCTGGACATCAGCTCGCACGGCGAGACAGCGTACAACCGCTGATCGCCAAGCCCCGGGCGCGGCCCCGCGCTCGGGTTGTCTTGAGAGTCTCCTTTGGATCTGGGCCCGTCGGCGAAAGCTGACGGGCTTTTTTTCGGGCGGGTTCAAAAAAACGACAGTTACCCCATAAAAAAATATCAAGCGGCTCACCCTGAAGGGGCGTATACCATCAGGCCCCATGAACGAAGCTGCGACCCTGATTGAATGCTGGTGCGAACAGGTGCATGAAGCCGCACGCACCGGCCAGCGGCTGCGCCTGCGAGGCGGAGGCAGCAAGGACTTCTGGGGTGCGGCCCCTGGGCAGGGCTTGGAGCTCTCCACCCGTGCCCTGACGGGCATCACCAGTTACGAGCCCAGCGAACTGGTGATCACCGCCCGAGCGGGCACGCCGCTACAGGAGGTCGAGGCTGAGCTGGCCCGTCACGGTCAGTGCCTGGCCTTCGAGCCGCCCCATTTCGGACCGCAGGCCACGCTTGGCGGGGCAGTGGCCTGTGGACTGAGCGGACCCGCACGGGCCAGTGCGGGTGCCCTGAGGGACTACGTGCTGGGCGTGCAATGCATCAACGGCCGCGGGCAATTGCTCAGCTTTGGCGGGCAGGTCATGAAGAATGTGGCCGGCTATGACGTCTCGCGTCTGCTGGCCGGCAGCTGGGGAACGCTGGGCCTGATCACCGAAGTCTCGCTCAAGGTGTTGCCCATCGCCCCAGGCCAGGCCACCTTGCGCGCCAGCGGGCTGACGGTGGGGCAGGCCCTGGATCTGCTCAAGCGCTGGGGCACGCAGCCCTTGCCCCTGCATGCCAGTTGCTGGCTGCCCGAACCACAATCTCAGCTGTTCATTCGGCTAGGGGGCGCACGTGCGGCGGTGGATGCCGCGCAGGATATCCTCAGTCGCGACATCACACGGGCCGGCGGACAGGTGGATCCGCTGGAGCCGGCTGCGGCCGCAGCGCACTGGAATGGCTGCCGCGAACAGACGCTCGACTTCTTTGCCCCCCGTGAACCTGCATCCTGCCTGTGGCGCTTGAGCCTGCCACCGGCCACTGCGGCACTCGACCTGCCCGAAGCCATGCTCATCGAATGGCACGGAGCTCAGCGCTGGCTCTGGGCCGGCGCCGAACAAGCCCCCCGTCTGATTGACGTGGCTGAAAAAGCCGGCGGCCTGGCCAGCGTCTTCAGAAGCGGCCAAGACCCGGCCTCGCGCGGGCTGGGCAGCCGGCCCTCGGCCACCGTTCTTGGCCTCTCGCGTGACCTGCAGAAACAGTTCGATCCGAACGGTGTTTTCAACACCGGCCGCCTGGGGTTCTAAATCATGCAAACCCAACTTGCTGCGCAATTTAAGGACACCCGCGAAGGCCAGGAGGCCGAGGCCATCCTGCGCAAATGCGTGCACTGCGGCTTTTGCACCGCCACCTGCCCGACCTATCAGCTGCTGGGCGATGAGCTCGATGGCCCGCGCGGCCGCATCTACCTGATCAAGCAGGTGCTCGAAGGCCAGCCCGCCACCCGCAAGACGCAGCTGCACCTCGATCGCTGCCTGACCTGCCGCAACTGCGAAACCACTTGCCCCAGCGGGGTGCAGTACGGGCATCTGGTGGACATTGGCCGCAAGATTGTGGAGGAACAGGTGCCGCGGCCCGCCAGCGAAAAGGCCGTGCGCTGGGCGCTCAAGGAGGGCCTGCCCTCCCCCCTGTTCGCACCAGCCATGAAACTAGGTCAGACGGTGCGCGGCCTGCTGCCACCGTCACTTCAGGGCAAGGTACCGGAACCGCGACCCACGCGGGCCTGGCCCAACCGCACCCATGCGCGCAAAGTGCTGATGCTCGCCGGCTGCGTACAACCGTCGATGGCCCCCAACATCAACATCGCGACGGCCCGCGTGCTCGATGCGGCGGGTATCCAGACCGTGGTGGCGGCAGCGGCTGGCTGTTGCGGGGGGGTGAAGTTCCATCTCAATGACCAAGAAGGCGGTCTGCAAGAGATGCGGCGCAACATCGACGCCTGGTGGCCGCTGGTGCAAAGCGGCGTGGAGGCCATCGTGATGAATGCATCGGGCTGCGGCGTCACCGTCAAGGAATACGCTCACCACCTCGCGCACGACGCGGCCTATGCCGACCGGGCCAAACGCATCAGCGAACTCACTCGCGATCTGAGTGAACTGCTGCCCGAACTGCTGCCGCAACTCAAGGCGCGCGTGCGCGCCCAATCGCTCGGACCGCTGGCCTATCACCCACCCTGCACCCTGCAACATGGCCAGCAATTGCGGGGCGGGGTCGAGCAGTGTCTGGGTGAGCTGGGTTTTGACGTAGCCACCGCCCGGGTCGAGCCGCATCTTTGCTGCGGCTCGGCCGGCACCTATTCAGTGCTGCAGCCGGAGATCGCCACCGCGCTGCGCGACCGCAAGCTCGGCCACCTCAGCGAACGCAACCCCAAGCTCATCTTGTCGGCCAATATCGGCTGCATCACCCATCTGCAAAGTGGCACTCCCACCCCGGTGCGACATTGGGTGGAAGTGCTGGATGAGGCCCTGAGCTGAGAAGGGCGCGGGAGGAAGGCCTACGCCTGACGCTCCGGCAGAGCCGACCTTACTTCGGTGGGACCGTCCCACCTTCAAAACGCAGCGTCATCCCACATGCTTGGCGAAAAACGCCAGCGTGCGCTCACGCGCCAGCTTGGCCGCCGGCGCGTCCCAGGAGCCGCGCTGATCGCAGTTAAAGCCGTGATCGGCCGCATACACATGCACCTTGCAGCCAGGCTGGGCCTTGGCAAAGGCGTGCACCGTGTCCATGGGAATCCAGTGATCCTTCTCGCCGAAATGGGCCATCACCGGGCACAGAGGCTTGCGCGCCGCCTCCGCTGGGCTGGTCACACCACCGCCATAGTAGGGGGCAGCGGCGCTGACCCCCTTGACCAGGCAGGCCGTGCGCCAGGTCAGCAGACCGCCCCAGCAGTAACCCACCACGCCCACCTTGCCGGCGCGCGCGGCATGGGCCACGGCTGCCTCGATGTCTGCCATCACACCCGGTGCCGGCAGAGCCTCGACGGCTGACTTCAGGGCGATGCCGGCCGTCATGTCCTCACCGGTGTAGCCCAACTCCACCCCCTGCTTGACCCGATGAAAGGTCGCCGGAGCTACTGCCAGGTAGCCCTCGGCGGCATATCCGTCCGCCACGGCACGGATATGCGAGTTGACGCCAAAGATTTCCTGCAGCACAACCACTGCGCCGCGCGGCTTGCCGGCCGGTTCGGCCACGTAGGCCGGAAACACGAAGCCATCAGACGAAGTGAGCTGAATGATTTGACCCATGATGCTGTGCCCTTTCCTTGAACTGCTGATGAAAAACCTGCCTGCGGAGAATGCTCGGTGCGCTGGCCGCTCATTGTGCAGCCAGTCGGCGTTCGAGGAAATCGAGTCGATCCTGACCCCAGAAAATCTCGCCGTCGACCCCATAACTGGGCGCGCCGAACACACCAGCGGCCAGAGCCTGTTGGGTGTTGTCCTGATAAACCTGCTCGATGCGATCGCCCCGCGAATCGTCCAGCCAGGCCGCGGGCAGTCCGCACTCGGCCAACAATTGCGCCAGCGTCCGAGGGTCGGCAATATCGCGCTGTTGCACCCAGACGGCGGCGAAGATGGCCGCGCTGAGAGCCAGCGCCGGCTGAGCTCCTCCGGCACGCTCGGCCGTGATGATCAGGCGAGCGGCGTCATCGCCGGCTACCGGGAAGAACTGCGGCTGCAAATTCAGCGGCAGGCCCAGATGGGCGCTGAAGCGACGCAGCTCCAGCAGGCGATAGGCCTGCCGCTGCGGGGCCCGCTTGGCCAAGGGCAGGCCCCCGGAGCTGGCAAAGATCTGGGCGAAATCGGCCGGCAGGACCCGTACCGACGCGCCGGCCGCCCGTGCGATCCCCACGAAGCGTGCATGCCCCAGATAGGTCCACGGACTCTGAGGCGTGAAGTAATAGTCGATCGTGAGCATCACCCCCCCAAGCAGACGGGCCACCGTGGGTCGCCCTGACCCGCGATTCTGGCAGAGCCGCCCCGGCCATCCCAGGCGGACGCCCGATGGGCCGGGGTTTGACACAATCGGGCAGGGGGGCCTTCGCCCCCCGCAGATTTGTAGGCCATCGAACATGAGCGATCCCGTCTTTGACTACATCGTGGTGGGCGCAGGCACCGCCGGCTGCCTGCTGGCCAATCGCCTCAGTGCCGATGCGGGTAAACGGGTGCTGCTGATCGAGGCCGGAGGCAAGGACGACTACCACTGGATCCACATCCCGGTGGGCTACCTCTACTGCATCGGCAATCCGCGCACCGACTGGCTCTATAAGACCGAGCCAGCGGCCGGTCTGAACGGACGCAGCCTGCGCTACCCGCGCGGCAAGGCCCTTGGCGGCTGCTCCAGCATCAACGGCATGATCTACATGCGCGGCCAAAGCCGCGATTACGAGCGATGGGCCGAACTGACTGGCGATGAGGCCTGGCGCTGGGATCGGGTCCTGCCCGACTTCATGCGTCACGAAGACCATTACCGGCTCGATGCCGACGCCCCACCGATCGATCCGGGCTTTGCAGCGGTGCACGGTCACAAGAGCCGGCAGGGCGGCGAGTGGCGCGTGGAAAAGCAGCGTCTGCGCTGGGACATCCTGGACGACTTCGCGCAGGCCGCGCAGCAGGCGGGCATCCCAGCGACCCAGGACTTCAATGCGGGCAACAACGAGGGGGTGGCTTATTTCGAAGTCAACCAGAAAAACGGTTGGCGCTGGAACGCGGCCAAGGCCTTCCTGCGACCGACCTGCTACGGCCGGCCCAACTTCGAAATGTGGACACGCGCGCAGGTCAGCGAGCTGCTACTGGAGAGCCAGGCCAACGGCCCGATGCGTTGCGGCGGGGTACGGGTGTGGACGGGTCACGGCCGGGTGGATGCACGGCTCAAGCCGGGCGGAGAGGTACTGCTGAGCGCCGGCAGCATAGGCTCTCCACAGATCCTGCAGCTCTCGGGTATCGGCCCAGGGGAACTGCTGCAGCAGCATGGCATCACCGTGCGCCAGCATCTGCCGGGGGTGGGCGAGAACCTGCAAGACCACTTGCAGATTCGCGCGGTCTACAGAATCAAGCCGCCGCGCGGTGGCCAAGCCACGCTCAATACCCTTTCGGCCTCACTTTGGGGACGCCTGAAGATCGGGCTTGAATATGCCTTGCGTCGCACCGGCCCCATGAGCATGGCGCCCTCGCAACTGGGCGCCTTCACCCGCTCCAGCCCCGAGCACGCCTGGCCCAACGTGCAGTACCACGTGCAGCCGCTTTCGCTCGATGCCTTTGGCGAGCCGCTGCACAGCTTTGATGCCTTCACCGCCAGCGTCTGCAACCTCAACCCCAGCAGCCGCGGCAGCGTTCGGATTCGCAGTGCCGACTTTGGCGACGCACCGCTGATCGCGCCGAATTACCTGAGCACCGATGAGGACCGGCTGGTGGCCGCGCAGTCCCTGCGGCTGACGCGTCGCATCGTCGGACAAGAGGCTCTGGCGCGCTGGCAACCGGAAGAATTCAGGCCCGGCGTGCAGTACCAGAGCGATGAGGACCTGGCCCGCTTGGCCGGCGATATCGCCACCACCATCTTCCACCCGGTGGGCACCACTCGGATGGGCCGCGCAGACGATCCAATGGCCGTCCTCGACTCGCACCTGAGGGTGCGCGGCGTAGGCGGTCTGCGAGTGGTCGACGCAGGCGCCATGCCGCTGATTACCAGTGGCAACACCAACGCCCCCACGTTGATGATGGCCGAGAAGGTGGCCACCTGGCTGCGACAGGGGGACTGAACCGCCGATGCTGCCCAGCCCGACCAGGAGGCGGGGCAGCATCCGTTTTGAGCCAGGCAAAAGCCTGGGCGGAACCCGGGCCGCCTCGGGTAAGCCCTGAGTCAAGCTCAGGCGTAGAGGGCCTAAAGTTCGATCCATCGTGACCGACCGAAAAGGCGGCCAGCGAGGAGCCGAGGAGACAAAAGGGGGCAGACCTGCGAGTTCCTCCCCGGGAATTCTGCAGGACTGCAAGACATCCCCAACAGCCGCCCCTACGAAGCGTGGCCCAGAGAACGCCGGAGACCCCGGCGTTTTTTCATGCGTTTTTCACGCTGCAATTGCCGCAGCGGCAAGGCCTCCGCCACCTGGACCTGTCAAAGCTGAGGGCGCACGCTGATTTCGCCGCTTCCCACCTCAATCAGGCCAGCGGCTGTTTGAAGACGCAGCGCTCCGCCCGCGCCAACCCCGCAGACCAGGCCCTCGCGACCGTCCGACAACTGCACCGGCCGACCCTGGAGCAAATCGAGAGCGGCAAAGCGCTGGGCGAACGCCGGCCATCCTTCACGCTCGAAACGCAGCAGGTCATGCACCAGGGCCGGCACCACCGCCCCGAGCACCTGCGGTGCGCTGGCCTGCATGACCGACTGCAACCCCACGGGCGGCACAGCCGGTACAGAGCCACCCGCAGGCTCTGGTAACGCGCCGCCGGATTGGCCCACATTGATTCCCACGCCGACCACGGCATAACGGTTGGCACCCAGGCTGGCGGTCTCGATCAGGATGCCGCCCAACTTGGCCCACCCCAACCACAGGTCATTGGGCCACTTCAGCCCGATGCCCTTGGCACCAAGCGCCGCCAGGGCTTCGGCCAGACTGACCCCGACGGCCAGCGACAGCCCCGACCAGTCGCCTGGCGCCAGCGTCAGGCCCAGGGAGAAGGTCAGGCTCGAGCCTGGCGTGCTGTGCCAAGAGCGTCCCAATCGCCCGCGGCCAGCGCTCTGATGCTCGGCCACCAGCAAAACGGCCTCCGTGCGGCCGGCACGACAGCGGCGCATCAGCTCGCTGTTGGTGGAATCGATTTGAGGTAGCACCTCAACGGAAAACCCCGGCAGCAGGGGCACCACGGCTTCCCAGATGGCCTCGGCCGGCCAGCACAGTCGCTCGGGCGCTGCTGGCACAGGGCCCCGCTCAGCGCCTGCGCTTGGGCGCCAATAAAGTACCCCGGCACTGGGGCGCGCCACACCAGCAGGGGTATTCGGTCTTGAGCTTGGGCGTGTAGGGGGCGTCGATGATCAGGCCGTAGTCATAGAACAGTTCCTCGCCGGGACGAATCTTGCGCAGCGCCTTGATAAACACCCTGCCGTCCTGCTCATCCGCTTCGCAGTTAGGGGCACAGCTGTGATTGATCCAGCGTGAAGAATTCCCGCCGTACTTGGCATCGATGACGCGGCCGTCGTCGATATGAAAGTAGAACGTGTGATTGGGATCCTTGGGATCGTGCGGATGGCGCTTGAGCGCCTGCTTCCAGGTGATGATCTGGCCGGTATATTCGATGATCACCTCGCCAGCGGCGATCGCCTGCAAGGCAAACACGCCCAAACCATGCACGCCCGAGCGCCGGGTCTGGATACGGCGGCCCAAAGACGAGGCCGACTTTCGTTTTGCTGCGGGTACAGCGGGCTTAGGAGTGGGCACGGCGAAAATTTTGCTATGGTTATTTGGTGCGTGTGCGCGCGCGTGTGCGCACGCGTACGCGCGAGGCGGCATTGTAGGGGCCAGCGTCCGCGCTGAACGCATCGCTCCTGCCAACCGACGGAAGAAGGCGGGCTTGACAGTAAGCCGCGCTTAAACGAAAGACAGAGCATGACGAGCAAGACCTTGGTGATCGCAGAAAAGCCTTCGGTGGCACAGGACATTGTGCGGGCGCTCACGCCCACCGCCGGCAAGTTCGAAAAGCACGATGAATACTTCGAAAACGACGGCTGGATCGTCACCTCGGCAGTGGGCCATCTGGTGGAAATTCAGGCCCCTGAGGAATTTGACGTCAAGCGCGGTAAGTGGAGCTTTGCCCACCTGCCGGTGATTCCACCCTATTTCGACCTCAAGCCGATCGACAAGACCAAGGGGCGGCTCAATGCCATCGTCAAGCTGGCCAAGCGCAAGGATGTGGGGGCGCTGGTCAACGCTTGCGACGCCGGCCGCGAAGGCGAGCTGATATTTCGGCTGATTCAGCAATATGCCAAGTCGCGACATCCGGTGAAACGGCTCTGGCTGCAATCGATGACCCCGGCGGCCATCCGGGAAGGTTTTGAAAAGCTGCGCGGTGACCAGCAGATGATGCCCCTGGCCGATGCGGCCCGCTGCCGTTCTGAAGCCGACTGGCTGGTCGGCATCAATGGCACGCGCGCCATGACCGCGTTCAATTCGCGAGATGGCGGCTTTTTCCTCACCACGGTGGGCCGGGTACAGACGCCGACCCTGTCGGTCGTGGTCGAGCGCGAGGAAAAGATCCGGCAGTTTGTCAGCCGCGACTATTGGGAGGTGCATGCCACCTTTGCTGCAGAGGCAGGGGAGTACGCCGGCAAATGGTTTGATCCGAAATGGCGCGCACCAGCTGATGGCGCGGAGGACAAGGAGCTGCGGCCCGACCGGCTGTGGGCCGAGGCGCAGGCGCAGGCCGTCGTGCAAGCGGTGCGAGGCAAGGCCGCCACCGTCACCGAAGAATCCAAGCCCAGCACACAAGCCTCGGGCCTGCTGTTTGATCTGACCTCGCTGCAACGCGAGGCCAACGGCAAATTCGGCTTTTCAGCCAAAACCACGCTCGCCCTGGCGCAAAGCCTCTATGAAAGGCACAAAGCACTGACCTATCCCAGGACCGATTCGCGCCACCTGCCCGAGGACTATCTGCCGGTGGTTCGCCAGACCTTTGAGATGTTGGCCGACAGCGGGATGCGGCACCTTGCACCCCATGCCCTGACCGCCCTCAACCAGAACTACATCCGGCCCAGCAAACGTGTCTTTGATAACAGCAAGGTGTCAGACCACTTCGCCATCATTCCGACCCCACAGGCCCCCAGCGGTCTGAGCGAGGCCGAGCAGAAGCTCTACGACCTGGTGGTGCGGCGCTTCATGGCGATCTTCTTTCCCAGCGCCGAATACCTGGTCACCACCCGCATCTCCCAGGTGGTGGGGCACCATTTCAAGACCGAGGGCAAGGTACTGGTCAAGCCGGGCTGGCTGGCCATCTACGGAAAGGAAGCCGCTGAGGAGGTGGCCGATGCCAAGGAGGGTGACAAGGGCCAGCCACTGGTGGCTGTCAAGCCCGGCGAGATGGTACACACCGAGCATGCCGAGGCACGGGGCCTGAAAACCCGCCCGCCGGCACGCTACACCGAAGCGACGCTGCTCGGCGCCATGGAGGGGGCGGGCAAGCTGATCGAGGACGAAGAGTTGCGCGAGGCCATGCAGGACAAGGGACTGGGCACACCCGCCACGCGCGCGGCGATCATTGAAGGCCTACTCAACGAAAAATACCTCTTGCGCGAAGGGCGCGAACTGATCCCCACAGCCAAGGCCTTCCAATTGATGACGCTGCTGCGTGGCCTGGGGGCCGAGGAGCTCTCGCGTGCCGATCTGACCGGCGAATGGGAGCACCGTCTGGCCTTGATGGAAAAAGGCCAGCTCAGTCGCGACGAGTTCATGGCACAGATCAAGGCCATGACCGAGAAAATCGTCGCCAAGGCCAAGGGCTACGACAAGGACACCATCCCGGGCAATTACGCCACCTTGCATACGCCCTGCCCCAACTGCGGCGGCGTGATCAAGGAAAACTACCGGCGCTACACCTGCACCGGTACCGACGGAGCCAGCGAGGGCTGCGGCTTTTCGTTCGGCAAGACGCCCGCCGGGCGTACCTTCGAATTGCAGGAGGTCGAGCAATTCCTGCGCGATCGGCGCATCGGGCCGCTTGACGGCTTCAGATCCAAGGCCGGCTGGCCTTTCACGGCCGAAATGGTGATCAAGTTCGACGAAGAGGCCAAAAACTACAAGCTCGAGTTTGACTTCGGCGATGAAGATGCGGCGCAGACGGGTGAACTGGTCGACCTCAGCGCCAGCGAGCCGCTGGGCGCCTGCCCAAAATGCGGAGCCGCTGTGCGCGAACATGGCAAGAACTACATCTGCGAAAAATCAGTTCCTACGGCATCGCAACCCATACCCAGCTGCGACTTCAAGAGCGGCCAGATCATCCTGCAGCAGCCGGTCGAGCGGGCGCAAATGCAAAAACTGCTGAGTACCGGTAAGACCGATATGCTGGAGAAATTTGTCTCCACGCGCACGCGTCGCCCATTCAAGGCTATGCTGGTCTGGGATGCCGAGGCCGGTAAAGTGAACTTCGAATTCGCGCCTTCGAAATACCCACCCCGCAAGACGGCCGCCGGGGCGGCC
>CAZATV010000042.1:18688-22642 GCA_964488145.1 uncultured Polaromonas sp.
CGGCCGCCGGGGCGGCCAGCCGCGCCGCCTCCCCTACTCGCCCGGCCCCCGCCAAGAAGGCGGCAGCTCGCAAAAGCCCAGCGCCGTCTGCCAAGGCCCCTCGGCAAACCAGCGCGGCCTCGCAAAAGCAGCCCAGCGCTGCGCTGGCCGCGGTGATTGGCCAGGCGCCCACCACCCGACCGCAGGTGATGAAGGCGCTGTGGGATTACATCAAGGCCCATGGGCTGCAAGATGCCAAGGACAAGCGGCTGATCAATGCCGATGCGGCACTCCTGCCGGTTTTGGGCAAGCCACAGGCCAATATGTTCGAACTGGCCGGGCTGATTGGAAAGCATCTGAGTTGATCGCCAGCCCAGTCGGGGCCCGTTAACAGAAAAGAACCGCGCCAGGCGCATACCCGCCATCGGCACGAGGACGGGGCCCCGGTGACGCCGCCGACTCCAGCGCTCAGCCCGCCACCTCGGAGGCCCCGAAGCGCACAGTCACCCGGGTACCCGGATAGGGGTCGGGGTGACCACACCCGTCGAGGCTGACCTCGGCGCCGTGCTGACGGGCAATCTCGGCCACGATGGCCAAGCCCAGCCCCGAACCATCCACATTGGTACCCAGAGACCGATAGAAAGGCTGAAACACCAGTTCGCGCTCACCCTGCGCAATCCCCGGGCCCGTGTCCTCCACCCGCAGCATCAGGCTACCGGTGGTGCGATCGGTCAGCAAACGCACCGTGACCTGCCCGCCCTCGGGGGTGTAATTGATCGCGTTATCGAGCAAGTTGCGCACCATTTCTCGCAACAAGGTGGCATTGCCCTCAAGCGTGCTGGGGGACTGGCCGGGCTCAGGCCCTTCGTAGCCGAGATCAATCCGCTTATCCAGCGCTCGGGCCAGCGACTCCTGTATCGCTTCAGACACCACATGAACCAGCTCGACCTTGACGGTGGTCAGGCTGCGACCGCTGGTCTCTGCCCGCGCCAGCGCCAGCAACTGATTGACCGTGTGCGTCGCCCGCACACTGGCCCGGCCAATTTGCTGCAAGGAACGCTTGAGTTCTTCCGCATCGGCCTGGCGCTGCGCCAGGTCGGCCTGCATGCGAAGCCCAGCCAGCGGCGTCTTGAGCTGATGGGCCGCATCGGCCAGAAACCGCTTTTGCGTGCTGAGCGATCCCTTCAGTCGGCTGAGCAGGTCGTTGATGGAGGACACCAGGGGGGCCACCTCCTCGGGCACAGCGGCTTCATCCAAGGGACTCATGTCATCGGCTCTGCGCGCACGGATGCGTCGCTCTAGCTGCGCCAACGGTCGGATGCCCCGCACCAAAGCCAGCCAAACCAACAGCACCGCCAAGGGCAGGGTGACAAACTGCGGAACCATCACGCCCTTGACGATTTCGGCCGCCAGCGTCTTGCGCTTCTCAAGGGTCTCGGCCACCTGAATCAGCACCCGCTCTGGCGGCTGGGTATTGACCAAGGTCCAGCTGTAGGCCACCCGCACCTCCTTGTTCTGGATCACATCTTCGCGCAGCCTGACCTCGCCATCGGCAACGGGTGCTGCCTCCTTGGGTACAGGCAGCTCGTACTCGCCGGCCAGCAGATCGCCGTTACCGCGACGAACCTGAAAAAAGACCTGATCGCTGTCGTCGGCCCGGAGAATTTCTCGGGCTGGACCCGGCAGGGAAAACGACAGCCGGCCCTCGCGAACCGCGATTAACTGGCTCAGCGCATTGACGTTGTGCTCCAGCGCACGATCAAAGGGCTTACCGGCCGTGTTCTGCGCCACCAGCCAGGTCAGCGCCAGCGTGATGGGCCAGAGCAGCAGCAACGGGGTGAGCATCCAGTCCAGGATTTCACCAAAAAGACTGCGCCGGTCGCGCTGGAATAATTTCATCGCGCAAGCCTAACTTGCAGGCGTCCCTGGGCTGCTTGCAGTGGAAACCATCTGGGCAAATCAGGGGATCTTCTCAAGGCAGTAGCCCAGGCCGCGGACCGTGGCAATGCGGATTGGGCCTTTTTCGATCTTCTTGCGCAAGCGATGAATGTAGACCTCGATCGCATTGTTGCTGACCTCTTCGCCCCATTCGCACAGGCGCTCAACCAACTGATCCTTACTGACCAGCCGTCCGGCGCGCTGTAGCAGCACCTCCAGCAGGCCGAGCTCGCGGGCGGACAGCTCGATCATCTGCCCGTCTATCGTGGCCACCCGGCCGGCCTGGTCATAGACCATCGGCCCGTGCTTGATGGTGCTGCTGGCTCCACCCATGCCACGTCGTGTCAGCGCCCGCACCCGAGCCTCGAGCTCCTGCAAGGAAAAAGGCTTGGCCATGTAGTCATCGGCGCCATAGTCCAGACCCTTGACCCGCTCGTCCACACTGTCGGCAGCAGTCAGGATCAACACCGGCATCACGCTGCCCCGGGCGCGTAGGCGCTTGAGCACCTCCAGGCCATGCAGTCGGGGCAGGCCCAAGTCCAGAATGAGGAGGTCAAATTCACAGTTGACCATCAGGGCCGCATCGGCCTCGCTGCCACTGGCGACATGGTCGACTACCGCACCCGAGCTGCGCAGCGTGCGCAGCAGGCCATCGGCGAGGACCTGATCATCCTCGGCAATCAAGATTCGCATGGCGATCTCCTTCACAAGCCCCTACAGCGTTTAACCGGGGGTCGTCTTCCGATCCCCTTGCCCTGAGGTCATCCGCTTTTGCCAGGCTTTTTTCGCAAGTGCCGATTCATTCTAGGCTTGAGCTAAGAAGGGAACAATCAGGCATCGGCCCGGCTGCAGCTCAGGGCTCGTAACCGGTCGCATAGGCCTCCAGGCCCAGCATCACCACGGTGGCCACCTGTTCACCGACGGTTTGCGAAAACTCCATCTGGGCCTGCGACACCGCTCGATGAAAAGCCTGCAGCCACTGCAGCCCGGTTTCGGTAAAGATCACCCGCCGTGCCCGACCATCGCGCGGGTCAGGTTGGCGTAGCACCAAGCCCCAGGCCTCGCACTGATCCACCAGATCGCCCATCGCCTGCTTGCTCATGCCTGCGCTGAGAGCCAGATCGCTCAATCGCGACCCGGTTAAAGACAAGTGGCGGGTGATGTGGATGTGCGCCGCGCCGATCTGCGCTCGCGCGGCCAGATTCGACAGGGCTAGAGGCACCTGAGGGTCGCGGGCCATGAGTTGCAGCACGCGCTCATCGAAACGCCTCAGGCTGTGCCCCAACAAGCGGCCCAGATGGGTCAGACGCCAGCCTGGGTCGGCTACGGCAGGCAGGGAAATCGGCATGTCTATATAGTAAGGCAAACTGACCAAAAAAGTACTTTGCCTCCAGGTATAGGCTGATAAAGTACTGGTCATGTATCCAGGCTGTAATTTCATCCACACACGCTGAATCGGCCTCAGATTTTTTGCAAGTCACTGATTTTTAAGGAGTTTTCATGGACGCGACGGTCAAGACCCTCAACACCGAAAAGGCCAAAGCTCTGCAGGCAGCGCTGGCGCAAATTGAAAAGCAATTCGGCAAGGGCACCATCATGAGCCTGGGTGCCGGCGAAACGGCCGAGGACATCCAAGTGGTCTCCACTGGCTCGCTGGGGCTGGACATTGCCCTGGGCGTGGGCGGCCTGCCGCGCGGACGCGTCATTGAAATCTACGGCCCGGAATCCTCAGGCAAAACCACCCTGACGCTGCAGGTCATCGCCGAGATGCAGCGCCTGGGCGGCACCTGCGCCTTTGTTGATGCCGAACACGCTCTGGACATCCAGTACGCCCAAAAGCTGGGCGTCAATCTGCATGATCTGCTGATCTCCCAGCCTGACACCGGCGAGCAGGCCCTGGAAATTGTCGATGCCCTCACCCGCTCCGGCGCAGTCGATCTGATCGTAGTCGACTCGGTCGCGGCTCTGACCCCGAAGGCCGAACTCGAAGGCGAAATGGGCGATTCGCTGCCCGGCCTGCAGGCGCGCCTGATGAGC